>JANJTW010000128.1 GCA_024710925.1 Rhodocyclaceae bacterium | reverse complement strand
CAGGCTGTCCTGCATGTAGCCCTTGAGGATGCCGTCCTCGATCAGCACCGTCCGTTGCGTCGGGTTGCCCTCGTCGTCGATGTTCAGCGAGCCGCGGCGGTCGGGGATGGTGCCGTCGTCGACGACGGTGACGCCCTTCGCCGCGACGCGCGTGCCGATGCGGCCGGAGAAGGCCGAGCTGCCCTTGCGGTTGAAGTCGCCCTCCAGCCCGTGGCCGACCGCCTCGTGCAGCAGGATGCCGGGCCAGCCGGAGCCGAGCACGACGGTCATCGTGCCGGCCGGTGCCGGGCGCGCGTCGAGGTTGGTCACCGCCTGGTGCACCGCCTCCTTGGCATAGCGCTGCAGCACCTCGTCGTCGAAGTAGCCGTAGTCGAAGCGGCCGCCGCCGCCGGCCGAGCCCTGCTCGCGCTTGCCGTTCTGCTCGACGATGACGGTGATCGAGACGCGCACCAGCGGCCGCGTGTCGGCGGCCAGCCGGCCGTCGCTGCCGGCGACGAGGATGACCTCGTACTCGCCGGCGAGATGCGCCATGACCTGCTGCACGCGCGGGTCGAGCGCGCGGGCGAAGCTTTCCAGGCGTTCCAGCAGCGCCACCTTGGCCGCCGCCGGCAGCGACGCAAGCGGGTCGTCGCCGCGGTAGAGCGCGTGGCCGCCGCGGCGCAGCAGTACCGGCACCAGCCGCGACTGGCCGGCGCTGGCAATGGCGCGCACCGCCCTGGCAGCGTCGTCGAGCGCCGTCGCGCTGATGTCGTCGGAATAGGCGAAGGCGGTCTTCTCGCCCGAACAGGCGCGCACGCCGACGCCTTCGTCGATCGAGAAGCTGCCCGACTTGACGATGCCCTCCTCCAGGCTCCAGGCCTCTGAACGGCTGTACTGGAAGTAGAGGTCGGCGTAGTCGACGCCGTGGCGGAAGATCGTGCCGAAGACGGCGGAAAGGTCGCGGTTGCCCAGCCCGTACGGCGCGAGCAGCAGCTGCTCGGCGTGGCGGAGGGGGGCGTCGCTGGCGGAAAGGAGGGTCGCGGTCATGATCGTTCCGGTTACTTGAAGATGCGGTGGCGTAGCGCCGGCAGGCTGGCGCGGGTTTCCGCGATGAAGTCGCGGTCGAAGTCGCCGATGACGACGCCCGGCCCCTTCAGCTTGCGGTCGACGATGCTTCCCCAGGGGTCGACCAGCAGGCTGTTACCGTGCGTCTCGCGGCCGTTCTCGTGGCGACCGCCCTGGCCGATGGCCAGCACGTAGCACTGGTTCTCGATGGCGCGCGCGCGCAGCAGGATTTCCCAGTGCGCGCGGCCGGTGGTCTCGGTGAAGGCCGCCGGCACGACGATCAGGTCGGGCTCGCCGAGCTGGCGGTAGAGCTCGGGGACGCGCAGGTCATAGCAGATCGACAGGCCGACGCGGGCGAACGGCGTGTCGAAGGCGACCGGCGTGCGGCCGGCCGCTATCGTCGCGCTCTCGTCGTAGCGCTCGGCGCCTTTCTCGAAGCCGAACAGGTGGATCTTGTCGTAGCGTGCGACGCGCCTACCGTCCGGGCCGTAGGCGACGCAGGAATTCATCACCTTCGCCGGATCGGCGGCGACCAGCGGGATCGAGCCGCCGACCAGCCAGATGCCGTGGCGTTCGGCGGTCGCCGCCAGCCAGTCCTGGATCGGGCCGCGGCCGTCGTCCTCGCGTACGGCGACCTTGTCGCCGTCGCTCAGGCCCATGATCGGGAAGTATTCGGGCAGCGCCACCAGCGTCGCGCCCTGCGCGACGGCGTCGGCGACCAGCCGGCCGGCGGTTTCCAGGTTCTCGGCGACGCGCGGCGTCGACACCATCTGCACCGCCGCCACGCGCGGCATCCCTCGTCCTGCGCTTCCTGTCACGTCGTCGTTCCTCGCCTCATTGCCCGTCGCCCGCGGTCTGCGGCTCCAGCCGCTGCGTCGACAGCTTGTCCACCTTCGGGTCGTCCCACGTTCCGGTCACGGAATAGTCGAACGAAAACATCTGGTTCAGCGGATTCTGCAGCACCTTGTGCGCCAGCAGCGCCGCTGCGCCGGCGACCGGGTTGACCAGCGCCACGCCGAGCGCCGCCGTACCGCCCAGTTCCGGCTGAACGTTGACCACCAGCTTCTGCGTCTCGTGCTGCAGGTCGACCTCGCCGCGCATCAGCACGCGTGCCGACGGGCCGTCGATC
Source organism: Rhodocyclaceae bacterium (assembly GCA_024710925.1). GTDB lineage: Bacteria > Pseudomonadota > Gammaproteobacteria > Burkholderiales > Rhodocyclaceae > Proximibacter. The sequence continues at coordinate 16,460 of JANJTW010000128.1, read as the reverse complement.
TGCAGGCGCTCGGTGCGCATGACGCCGCCCTTCACGTCCATCTTGCCGGTAATCGAATCGAAGGCGAACCCCTCCGAGAAGACGTCGCGGAAATCGAGCGTGATCCGCCGCGGTAGCGACTGCAGGCTGATCAGGCCGAGCAGCTTGCCGGCGGCGCCGGGGTCGATCTTGGCGAACTGCCCGCGCGCGGCCTCGACGCGCAACTCGCCGCTGAGCGAGGGATAGTCGATGCGGATCGGCAGGCCGGCCCAACTGACGCGCCCGGCCAACTCCGCCGAACCGCGCTTGAGCGTGCCGGCGAAACCGAGGCGTTCGAGCAGGCCGCCGGCATCCTCGGCGTTCAACGCGAAATCGAGGTCGAAACGCTGCGGAGCCTGCATGCGCCAGACGCCGCTGCCGTCGAGCCGGCCGTCCGGATTGCTGATGGACAGCTTTTCGATGCGCCAGTTCGCCGCCTCGTTGCGCGCCTGCAGTTCGAGCCGGCCGAGCTTCTTGCTGCCGACCGAGAAGCTGTCGGCGACGACGTCGAGCGCCGGCAGTTCGTCCGGCGTCGGCCCCGTGTCGCGCGTCCGCGCCTCGTCGGCCGACGCCGGCTCGGCGGCGAAGTTGCGCAGCCGGGCACGCAGCGCACCGCGCCCGGCGGCATCGAACTGCAGTTCGCCGTTTGCCTCGCGCGAAGCCAGCGTCGCCTGCCAGCGCTGGCCGGCCGCGCTGGCGAGCAGGCGAACGTCGTGGAACTGGCGACCGAAGGCATCGAGCCGCCCGGTGCGCAATTCGACCCGATCCGGCGCGAATTCGGCGAACCCGTTGCCATCGCCCGCGCGGGCCGCGGGCGGGGTGAAGGCCGCCTTCCAGAAATCGACGGCGAACTCCGGCGCCACCAGCAGCAGCGAAATGCCCCGCTCCGGCAGCAGCGGCGGCGCCCCCAGCGCCAGCGTGCCGCGCAGCAGCCGCCAGCGCCCCTCGGCTTCCTTGCGCCGCAGCAGTTCCCCGGCAAGAACCTTGCCCACGGACAGGCGGATACGATCGACCGCCGGCTCCGCGCTCCCCTTTTCGAAGCGCACCGGCAAGCTCTCGGCCGCGCTCTTGGCGAGGGTCGCCGGCAAACTCGACGACAGGCCGACGAGGTCGGACGCAACCACGATATCGGCGGTGCCGCGGCGGACCCGGATGTCGGCCCGCCATTCGGCGCCGCCGGCGAGGTGGTCGAAGATCGGCAGCGCGTACGCGCTGCGCGCCTGCGCCACCGACAGCCGGCCACCGGCGACGACGTCGACGCGGCCGTCGCCGGCGGTTTCGGCGCGCACCTTGACCGGCCCGCCGAGGAACAGGCCGTTGATGTCGCGGACGGTGATCGAGCCGTCGGTGAACTGCAGGTTGCCGTTCACGCCGGTCAGCGGCGGCAGCAGCGGCTCGACCGTGACCTGGTTGTCGATGAAGCGGAAGTCGCCTTTCACCCGCGTCTCCTCGGCCTTCGCCAACGGGATGTCGAGCGCCAGGTCGAGGTGCCCCTGCCCCTGCGCACGCATGTCCGAAGTGGCGTGGTCGATCGCCTCGGCCACCGGGCTCTCGGCGATGAAGCGGAAAAAGTCGGCGGTGGCCCCGTCGACGCGGCCGCGCACGCGCAGTTGCGGCGTGTCGGCATCGAAATCGGGAATCTCGGCGACGGTGGCGCTGATGCGCGTACCGAAAAGGGCGCCGCGCTGCGCCTCGACGTGCATGCCGGCGCCGGCGAAGCGCAGGTCGCCGTAGACGTGTTCCAGCTTCGGCCAGCCGGGCGCGTAGTCGATGGTCACGTCATGCGCCCGGGCGGTGACGAGGAAGGTGCCGGAACCGTCGAGGAAGGGGAAGCGGTCGAGATCGCCCTGCAGCGTCAGCTTCGCGTCGCTGGCGGTGCCGGCGACGATGCCGCGGCGCAGCCAGTCGCGCGCCTCGACGTCGACGACGTGCGGCATGTAGCGCCAGACGGCGTCGCCGCGCGCGCGCGACAGCTCCGCCGTCAGGTCGATCTCGCCGGCGCCGCGGCCGGTGTAGCGGTAGCGGCCGCGCGCCGAGCCCGCCGCATGCTCGCCGGCGAACTCGACCTTGCCCAGTTCGACCTCGACCTGCTCGCCGTCGATCTGCCAGCGCACGCCGGCGGCGAGGCTGTCGAAGGCCAGCCGCGGCTCGGGGAAGACGCTCGGCAGGTCGAGCGACGATTTCTGCGAGCGGAGGGTGGCGCTGCCGCCGCGCTCGCTCGCCTCGACGCTGCCGGAAATGCCGGCGAACCCCGGAAAATAGCCCTGCGCGCGCAGGCCGAGTCCGGCGAAGCCGGCGCGCAGTGCATAGCGTTCGAGGCGTTCGGCGCTGCCGGCGAAGGACAGCCGCAGGTCGGAAATCTCGCCGCTCGGCGCATAGTCGGCGAGCAGCTTGCGGCTGCCGGCGTCGAGCGGCAGGTAGGCGGCGAGCCGGGCCAGCAGCGCCAGGTCGAGGCGGCTGGCGGTGGCGCTGCCCTGGCCGCCGGTCGCCGCCGCCTGCCAGTCGGCGCTGAAATCGGTCGGCGGCAGGCGCGCCCCGTCCTCCAGCGCCAGCGCCAGCCTGTGCCCGGAAACGGCGAAGCCGCCCTCGCGCAGGCGGCCGCCGAGGCGGCCGGACAGCTCGGCGAGGCGGAGTTCGGGCAGGCTGCGTGCCAGCCGCAGGCGGACGTCGCTGAGCGCCAGATCCGCCGTCAGGTCGAGCAGGTGGCCCTCGGCCACGGACAGCCAGGCGCGCATCGCGCCGCGCCCCTGCGGCAGCGCCACCGGATAGTCCGCCCACGGCCGCCAGCCGGCGAGGTCGACGTAGTCGAGCTCGGCGTACAGCGCCCCCGACCAGTCGGCGAAGGAATCGACGCCCTCGCCCTCGAGCTGGCCGCGCAGGTCGATGCGCGCCGCCAGCGCCGCCGGCGGCAGCGCCGTCAGGCCGAAGCGATGCTGGCGACCGCGGTTGTCGAGGGCCAGATTGACGTCCTCCAGGATCAGCGGCGGCGCCGCCCGCGCCTCGTCCTCCCAGACCAGCGTCGCGCCGCTGATGCGGATGCGCCGCTGCGCCAGCACCCAGTCGGCGACCCCGGGATCGCCATCGCCCGCGCCGACCGGGATGCCGCCGACGGTCAGCCCGCCGGCCGCGTCGCGGCGGACGTGCAGCACCGGTTCGTCGACGGCGAGCAGCGCCAGGCGAAGCTGCCGGCGCAGCAGCGACGACCAGTCGAGCACCGCCTCGACGCGCGAGAAGGCGAGCGCCGGACGCCCGCCGGCGTCGTCGATGCGGACGCCGGTCAGCGTCAGGTCGGGCTTGAGTCCGTCCCAGCCGGCGACGATGCCGTCGATGCGCACCGGCAGGTCGATCGCCCGGCTCGCCAGTTGCTCGATGTCGCCGCGGTAACGCTCGATGTTCGGCAGCACCGAGTAGCGCAGCGTCAGGATCAGGCCGGCGAAGGCGAAGTAGCCGGCGAGCGCCGACCAGCCGACGACGCGCCAGAAGCGGCGGGCCAGCGGATGGGCGACGAAGGGCAGCAGCGCATGCAGGCGGTGGTAGAGCGTCGGGCGCAGCGCGCGGGCGCGCGCGCGCGCATCGACGGGGTCGTGCTCGCTCATCGTGTCCGGCGGCTTTGCCAAATGCTTGGGAGGGTCACTAGAATGGCGCAGTAATATTGATACGGCTCCAATTGTACCGGCTTTGCGGCGGCACCCTGACCGGGTTCCTCGGCAGCCCGGCGGGGCCGCCGCCGGACAGCCGAGGAACGAAGAACGAAACCGCCATGAGCGCCGACGCCCCACCCCCCTTTCCCGCCGCCTGGCAACCCGCCCTCGCCCACAGCCGCTTCCTGCGCCAGTTGCTCGCCGCGCGGCCGGCGGTCGCCGCCTGGCTGGCCGCAAACGCCGGCGCGCCGCTCGCCGCGGCGGCGATGCAGGCCTTCCTCGCCGCCGGCGACGCCACCGACGAGGCGGCGCTGAAGGCACTGCTGCGCGGCCTGCGCCAGCGCGCGATGGCGCTGCTGATCGTGCGCGACCTCGCCGGCGACGCACCGCTCGCCGAAGTCGTCGAGACGATGACCGCGCTCGCCGACGTCACCACCAACTTCGCGCTCGACACGCTGCACCGCCAGCTCGCCGCCCAGTACGGCGAACCGCAGGATGCCGACGGCCGGCCGCAGCGCCTGCTGGTGGTCGGCATGGGCAAGCTCGGCGGCCGCGAGCTGAACGTCTCGTCCGATGTCGACTACATCTTCGTCTATCCGGAAGAGGGCCAGACCGCCGGCGACGCCAGCGGCCGCGGCCGGATCGACAACTACGATTTCTTCACGCGGCTCGGCAAGCGGCTGATCGCCGCGCTCGGCGAAGCCACCGCCGACGGCCAGGTCTTCCGCGTCGACATGCGGCTGCGCCCGAACGGCGATTCCGGGCCGCTGGTCTGCTCGCTCGACTCGCTGGAGAACTACTTCATCACCCAGGGCCGCGAGTGGGAGCGCTACGCGTGGATCAAGGCGCGCGTGATGAACGACGGCGACAACCTGCAGCCGGGCTGGAAGACCGCGCTGGAGAAGGTGGCCCGCCCCTTCGTCTTCCGCAAGTACCTCGACTTCGGCGCCATCAACGCGATGCGCGACCTGCACGCGCAGATCCGCCGCGAGGTGGCCAGGAAGGACATGGCCGACCACATCAAGCTCGGCCCCGGCGGCATCCGCGAAATCGAGTTCATCGCCCAGGTCTTCCAGCTGATCCGCGGCGGCCGCGACTCGGCGCTGCAGCTGCGGCCGACGCTGCAGGTGCTGAAGCTGCTCGCCGAGCGCCGCCTGCTGCCGGAGGAGGCGCGCGCCGAGCTGGCCGCCGCCTACGACTTCCTGCGCCGGCTGGAGCACCGCCTGCAGTACGTCGACGACGCGCAGACGCACATGCTGCCGGCGGCCGACGATACCCGCGCGCAGATCGCGGCGAGCCTGGGCTTCGCCGACTGGCCGGCGCTGCTGGCGACGCTCGACGAGCATCGCGCGCGCGTCGCCCGCCACTTCGAGCAGGTCTTCTCCGACCCCGAGGCCGGCACCCATCCGCTCGCCGGCCTGTGGCTCGGCCAGTGCGGCGCCGAGGACTGCGGCGAGCAGCTCGGCGAGCTCGGCTTCGCCCGGCCGCAGGAAATCCTCGAAGCGCTCGAGCGCTTCCGCAACGCCGCCCGCTACCAGCAGCTGCCAGCGTCGAACCGCGAGCGCATCGACGCCGTCGGCCCGCGCCTGATCCAGGCGGCGGCGGCGACGCCGAACCCGGACACGACCTTCGCCCGCGCGCTGGCCTTTCTCGAAACGATCAGCCGCCGCGGCGCCTATCTGGCGCTCTTGCAGCAGTATCCGCAGGCGCTGGCCAAGGTCGCCGAACTGGTCGGCAGTTCGAGCTGGGCCGCCGACTACCTGAACCGGCACCCGGTGCTGCTCGACGAGGTGCTCGATCCGCGCCTCTACGACGTCGCCACCGACTGGCCGGCCTTCCGCGAGATCCTCGACAACCAGCTCGCCGAGCACGCCGGCGACGCCGAGCGCGAGATGGACATCCTGCGCGAGGCGCACCACGCGCAGCTCTTCCGCGTGCTGGCGCAGGACCTCGCCGGACTGCAGACGCTGGAGCGCATCTCCGACCACCTCTCCGAGCTCGCCGACATCATCGTGCAGAAGACGCTGGCGCTGGTCTGGCCGAAGATCCGCCAGCGCCACTGCGAGGCGCCGCAGTTCGCGGTGATCGGCTACGGCAAGCTCGGCGGCAAGGAGCTCGGCTACGCCTCCGACCTCGACATGGTCTTCCTCTACGACGACGGCCACCCGGACGCGCAGGAGAACTACACGCGTCTGGCGCAGCGCATGAACACCTGGCTGTCGACGCAGACCTCGGCCGGCATGCTCTTCGAGACCGACCTGCGGCTGCGCCCGAACGGCGACGCCGGCCTGCTCGCCGTCAGCGTCGACGCCTTCCGCGACTACCAGCTGCAGCAGGCCTGGGTCTGGGAACACCAGGCGCTCACCCGCGCCCGCTTCGTCGCCGGCGACGCCTCGGTCGGCGCCCGCTTCGAGGCGATCCGCGAGGAGATCCTGACGCTGCCGCGCGAGCCGGCGAAGCTGCGCGAGGAGGTGCTGGCGATGCGCCGGCGCATGCTCGACACGCACGCCTCGAACAGCGAGGGTTTCTTCGACCTCAAGCAGGATCCGGGCGGCATCATCGACGTCGAATTCATCGTCCAGTACCTGATCCTCGCGCACGCGCACGCCCACCCCGAACTGACGAAGAACCTCGGCAACATCGCGCTGCTCGGCATCGCCGCCGGCCTCGGCCTGATCCCGGCCGGGCTGGCCGAGCCGGTGCAGAACGCCTACCGCGAGTACCGCCGCATGCAGCACGCGGCGCGGCTGAACGGCAACGGCAAGGCGCGCGTCGAACGCGCCGCCGTGTTGCGCCGGATCGACGCGGTGCGCGCGCTGTGGCAGGCCGTCTTCGAAGAACGCTGACCCCAACCGGGCGGCGCCGGGCCGCCCCTTTCAGGAGAGAAAAACAATGACTTCGACCGCACATCCCTGGCGCTTCTTCCGTGCCGGCGGCTTCGACCAGGTCCGCCTCGACCGCGGCGAGGACCTGCTGCACCTCGACCAGCTCGACCAGAAGCTGTGGGTCGCCCTCTCCTGCCCGGTGAACGGGCTGGAATTCGACGCGCGCACGCTGGCGCTGCTCGACGCCGACGGCGACGGCCACGTCCGCGCCAACGACCTCATCGCCGCCTGCCGCTGGGCCGGCGGCCTGCTGCGCGACCGCGACCTGCTGGCCGCCGGCGTGCACCCGCTGCCGCTCGCCGCCATCGACGACGGTACGGACGAAGGCCGCGCACTGCTCGCCTCGGCGCGGCAGATCCTGAAGAATCTCGGCAAGGACGAGGCGGCGATCAGCGCCGAGGACACCGCCGACAGCGTGCGCATCTTCGCCGCGACGCGCTTCAACGGCGACGGCATCGTCATCCCCGGCTCGACCGACGACGCCGCGCTGCAGGCGGTCATCACCGACATCGTCGCCGTCTGCGGCGGCCGCCCCGACCGCAGCGGCGAGACCGGCATCGGCGCCGAGGAGTGCGAGGCCTTCTTCGCCGACCTCGACGCGCTCGCCGCCTGGCTGCGCGCGCCCGCCGAAAATCCGGCGCTGCAGCCGCTCGGCGAGGCGACGGCGGCCGCCGCCGCGGCCGTCGCCGCCGTCCGCGCCAAGGTCGACGACTACTTCGCGCGCTGCCGGCTGGCCGGCTTCGACCCACGCGCCGGCGCCGCGATGAACGGCAGCGACGAGGACTTCCGCGCCCTCGCGCTGCGTACGCTGAACCCGGCCGACGACGGCATGGCGGCGCTGCCGCTGGCGCGCATCGAGGCCGGCCGGCCGCTGCCGCTCGCCGACGGCGCCAACCCGGCCTGGGCGGAGGCGCTGGCGGCGCTGCGCCGCGATGCGGTGACACCGCTCGTCGGCGACCGCGAGACGCTCGGCGAGGCCGAATGGCGCGAGCTCGTCGCCCGTCTCGCCGCCTTCGCCGATTGGCAGGCGGCGCGCCCGGCGACGCGGCTGGAGCCGCTCGGCGATGCGCGCGTCGCCGCCATCGCCGCACTCGACCCGCGACCGGCGCTGGCCGAATTGATCGCGCAGGACCTGGCGCTGGCCGCCGAGGCCGACGCCATCGCCGCCGTCGACCGTCTCGTCCATTACGCCCGCGACCTCGGCCGGCTGTGCAACAACTTCGTCTCCTTCCGCGACTTCTACACCGGCCAGGGCAAGGCCGTCTTCCAGGCCGGCACGCTCTACCTCGACGGCCGCAGCTGCGACCTCGTCGTGCCGGTGCTCGACGCGGCCAAGCACGCCGCGCTCGCCGGCCTCTCCGGCATCTATCTCGCTTACTGCGACTGCACGCGCGGCGCCGACAAGCGGACGATCGCCGCCGCCTTCACCGCCGGCGACGCCGACCAGCTGATGGTCGGCCGCAACGGCGTCTTCTACGACCGCGAGGGCCGTGACTGGGATGCGACGATCACCCGCATCGCCGAGCATCCGATCAGCATCCGGCAGGCGTTCTGGTCGCCCTACAAGAAGGCCGCCAAGCTCATCGCCGAGCAGGTTCACAAATTCACCGCCGCCAAGGGCAAGGGCGCCGACGAGGCCCTGGCCGCCGGCATCGGCGGCGCCGGGAAGCAGGTCACGGCCGGCACGCCGGCCCCGGCAACGCCCCCCGCGCCCTTCGACGTCGCCAAGTTCGCCGGCATCTTCGCCGCCATCGGGCTGGCCGTCGGCGCCATCGGCACGGCCATCGCCGCCGTCGTCACCGGGTTTCTCGGTCTCCGTTGGTGGCAGATGCCGCTCGCCCTCGGCGGGCTGGTGCTGATCATTTCCGGCCCGGCGATGGCGATGGCCTGGTTCAAGCTGCGCAACCGCAACCTCGGGCCGCTGCTCGACGCCAACGGCTGGGCGGTGAACGCGCGGGCGCGGATCAACCTGCCCTTCGGCACCTCGCTGACGCAGCTGGCCCGCCTGCCCGATGGCGCCGAGCGCGCGCTGACCGACCCCTACGCCGACCGCAAGACGCCGTGGAAGCTCTACCTCGCGGCATTCGCGCTGGCCGTCGTGCTGCTCGTCTGGGCGACGAAGAGCGGCGGCATCTGAACTCCGCAACGGCGCCGGCCACCGCCACCGGCGCCGCAGAGACGGAGCACTGAGCGCCGGGCCGGCGGACGCAGGGAAGCCAGGGGGGATGCATGAAGACGCCTGTCGTAGCGGGTTCGCCCGCCATTCGCCGGCTGCTCGCAGCGGCCGAACACCACCCGCTCGTCCGACGCCGGCGCGACCTGCTGCGGCGCCTTGCCGCACTGACGCTGGCCGCATTGACGCTGACCGCCGGCATCACTGCGGCGAATGCCGCAACCGACGCGCCGCCTTCCCGGAACGAAGCGACGCTCGCGGCCGTGGCGCTGCTTGAGGATACGGACGGCCGCCTGCAGATCGGCGATGTCGCCGACGGCCCGGCGGCGGCGCGCTTCGCGCCGCTGGCCCCGGAACAGCCGCTCAACCTCGGCTATTCGCACGCGACCTGGTGGCTTCGCCTGGACATCGCAGCGCCAGCCCCCGCGCTGCACTACCTGGAGATCGGCCATCCGCCGCTCGACGACGTGCAGCTGTTCGTCGCCACAGCCGGCGGCGGCTACCGCCGGCTGCAGGCCGGCGACCTCGCCGCCCGCGCCGCCTGGCCGCTGCCCGGGCGAGCCGCTGCCTTCCCGCTGGAACTGGCAGCAGGAACGAACACCCTCTACCTGCGGGTTCGCTCCGAAGGCAACCTCACCGTGCCGATCGCACTGCTCGCCGCCGACCGATTCCTCGCCCACCAGCAGACGACCTACGCCGGCCACGCCCTCTACTTCGGCATCCTGCTCGCGCTCGGCGCCTATAACCTGCTGCTCTACCTGTCGCTGCGCGAGCAGGTCTATCTCGACTACATCCTCTTCCTCGCCGCGATGGCGCTCGGCATCGGCACCCTCAATGGCTTCACCGGCCAGTTCGTCTGGCCATCGGCGCCGGCCTGGGCAAATGCGGCGCTGCCCGCCGGCATGGCGCTTTCCGGGCTGCTCGCCGCGCGCTTCGTCCGCGCCTTCCTCGCCACCCGGGAGATCGCGCCGCTGCTCGACGCCGGCCTGCGCTTTTTCATCGCCTGGTTTGCCGGGGCGATCGCGCTGACCGCCGTGTCCTACCAGCTGGCAGAAAAGGCGACGTCGCTCGGCAGCATCTTCTTCTGCATCCTCGCCTGGGCCGGCGGCTGGCATTGCCTGCGCCGCGGCTACGCCGGCGCCCGCTATTTCCTGCTCGCCTGGACGGCATTGCTGGCCGGTTCGTTGATGCTCGCGGCGCGCAACTTCGACTGGGTGCCGACCAATGCCGTCACCAGCAACGGTTTCCAGATCGGCTCGGCCCTGGAGATGCTGCTCCTCTCCTTCGCGCTCGCCGACCGCATCACCGTGCTACGCCGCGCCAACGAGCGCGCCGCGCAGCAGCTGCTCGCCGCGCAGGAGGAAACGGTCGAGGCGCTGCGGCGGTCGGAAACGGTGCTGGAAGCGCGCGTTGCCGAGCGCACGGCGGCGCTCAACGAGGCCAACCGGCGGCTGGAAGTCCTCACCCGGCGCGATCCCCTCACCGGGCTCGGCAACCGGAACGAGCTGGAACGCGCCTGGGAAGTCATGCTGTCGCGCACTGCGGCGCACGACCCCGGCATCGTCCTGCTGCTGCTCGACCTCGACGGCTTCAAGCCGATCAACGACCGCCACGGGCACGAAACCGGCGACCGGATCCTGAAGGAAGTCGCCAAGCGCCTGCAGGACAACATCCGCGAAACGGACGCGGTGGTTCGCCTGGGCGGCGACGAATTCGTCGTGCTGGTCGACGACATGGCCAGGGACGACGAACTGGCCATCGTCGTCAGCAAGATTCGCGCCGCCATCGCCAGGCCGTTCGCGGTCGGCAGCCTCGACCTCTCGGTCGGCGTCAGCATCGGTGCCGCGCACTACCCCGGCGATGGCATGACGCTCAAGGAGCTGCTGCACCGCGCCGACATCGCCATGTACGGCGACAAGGCCCGAAGCCGCGACGACGCCCCCCGCGACGGGACGCGGCAGCCGGCCTGAAACGGCCGCCACGACGACCGTTCGCAGATAGCGAGGCGAGCCGGCATGCCGCTGGGTAAAAAATCCTTTGTCGTTAGTTAGCAATCGTTAATATACTGATTGAAAAAGAAGCCCGCGCCCGTGACGCAGGGTTCGATGGCGACGATTCGCAACAAGACAAGGAGGAGACCCATGGAAAAAACCTGTCCACCCGCGGCGGATGCTCGTACCCACCCCGCCCTCGACCGGCGCACCTTCCTCGGCCTCGGCGCCGCCGGTGCGCTGACCGCGCTGGCGCCCGCCGCCCGCGCCACCGAGGCACCGGCGGTTAAGACCGGCGCCCGCATCGTCATCGCCGGCGCCGGCGCCGCCGGCCTCGCCTGCGCCTCGCAGCTGGCGCGCCGCCTCGACGGCGCCAAGATCACGATCCTCGACAAGCGCGAGCGCCACCTCTACCAGCCCGGCTTCACGCTCATCTCGGCCGGCGTCAAGCCCGAGAACTACGTCATCTCCGGCACCGGCGAGTACCTGCCGGCCGGCGTCGAGTGGCTGAAGGAAGGCGTCGCCGAATTCGATCCGGTCGGCAACAAGGTGGTCACCGATGCCGGCCGCAGCCTCGCCTACGATTTCCTCGTCGTCGCCACCGGGCTGAAGCTCGACTACGCGGCGGTCGAGGGCATGGACACCGCGCTCGTCGGCAAGAACGGCATCGGCAGCATCTACCTCAGCCCGGAAGGCGCCGCCGCCACCTGGCGCGAGATGTCGGCTTTCGCCGACCGCGGCGGCGTCGGCCTCTTCTGCCGGCCGGCGACCGAGATGAAATGCGCCGGCGCACCGCTGAAATACACCTTCCTCACCGACGACCACCTGCGCCGACGCGGCAACCGCGGCAAGGCCGAGCTGATCTACGCGGCGCAGAACAAGGGGCTGTTCAGCGTGCCGATCGTCTCCGAAAAGCTGCGCATGCTGTTCCGCGAGCGCGGCGTGAAGACCCGCTACGAGCACGTACTGATGGCCATCGACCCCGGCCGCAAGGTGGCCACCTTCAAGACACCGCAGGGCCCGCAGGAGATCGGCTTCGATTTCATCAACGTCGTGCCGCCGATGCGTGCGCCGGACGCCGTGCACAACAGCTCGCTGCGCTGGCAGGAGGGCGCCTTCGCCGCCGACGGCTGGATGGAGGTGGACAAGGCAACGCTGCGGCACAAGCGCTTCGCCAACGTCTTCGGCATCGGCGACGTCGCCGGCGTGCCGAAGGGCAAGACCGCCGCCAGCGTCAAGTGGCAGGTGCCGGTCGCCGTCGACCATCTGGTGGCGACGATCGCCGGCACGACCTCGGACGCCGCCTACAACGGCTACACCTCGTGCCCGCTGATCACCCGCCTCGGCCAGGCGATGCTGGTCGAGTTCGACTACGAGGACAACCTCGTCCCGTCCTTCCCCGGCGTCATCGCGCCGCTGGAGGAGCTGTGGATCACCTGGGTGATGAAGACGATGGCGCTGAAACCGACCTACCTCGCGATGCTGCGCGGGCGTAGCTGACAGGGAGAACGAAAATGAAGGAACTCGATCCGCTGGTCCTCCTCGCCGTCTTCCAGGAGATGCTCGGGCCGCAGCTGTGGCTGCTGATCCTGCTCGCCGCCGCCGGCGTCGCCGGCTTCGTCGCGCTGCTCGCGCGCGAGCGGCGCCTCTACAGCCGCCGCCTGGTCGCCGCCGAACTGCTCGGCCTCGTCGGCGGCGTCATCGCGCTGGTGATGATGGCGCAGTTCTCGGTCTCCGGCTTCTCCGACGCCGGCGGCCCGATCGACTGGCTGCTGATCGGCCTCGTCTACGGCATCGGCCTGGTCGGCTCGACCCTCCTCGTCTACGCCGCGATGGGCTGGCTGGGGCTGCTGCGTACCGCCAGCCGGCCGCGCTGAACCGTCATCAGACGCGCCGCAGCCGCTCGCCGGCTGCGGCCAGCGTCTCCTCCTTCTTGGCGAAGCAGAAGCGCACGACGCGGTCGTCGTGGCCGTCGTGGTAGAAGGCCGAGACCGGGATCACGGCGACGCCGACCGCGCGCGTCATCCACTCGGCGAACTCGCGGTCGGGCTGGTCCGAGATGGCGCCGTAGCGCGCCAGCTGGAAGTAGGTGCCGCGACAGGGCAGCAGCTCGAAGCGCGAACCTGCCATCTGCTCGCGGAAGAAGTCGCGCTTGTGCCGGTAGAAGTCGACCAGCCCGAGGTGGCGCGAGGCGTCCCGCATGTACTCGGCAATGCCGAGCTGCCCCGGCGTGTTCACGGTGAACACGTTGAACTGGTGCACCTTGCGGAATTCCGTCATCAGCGCCTGCGGGCCGACGACGTAGCCGATCTTCCAGCCGGTGATGTGGTAGGTCTTGCCGAACGAGGAGACGACGATGCTGCGCGCCGCCAGCTCCGGATGCCGGCACAGGCTCTGGTGCTCGCCCTCGTAGCAGATGTGCTCGTAGACCTCGTCGCCGAGCACGACGATGTCGGTGTCGCGCGTCAGTTCGGCGAGCGCCGCCATGTCCTCGGCGGAAAACAGGCTGCAGCTCGGGTTGTTCGGCGTATTCACGACGATCATCCGCGTGCGCGGCCCGATCAGCGACTTCACGTGGTTCCAGTCCGGCCGGTAGTCGGGAAAGGTCAGCCGCGAGTAGACGGCGCGGCCGCCGACGGTCTCGATGGCCGGCACGTAGCTGTCGTACACCGGCTCGAAGACGATGACCTCGTCGCCGGGACGGACGAAGGCGGCGATCGCCGTGTAGATCGCCTGCGTCGCGCCGGCGGTGACGGTGACCTCGGCATCGACGTCGTAGCGGGTGCCGTACAGCGCGGCCACCTTGTCGGCGATGCCCTGGCGCAGTTCCGGCATGCCGGCCATCGGCGCGTACTGGTTGCGGCCGGCGAGCATCGCCCGGTGCACCGCGTCGAACAGCGCCGGCTCGGCCTGGAAGTCGGGGAAGCCCTGCGACAGGTTGATCGCGCCGCAGTCGGCGGCAAGTTTCGACATCACGGTGAAGATCGTGGTGCCGACCCAGGGCAGCTTGGAATCGACAGCGACGGGCGACGGGAGCATGGAGAACCTGTGCGGAAAGGTGAAGCCGCCACTGTAAAATGGCCGGCATGAAAGTCAATAACGTCCCCACCCGCAGCATCTGGCGCGTCGACAACCACGCCGCCGTCGACATCATCGACCAGACCGCGCTGCCGCACGCCTACCGCGTGCTGCGGCTGGCCTCGCTGGAGGATGCGGCGCACGCCATCCGCAGCATGCAGGTACGCGGCGCGCCGCTGATCGGCGCCACCGCCGCCTACGGCGTCGCCCTCGCCCTGCTGCGCGACGCCGGCGACGCGGCGCTGGCCAACGCCGTCGCCACGCTCGGCGGCACGCGGCCGACGGCGGTCAACCTGCACTGGGCGCTCAAGCGCATGCAGGCGCACCTGGCCCCGCTGCCGACGCACGAGCGCACCGCCGCCGCCTGGCGCGAGGCCGAGGCGATCGCCGACGAGGACGTGGCGCAGAATCGCGCCATCGGCGAGCACGGGCTTGCGCTCTTGCGGCCGCTGGCCGAGAAGCGCGGCCGGCTGGACATCATGACCCACTGCAACGCCGGCTGGCTGGCCACCGTCGACCACGGCACCGCGCTGGCGCCGGTCTATGCCGCGTTCGACGCCGGCATCGACGTGCGCGTCTGGGTTTCCGAAACGCGGCCGCGCAACCAGGGTCTATTGACCGCGTGGGAACTGCGGCAGCACGGCGTGCCGCACACCGTCATCGCCGACAACGCCGCCGGCCTCTTGCTGGCGCGCGGCGAGGTCGACGCGGTGATCGTCGGCGCCGACCGCATCGCCGCCAACGGCGACGTCGCCAACAAGGTCGGCACCTACCTCAAGGCGCTCGCCGCGAAGGAGGCCGGCGTGCCGTTCCACGTCGCCGCGCCGCGCTCGACGCTGGACTTCGGCTGCCCGTCCGGCGACGCGATCCCGATCGAGGAGCGCGAAGGCGACGAACTGCGCATCGTGCACGGCCTCGGCAGCGACGGCCGGCCGGCGGCGCTGCGCCAGCTGGCGAAGGACGAGGCGGCGGCCAACCCGGCCTTCGACGTGACGCCGGCGCGCTTCGTATCCGCCATCATCACCGAACGCGGCAGCGCCGCCGCCCAGGCACTGCGCACGCTCTATCCGGAGGAGCACGGTGGCTGAACTTCGCGCCGAACTGATCGCCACCGCCCGCCGCATGGCCGCCGCCGGGCTGAACAAGGGCACCGCCGGCAACCTCTCGGTGCGCGAGCGCGACGGTTTCCTGATCACGCCGACCGGCATGGATTACGAGACGCTGACGCCGTCCGACATCGTCTTCATGCGGCTGGACGGCAGCCATGAAGGTCGCAGAAAGCCCTCGTCCGAATGGCGCTTCCACCGCGACCTCTACGCCGCGCGGCCGGAAGCCGGCGCCGTGCTGCACGCGCACTCGCCGTTCGCCACCAGCCTGGCCTGCCTGCGACTGGAGATTCCGCCCTTCCACTACATGATCGCCCGCTTCGGCGGCGACACGATCCGCTGCGCCGGCTACGCCACCTTCGGTACGCAGGAACTCTCGGACGCCGCGCTCGCCGCGCTGGACGGGCGCTCGGCCTGCCTGCTCGCCAACCACGGCATGCTGCTCTTCGGCCGCGATCTCAGGCACGCACTCGACCTCGGCGTCGAGCTGGAGACGCTGTGCGAGCAATACTGGCGCGCCTGCCAGCTGGGCCAGCCGGTGCTGCTCGGCACCGACGAGATGCGCACGGTACTGGAGAAGTTCGCCGGCTACGGCCAACAGGCCTAGGTGTTGAGTTGCAATAGGTTGTTCCCGCCGAGGCGAGAAGCTGGAGGCTTGTAGCCGAGGGCTGCGTGTGGCCGCCGGCTGTTGTAGTAGGCAAGGAAAGCAGGCAGCCAGGAAGTACGGTCGGCGCTGTTGGCGTAGGTTCTGGCGTAGGCCCATTCACGCAGACAGGTTTGAATGAAGCGTTCGGCCTTGCCGTTGGTTTGCGGTCGGTAGGGGCGCGTGAAGCTGTGCTTGATGCCCAAGGCCTCACAGGTTCGTGCAAAGAGGCGGGAACGATAGGCGCTGCCGTTATCCGTCAGCACTCGCTGAATGCGCACGCCCAAGGCGGCATAGTGAGCGACCGCGGCTTTCAGGAACTCGACAGCCGAGGTCTTCTTTTCGTCGGCATGCATCTGTACGAAACCGGCTCGGGAGTGATCGTCGATGGCAACATGGGCAACCTCCCAGCCAGCCCCGTCGACGGAATCCCGCCGGTTGCCGGTCACCCGATGACTGGGCCGCACGATACGCCCGAGTTTCTTGGTGTCCAGGTGGAGCATCTCGCCCGGGACCGACCGCTCGTAGCGCATCACCGGTGCAGCCGGCTCCAGCGCCTTCAGACTCGACAGTCCCAACGCACCCAGCACGCGGCTGATCGTTGCTACGCTGCGTCCAACGACGCGGGCAATGGTGTGCATTGGCATCCGACTGCGACGTAAGCGCTCGATCCGGGCGCGAAGTTCGGCATCGACAGTGCTGCGAGTTCTGGCTGGCCGAGAGCTGCGATCCAGCAGGCCCGCTTCGCCCTGCGCCTCAAATCGCTTGAGCCACTTCCGGGCTGTCCGGACGCTGATGCCGGCGGCCTCGGCCGCCGGCATCAGCCCTATCACTCCGATCCGCTCAATCAGCAACTTGCGCCCTGCATAGGTTGTTCTGGCATTCTTGTGACTGTTCATCCGGTTGGGTTCCTTGGGTAACTGAA
>JANJTW010000187.1 GCA_024710925.1 Rhodocyclaceae bacterium | reverse complement strand
GCTCTACCCGGTCGCCCTCGACCACTATTTCACCGACGACGCCGTCGAGCGGCTGGCGGCCATCGTCGCCGAACTTTCCGGGCAATGCGGTGCAGCGCGCGCCGGCGACCTGCGCGATCGCATCGGCGGCGGCCGCAAGGTAGCCATCCATATTCTCGAATTCTTCGACCGCATCGGCTACACTCGGCGCGTCCGCGACAGCCGCGGCAACCGGGACGGGCAAGTCCCGCGCGACGAACACGTACTGCGCGAAGCAGCCACCCCGCGGCAATGGAAACACTGAGCACTACGGAAGAGATCGTTCCCCGGTGGGGCGGCCGGTCTTCAAAACCGGCAGGGGCCGTCAGACGGTCCCTGGTGGGTTCGACTCCCACTCTCTTCCGCCACCCCTTCAGGCCACAAGAATCCGCAGCAACCGACTGATTTACAAGCGCTTTATATTCCGCAAAAATGCTGCGGAAATACACCCGAAAAACCCCGGATAATCCCCTGCGGAAAAATGCGGCCGAAAATCCACCGCTTTCCGTGCAAAAACATTTTCATGCCGCCGGCCGGCGATTAATTCGCGGACATGAGTAAAACAATTCCCGGGGCTTTATCAATCCGGAAAATATAAATATTATGGTCGCCGCACCGATAAAAGGCGCATTAACGACCGATTTACCGGTCGATTCAAAACCGCTCCCGAATCCCGACTTTGAAAACGAGGAAAACACCATGTCCAGCTATCAGGAACTGCTTGCCCAGCGCGCCGAACTCGACCGCCAGATCGCCGCGGCGCAGCGCGCGGAAAAATCCGAAGCGATCGCCACCGTGAAGAAGCTCGTCGCCGACTTCGCGCTCTCCGCCGAGGAGTGCGGCTTCAAGGGCAGCGCTTCCGCCAGGGGCAAGGCGAAGACCGTCGTCGCCGCGCAGTACCGCGGCCCGAACGGCGAAACCTGGTCCGGCCGCGGCCGCACGCCGAACTGGCTGGCGGCGCTCGAAGCGCAAGGCCAGTCGCGCGACGCCTTCCGCATCGCCGGCTGATCCCGCCCGTCGCATGCCCCGTCCGCCCTTCCGCGGCGCCGTTCCCGACGGCCTGCTCTACGACATCCGCTACGACATGTGGGTGCGCGAGGAGGCCGACGGGGTAGCCATCGGCATCACCGCCTTCGGCGTCTTCCTTGCCGGCGAGATCATCGCCTTCACGGCCAAGCCGAAGGGCGCCGAAGTCGATGCCGGGCGCGGGCTGGGCACGGTGGAAAGCGCGAAGACCGTGCTCGCCGTGCACGCCCCGTGCGCGTTCACGCTGAGCGAGGCGAACGAGGCGCTGGAGGAACGTCCGGCGCCGATCAACGACGATCCGTACGCGGCCTGGCTGGTACGCGGCCGGGCACGCGACTGGGCCGCCGACCGGGCGCGGCTGGTCGATGCCGCCGCCTATCGCGCGCACGTGCTGGCGGTCGAACCGGACGCCAGCTTCCTTTGACCCGGACAGGCACGGACGCGCGATGAACAAGCTGGCCATCCTGCTCTGGTCGACCGCGCTCGACCGCCCCGACCTGGCGGCGGCGCCCTTCGTCTACGCGGCAGCGGCGGCGGCGCTCGACGCCGAGGTCGAAATCCATTTCGCCGGCCGCTCGGTGCGCCTGCTCGTCGCCGGCGAGGCGGCCGGCTGCAGCAGTTCCGGGCGCGGCGGGCGCAGCCTCCACGAATTCATGCAGGACGCCGCCAGGGGCGGCGCCCGCTTCCTCGCCTGCAGCATGGCCTGGCGGGAATACGTCGGCGACGGCGAGGCGACGATCGCCGAATTTTCCGGACAGGCCGGCGCCACCGCCTTCATCGCACGCACGCTCGACCCCGACTGGCGGACGCTGGTCTTCTGACCCGGGAATCCGCCGGGCAGCCCTTCGGATCCAAGCAGGCGCTGGCAGCCGTGTTGCGGCGCAGTTCTCTCGCGGTCTGACGGGAAATCCGGCTTTCCGGCGGGATGGTGCCGGCACGCCTTCCTACCCTTCCCACCCAAGCGACGGCCGCGCCGCCGCGTACCCGTCTACTTCAGCCTGGCCATCGCCTCGTCGAGTTCGCGGCGCAGGACTTCCGTCGGCAGGCCCTGCGCCTCGGCAACGCGGATGCGGCGGACAAGATCGGCGATGCGGCTGGGGCTGACCTCCGGCTGCGCCGGCGTCACCTGCACCGTCCCCTGCCGGTCGCCCGGCACCACCTCGACGCGCTCGCCGCCCTGCGGCTGCGCGCGGCGGGCGGTGATCATCAGCGCCTTCGGCGGCGGCGCCGGCTTGATCACCTTCGGCCCGATCAGCGCCTGCGGCTTCGGCGCGCCGCGGAAGTCGGCGATCGCCGAATGCAGTTCCTTGCGCAGCTCGCTGGTTTCGGCGCCGGCGGCGTTGGCCTCGCGGATGCGCCGCAGGAGGTCGTCGATGCGCGTCGGCGCGGCGGCCGAGCGCACCGGTTCGCCGAAGCTCTCCTTCGGCGCCTTCGCCGCGATCTCGAATTCCTCCGGCGTGGCGATCATCTTGCCGAGCCGGTAATGCTCGTAGCGCATGGCGAAGGTCAGCGCGGTGTCGCCCCAGTCGCTCTTCAGCCGCGTGTCGGCGCCGGCTTCGAGCAGCAAGCGGGCGATCTCGTCGCGCCCTTCGCGCGCCGCCATCATCAGCGGCGTCGAGCCGTTCGGCGAACGCGCATTGACGTCGGCGCCGCGCCCGACCAGTTCGCGCGCCAGTTCGGCATGACCGCCGAACACCGCGTAGTGCAGCGCCGACCAGTGCTTGTCGTCGCGGTTGAGCGCTGCGCCATGTTCGAGCAGCCAGCGCACGGCGGCGGCGTGGCCGTTCCACGCGGCGAGCTGGAGCGCCTGCTCGCCGTTGCGGTTGGCGCGGCGCGGATTGGCGCCGCGGCGGACGAACAGCTCCATCATCTCGATGTCGCCGTTCCACGCGGCGATCATCAGGCCGGTGCCGATGCGGTCGGCGACGTAATCGGGTGGCATGCCCTCGTCGAGCCATTTCTCGACCTGGCGCCGGTCGCCGCGCTCGACGGCGATGCCGAAGGCGACCGGATCGGGCGCCGCCGCCCAGGCCGGCGAGATTGCCAGCCACAGCGCCAGCAGCATGCCGGCGATTCTTCCCGTCCATCCGTTCATTGCGCCACCTCCGGAGCGACGCGCGCTCCACTTTCTGCCAAAATGCTCCGTCGCCCGCCTGCCGGCGACACGTCCCTGCCTTGCCGCGCCGCGGCCCGCCGAATCGAATCCGACCATGCCGCACCGCCGCCTCGTCCTTGCCTTCGCCGCCTCGCTGCTGCTGCACGCCGCGGCGCTGGTCGACGGCCCGGCAGCGCCGCCGGCAAGACCGTCGGTGCCGCCGCTGCTGGCCACCCTGCGCCTGCCGCCGGCAGCGCCGTCGCCAGCCGAGGCGCTGGTCAAGAATACGCTCGACGACGAAAGCGAGCGCCCGCTCGCAAGATCGCCCGAGTCACCGCCGGCAATGGTGCCGACGGCTGCGCCGAAAACCGCGCCGCGACCGGCGCAAGCCCCGGCGCGGCAGGTGCAGGCGGCGCAAAGGAAGCTCGCCGAACACCTCTTCTATCCGGCCGAGGCGATCGCCGGCAACCTCGAAGGCGAGGTCCGGCTGATCCTGACGCTCGCCCCGGACGGCGGCATCGCCGACGTGCAGCTCGCCGCCTCCAGCGGCCACCGCCTCCTCGACGACGCGGCGGTCCGCGCCGCCTGGGCGATGGGCCGGCTGCCCGGCGTCGCCGCGCGCGAACTGATCCTGCCGGTGATCTTCCGCCTGCAGTGAGCGATTACTTCTTGCGGAAGACCAGATCCCAGACGCCGTGCCCGAGGCGCAGGCCGCGCTGCTCGAACTTGGTCAGCGGCCGGTAGTCGGGGCGCGGCGCATAGGCTTCCGCGGTATTGGCCAGCGCCGGCTCGCCGGAGAGGACTTCCAGCATCTGCTCGGCGTAGTTTTCCCAGTCGGTGGCGCAGTGGATGTAGCCGCCGGGCTTCAGCTTCCGCGCCAGCGTCGCCACGAGCGGCGGCTGCAGCAGCCGGCGCTTGTGGTGGCGCGCCTTCGGCCACGGATCGGGGAAGAAGACATGGACGCCGGAGAGCGTGCCGTCGCCGATCATGTCGCGCAGCACCTCGACCGCGTCGTGGCGGCAGACGCGCAGGTTGGCAATGTTGCCCTCGGCGATCAGCTTGCACAGGCTGCCGACGCCCGGCGCATGCACTTCCAGCCCGAGGTAGTCGTTTTCCGGGTGCGCGGCGGCGATGGCGGCGGTGGTCTCGCCCATGCCGCAGCCGATTTCGAGGATCTTCGGCGCCGTTCTGCCGAAGACCGCGTCGAGGTCGAGCGGCGCTGTCGCGTAGGGGATGCCGATCTTCGGCATCATCTCGTCGTAGTAGCGCTGCTGCGCGTTCGAGACGCGCCCCTGGCGCAGCACGAAGCTGCGGATGTGGCCGGCGCGGCCGGCGGTGTAGACGCCTTC
>JANJTW010000137.1 GCA_024710925.1 Rhodocyclaceae bacterium | reverse complement strand
AAGAAGGTCGACGCCAAGACGCGCGCCAAGACCAGCATCAACGAACTGCTGCGCGGCGACTGAGCGACCGGCCCAACCCTGGCGGAGACGAAACGATGATCCTCGACAAGCTGTTCCAGCTGATGGCCGAAAAACAGGCCTCGGACATCTTCATCTCCGCCGGTACGCCGATCCACATCAAGATCCAGGGCACCACGGTGCCGGTCAACCAGCAGGTGATGGACCCGTCGATGATCGAGAAGATCGCGATGGAGCTGCTGACGCCGGATCAGGTGCGGACCTTCGAGGCGACGATGGAGATGAACCTCTCCTTCGGCGTTCCCGGTATCGGCAACTTCCGCATCAACCTGTTCCGCCAGCGCGGCTCGATCTCGATCGTCGTCCGCTACATCCTCGGCAACATCCCGGCGCTCGACTCGCTCGGTCTGCCGCCGGTGCTCGCCGACCTGATCATGGAGAAGCGCGGGCTGATCCTGATCGTCGGCTCGACCGGCTCCGGCAAGTCGACGACGATCGCGTCGATGCTCGACCACCGCAACACCAACCGCACCGGTCACATCCTCACCATCGAGGACCCGATCGAGTTTCTCTTCAAGCACAAGAAATCGATCGTCAACCAGCGCGAGCTGGGCATGGACACGCTGGACTGGAACAGCGCGCTGAAGAACGCGATGCGCCAGGCGCCGGACTGCATCCTGATCGGCGAAATCCGCGACAAGGAAACGATGCAGGCGGCGATCGCCTACGCGCAGACCGGCCACCTGTGCCTCGGCACCCTGCACGCCAACAACAGCTACCACGCGCTCAACCGCATCATCAACTTCTTCCCGCTGGAGAGCCGGACCTCGCTCTACCTCGACCTCTCCGTCGCGCTGCGCGCGATCATGTCGCAGCGCCTGGTGAAGAAGCCCGACGGCCGGCGCATCCCGGCCTGCGAGGTGCTGCTCAACACGCGCCACGTCGCCGAACTGATCGAGCGCGGCGAAGTGCAGGCGATCAAGGAGGCGATGGAGCAGAGCCTCGCCCCCGGATCGCAGACTTTCGAGCAGGATCTCTTCCGCCTCTACAAGAGCAACGTCGTCACCCTCGACGAAGCGCTGGCGAACTCCGATTCGCCGACCAACCTGTCCTGGCTGATCAACAACTCCGAATTCGGTGCCGAGAAGAAGGAAGAAAACGGCAAGCGCCAGGAGCCTTCGCTCGATTTCGGCACCGACAGCCAGAGCGGCCCCTCGTTCAAGGAATTCACCCTGACCCTCACCGACCCCGACGAAGAACCGAACAATGCCCCATGATTCCACGCTCGCCCTCGCCGAGCAGCTGATTTCCCGCCGCTCGGTCACCCCCGAGGACGGCGGTTGCATCCCCCTCATCACCGAGCGCCTGCAGGCGCTCGGTTTCGTTTGCGAAGCCGTCGACCGCAACGGCGTCCGCAACCTCTGGGCGCGCCGCGGCCGCGCCGCGCCGCTCGTCTGCTTCGCCGGCCACACCGACGTCGTGCCGACCGGCCCGCTCGACCAGTGGTCGTCCGACCCGTTCGTGCCGACCTACCGCGACGGCCTGCTCTACGGCCGCGGCGCCGCCGACATGAAGGGCTCGCTGGCCGCCTTCGTCACCGCGACGGAAGCCTTCGTCGCCGCCCAGCCGGAACACGCCGGCTCGATCGCCTTCCTCATCACCTCGGACGAGGAAGGCGATGCCACCGACGGCACCGTCGCCGTCACCGAGATGCTGAAGGCGCGCGGCGAGGGCATCGACTTCTGCGTCGTCGGCGAACCGACGGCAGTGAACGCGCTCGGCGACATGGTCAAGAACGGCCGCCGCGGCTCGCTCTCGGGCAAACTGACGGTGAAGGGCGTGCAGGGCCACATCGCCTACCCGCATCTCGCGAAGAACCCGATCCACCTCGCCGCGCCGGCCATCGCCGAACTGGCGGCGACCGAGTGGGACCGAGGCAACGCGCACTTCCCGCCAACCACCTGGCAGATCTCGAACATCAAGGGCGGCACCGGCGCGACCAACGTCATTCCTGGCACCGTCGACATCCTCTTCAACTTCCGCTTCTCGACAGCGAGCACGCCGGAGGGGTTGCAGCAGCGCCTCGAAGACACCCTGAAGAAGCACGGCCTCGACTACGAGATCAAATGGACGCTCGGCGCCCGCCCCTTCCTCACCGCCGAAGGCGCGCTGGTCGACGCGGCGCGCGCGGCGATCAAGGACGAGCTCGGCATAGCCACCGAACTGTCGACCACCGGCGGCACCTCCGACGGCCGCTTCATCGCCCAGATCTGCCCGCAGGTGATCGAGATCGGCCCGGTCAACGCCACCATCCACAAGATCGACGAATGCGTCGAAGCGGCCGCGCTGCCGCAGCTCTCCGGCATCTACCGCCGCATCCTCGAAAGGCTCCTCGCCCGCCATGACTGAACGCATCCATCCCGAACTCGCCACGCTGCGCGACCTCTTGCGCTTCGCCGTCAGCCGCTTCAACGAGGCCGGCCTGTTCTTCGGCCACGGCAGCGACAATGCCTGGGACGAGGCGGTCTACCTGCTGCTCGCCACGCTGCACTTGCCGCTCGACCGGCTCGAACCCTTCCTCGACGCGCGCCTGACGGAAGCCGAGCGCGCGCAGGTGCTCGACGTCATCGAACGCCGCGTGCGCGACCGCGTGCCGGCCGCCTACCTGACGCGGGAAGCCTGGCTCGGCGAGCACCGCTTCTACGTCGACGAGCGCGTCATCGTGCCGCGTTCGTTCATCGCCGAACTGCTGGAAGACCAGCTGCA
This sequence comes from Rhodocyclaceae bacterium, assembly GCA_024710925.1. Classification (GTDB taxonomy): domain Bacteria; phylum Pseudomonadota; class Gammaproteobacteria; order Burkholderiales; family Rhodocyclaceae; genus Proximibacter. The sequence goes on along the minus strand of JANJTW010000137.1, from coordinate 13,377 downwards.
GCCGTGGATCGACGATCCGTGGTCGGTGACGAGCGCCGTCGACCTGTGCACCGGCTCCGGCTGCCTCGCCATCCTCGCCGCGCTCGCCTTTCCCGAGGCGCAGGTCGATGCCGTCGACCTGTCGCCCGACGCGCTCGACGTTGCCCGCCGCAACGTCGCCGACTACGGGCTGGAAGAGCGCGTTCGCCTGGTCCATTCCAATCTCTTCGCCGGCGTCGCCCGCCAGCGCTACGACCTGATCCTCTCCAACCCGCCCTACGTCAATGCCGCGTCGATGGCGACGCTGCCCGAGGAATACCGGCGCGAGCCGGAAATGGCGCTGGCCGGCGGCGAGGACGGCCTCGACCTGGTGCGCGTGATGCTGCGCGAGGCGAAGGAGCACCTCAATCCCGGCGGACTGCTGGTCGTCGAGATCGGCCACAACCGCGATGCGCTGGAAGCAGCCTTCCCGCAGACGCCGTTCACCTGGCTGGAAACGAGCGCCGGCGACGAATTCGTCTTCCTGCTGCGGCGCGAGGAGCTGCCCTGAGGGCATTCCCGTACGCGCCCCGCTGGCCGCCTCTTCCGCATAGTGATAGCCTTCGCACATCTCGCCACGGATCGATACACATATGGGTGACAGAACAACACTGAAATTCCTCGTGGTGGACGACTTCTCCACCATGCGCCGCATCGTCCGCAACCTGCTCAAGGAACTCGGCTTCAACAACGTCGAGGAAGCCGAGGACGGCGCCATCGCACTCGCCCGCCTCAAGTCCGGCGGCATCGACTTCGTCGTCACCGACTGGAACATGCCGAACATGGACGGCCTGACGCTGCTCCAGTCGGTACGCGCCGACCCGGCACTGAAGCACCTGCCGGTGCTGATGATCACCGCCGAGGCGACGAAGGAAAACATTATCGCCGCCGCCCAGGCCGGCGCTTCCGGCTACATCGTGAAGCCCTTCACGAGCGCAACGCTGTCCGAGAAACTGAACAAGATCTTCGAAAAAATGGGGGTTTGAATGGCAACGAAGAGCACCGGCAAGACCAGAACGGCCAAGGCGGCAACGAAGCCGGCCGCAAAGAAGGCAGCAGCGCCCGCCAAGGCACCGGCGAAGAAGCCCGTGCCCCGCAAGCCGGCGGCGAAGAGCCCCCGCAAGCCGGTTTCGTCGGCGGCGGCAAAGAAGGCGGACAGCAGCCATGTCCTCGACGAGCTGAAAGGCCTCGCCCGCGAGCTCAAGGAGGCGGCAAAGGGTCTGAACAAGAAGGCCGCGCACAATCCGAAGGCGGTCTCGGTGATCCTCGGCAACGTCGAGCGCATGACCGCCGACGCCGCCAACAAATCGCTGACCGAGGCGGAAGTGGCCAAGCAGCTGGTCGGCAGCACGCTCGACTCGCTGTCGAAGAACTGGAGCCGCCAAGAGATCGAGGCCAACCTGAAACTGGTCAGCGGCCACCTCACCAACATCATCGTCGCCCAGGAGTTCCAAGACCTCGCCGGTCAGTCGCTGCGCAAGGCGATGAAGGCGCTGGTCGGAGCCATCATCGTCGTCGAGGGCGGCGGTCCGACCGAGGAGAAGCGCCTGTCGCAAACCGAGATCGACGGCCTGCTCAAGGACCTGATGCCCTGATGCACTCGCCGCGGTACATGCCGCGGCGGGTACAAACAAAAACGGCGAGTGATTTTCATCACTCGCCGTTTCAGTACAGCTGGGGCGACATACCGGGATCGAACCGGTGACACCTGGAATCACAATCCAAAACCACGTCTATTTCCGTCGCTTTCCCCTTCTTACTACAATTTTATATATCGCATGAAAGCCTTGCAAATAGGCTTTCTCTGCCTTACTCTCAGTCCAGACGTCAGGACAAAATTTACTGCGTCCTGCTTACTATGTGCTTACTACTTTTCTAGTAAGCAGATTTTGGGGGCTAGAGATGCGCGAGAAACTATCAAAGAAAACCGTGGATGCAGCCACACCGGGCGACCGCGATAAATACGTATGGGATAGCGAACTATCCGGCTTTGGTTTGGTTGTGCGCCCAAGCGGGTCAAAGTCATTTGTCTATCAGTACCGGACAGCCGAGGGGGCTTCTCGTCGCATCAAGATAGGCAACTACTCAGACGCCCTCACGGCCGATCAAGCACGCAAAAAGGCGAAGGAGCTATTCCGGGACGTGCTCAGCGGGATAGACCCTCTTGGCGAGAAACGCGCCCGCCGCGCCGCCATCACCGTCGATAAGCTGCTCGACCTCTACATCGAAAGCGAGAAGTTCAAGGCGAAGGCGGACAGCACGCGTGTTGTCGACAAGGGCCGCATTGACCGGCACGTGCGCCCCCTGCTCGGCAGCAAGATCGCTGACAAGCTCACAGAGAACGACGTCCGCAGGATGCAGCGTAGCGTCGCAGAAGGAGCGACCGCCGCCACAATCAAGACCAAGGCGCGCGGAGTTTCCCGCGTCAAAGGCGGAACGGGAACTGCCGACAAAGCCGTACTAATCCTGCGTGCGGCCTATTCATGGGCGGTTAGCGAGAAGCTTCTCGACAAGAATCCGGCAGTCGATATCGAGGTCGCCCCGCCCGGAAAGCGGGAAACGATCATCGAGAGTGCTGAGGACTACAGCAAGCTGTTCAAAGCACTCGACGCCATGGAGCGAGAGCACCGCATGCGTCCCGCCGTCGCCGATGCAATCCGCTTTGTAGCGCTTACAGGCGCTCGGCGCGGCGAAGTCGTCGGCATGAAATGGCGGCATGTTGAGCTGCGCAATGGTCGTGTTGTATTCCCGCCCCGCGAGCACAAGACCGGCCGCCGAACAGGGGCGCCACGAATCATCATGCTCCCGTCCCAAGCACGCGACATCATCGCCAGGCAAGGAGAGGGAGAGCCCGACGACTACGTTTTCCGCCCGGCGAAAGGCGACGGCCCAATGTCGATGCAGAAGCCGTGGCAGCAAGTACGCAAGGAAGCCGGCCTGCCTGACGATCTGGTGCTGCACGGACTCCGGCATTCTGTCGGCAGTCACCTCGCGATGGCAGGCGGTTCCACCGTCGAACTGATGCACGCACTTGGTCACAAGCAGGTATCAACGACCCTGCGATATGTCCATCTCGCGGACAACGCGCGCAGCACGCTGGCTGAACGTGCGGCTGCTGTTGCATTGGCAGGAATGAACTCTGATCAACCGAGGGCCGAAGTGCTCCCCATTCCCAATGCAAAAGGTGGTCAATGATGCTTTGGCCGAAGTCCTTAAAACAGAGCACACGCGACCTTATCGCACACCACGCACGCAGGATTTCCGCCACACAGACGACTAAGGGCGCATACAAAGACCAGGATATGAGCCGTGATGCCAAACGCATCGGTCGCCTTGCGAAAAACCTATTGCAAGCATTGCGCAAGTTCGAAAAGGATTACCCCTTCCAAGCCACCGAAGGCACGGCAATCGAAAAAGCTCGCGATACCCTGGCAACATTTCAGCCAGACGACCACGAGGGCGCGCTCATAGAAGCAGGCTTCTCCTCGCATGGAACGCAATGGCCGCTAATTGCCATCCAGGCGCATATGTTGGCACTTAACCAGCAGTTCGGTGGACAAGGTGGGCGCCGAAAAAACTTCCTCCACCGCTTGCTTGTAGAGGAAGTAGCCGACGCTCTGGAGCGCGATGGCATAACCCTAGAAAGTCATCCGGACCGAGAATTTCACCTGGCCTGCGCTGCCGCCTTTGAAATTGCTGGATTCACTGGGCGCGACGGCGAACCGCTCGATCCAGGAAACTACATTAGCGATCACCTTGGCGACGTCAAATCCTGACGCCGTAAAAACCTAGCAAATCGAGGCGAGGTTATTACCTCGTTCCATATCACTTACCGGTCCATTCTGAGCACATCCCGACGTTTCGGGGGTTGCACTGAAAGGACCGGAAATGAACGACCGCTATCTCAATCGCCAAGAAGCCGCGCAATACCTTACAGAGCGCGGCCTTCGCACCTCAAAAAACTCACTTCAAAAATGGGTTACGACCGGAGGCGGCCCGATCTATCGCCGCTTCGGCCATCGTGCGGTTTATCTCGCAGCTGACCTCGACGCCTGGGCAGAGAAAAAGCTCAGCGGCCCGCGCCTCTCGTCATCGGGGTGCGCAAAATGAGCGCCGCCAAAATGAGCGCGCCCAAGGCATTGCGGGCCAAGGGCGCGGGGGAATCCAGAAGCAGCCAAGCGAGAGGACTCGCGACAAATCCTAGCATCGCGTCCGCATGTCGCATGGCGGCGAATTTCGCCGCTGAGCGGCTGGTCACGCAGCCCGTCGCCGCCGAACTGGCCGCCCTTGCGTGGGTGTTTGCCGAGGTTGCTGGGAGGCTGATGCAATGAGGCTCTGGCGCTCAATCAGCCGCGATTTCTTCACCGATGCCGATGTCGTCAGCGTCTCGCCGCTGGCGCGCCTTCTCTATCTCGGGCTCACGCTCGAAGCTGATCGAGAGGGGCGCTTTACCTGGCAGCCGCGTTCCTACGGCGTGCGGTATCTGCCGTGCGATCAGATCGACGCGCAACAACTATGCGATGAACTCGTGCAGGCCGGGCTGATACGGCTGTACGACGTCGCCGGCCGCAGCTATGCCGTAATCCCTGATTTTTCGAGTAAGCAGTCGATCAACGGGAAAGAGGCTGCATCAAGGCTTCCGCCGCCTCCTCTCGTCGATTCACGCGCTGACGCGTCGTGTCACGTGCTCACGCGTGGCGACGTGTCGAATCACGACTCCACGCGTCGCGACGGATTCCCGGATGCTTTGGAAGGGAAGTGTAGAGAAAGACGCGATGCGTCAGGAGAGGAAGCCCAACCCCGCCCTAGCCAAGCAGAGGCGGTTATTACTACAGAGGAGGAGATGGGGGGATGGGCTGACGGCGACGAGGAGGCGTTCTGATGGAACTGCGCCCCTATCAATCGGCCGCACTCGATGCCCTGCGCCTTTCGCTGGCTGGGGGAAAACGCCGCCTGATGCTCTACTCGCCGACCGGCAGCGGCAAGACCGAAATGGCGCTTGCGATGATTCAGGCGGCGGTGCGCAAAGGTAAGCGCGTCGCTTTCATCGCGAACCGGAAACAGCTCGTCGCACAGGCCAGCGTGCGGTTCTACGGCTCCGGCGTGGATCACGGCATTCTCCAGGGCGAGAACACACGAAACGTCAATTCGCCGGTTCTGATAGTTTCAATCGACACCGCCCACAAGCGCGGGCTACCCGACGTTGATTTGATCGTCATTGACGAAGCGCACGCGGTCGCCGGATCGCGGAAATACCGCGAGCTTCTGTTCAAGCGGAACCTCGTTCCCGTCGTTGGCCTGTCGGCAACGCCGTTCGCCGCCGGACTCGGCAAGCACTACGACGAACTCGGCGGGCCGCTGTTCGAGGGATTGATAGCGGCAGCAACAATCCGCGACCTGATCGCCGACGAGTTTCTCGTCGATGTCGAAGTCTGGGCGCCCGCCGATCCCGACTTGACCGGCGTCAGCACGCGCCGCGACGCGTTCGGCGAACTCGACTATGCCGAGAACGAACTCGCCGAGGCCGTCGATAAGCCGCAGCTCGTCGGCGACATCGCTGCCCACTGGAAGCGCCTCGCAGGTAAGCAGACTGTCGTTTTTGCTGCGAACATCGCGCACTCGAAGCACATCGCCGAGGCATTCAACGCTGCCGGCGTTGCCGCCGAGCACATCGATTACCGGCACGACGACGAGGAGCGCAAGGCGATTCTTGACCGGTTCAACGCCGGCCAGACAACTGTTCTCTGCAATGCGTCGCTGCTCGCCGAAGGATGGGATGCACCGCGTACCGCGTGCATGATTCTCGCGCGCCCGACGAAAAGCCTGACCCGTTTTATTCAAATGGCCGGCCGCGTTCTGCGCCCGTTCCCTGGCAAGGAGAAGGCGCTACTGCTAGACCACTCCGGCACCGTGGCGCGTCTCGGTTTTCCGACCGACGACCTACCGCTCGAACTCGACGACGGCGAGAGAAAGGCGACGGCTGCCCGCAAGAAGCGGGAGAGGCTGCCGGCCGTCTGCCCGGCCTGCGCTTTCGTGAAGCCGGCCGGCGTTCATGCCTGCCCGGCTTGTGGTTTCGCGCCTGAACGGCAGTCCGACATCGTCACCGCCGACGGCGAGCTTACGAAGATTGAGCGCCTGCGCCGACCGGATCGGCACAACAAGCAACTGGTGTATAGCGGCCTGCTCCACATCGCAGCTAAACGCGAGTACCGGCGCGGCTGGGCGGCGAATCAGTACCGCGCACTGTTCGGCGTCTGGCCGCGCGGTCTTGCCGACATCGTTAGCGAACCGTCGCCGGAGCTGCGAAGCTGGCTCACGTCGCGGGCAATCGCATATGCCAAACGCTCAGGCGGAGGCGAGCATGCGGCCTAGACTCGCCGACATCGCCACCGGCAAATGGCCGGGCATCCTCAGGCACTTCGGATTTGATGACGGCGCACTGACCGGCAAGCATGGTCCCTGCCCTCTCTGCGGCGGCCGCGACCGCTTCCGCTTCGACGACAAGGCAGGCCGGGGAACTTGGATTTGCTCCCATTGTGGCGCCGGAGACGGCGCAGCATTGCTGATGCGCTCCCGTGCTTGGGACTTCGCGACGACAGCACGGCAGGTCGAGCAGATCGTCGGCGCAGTCGCTACACAGCCGGCGAAGGCGCAGCGCAGCGACGACCAGAAGCGGGCCGCGCTTCGACGCGTATGGGCCGAAGCGAAGCCGGTTCATGCCGGCGATCCAGTCGGGCGATACCTCGCCGGGCGTGGTCTGGCGCTCGACAGCTATCCACCTGCGCTGCGCTATCACGAGGGGCTGACCTACCGCGATAGCAGCGGGCTCGTCGTCGGCACATTCCCGGCCATGCTCGCCCGCATCTGCGACGCTGACGACAAGGGCATCTGCCTGCATCGAACGTATCTCACGGCGGACGGCCGAAAGGCGCCCGTCGAGTCACCGAAAAAAATGATGTCACCAACCGGCACCGTCTCGGGTGCAGCGATCCGCCTTTCCGGCGTCGCCGAGCACATCGGCATAGCCGAAGGTATCGAGACAGCACTCGCCGCAGCGCAACTGTTCGGCATCCCAACTTGGGCAACCGTCACCGCTCACGGCGTCGAGACATTCATACCGCCGGCCGGCGTGAATCGCGTCACCGTCTTTGCAGACAACGACGCGAACTTTGTCGGGCAGCGCGCCGCTTATGTCGCCGCCGCTCGTCTCGCCGGCCTCGGCATCGAATGCGAGGTTCAAACACCGGAAGAAGCGGGCGACTGGCTCGACGTACTCACACAGAAAGGAAATTGACTATGGCATCTCGAATAACACAATCCGACTTCCTCGAAGCCTGCGCCCGTCGCCTGCGAGCTGCTGATGATGCGCGAGCAATTGAGCGGCAACGCGCTTGCGCCGCGCACGGCGAGACGAACGCCGGGCCGGGAATGCTTGGACAAGGGCGCAGGGATTGCGGCGCGCAGAAGGCGGCTGAAGCTTCGACAGGGGCGGAAGGCGGGCGGGGACGAACGAGCGCGGGGATTCCCCGTTTTTGGGTTGCTTGAGGCATCCACAGGGGGAAATATGGATTCGTCATCTAAGGTACCTGACGCTATCAGCATTCGCGGTTTGTCCATGATGCTCGATTGTGACCGCGACCACGTGCGATCAGCAATAGGCCGGAGCGGTATTAAACCCATCGGAAGCCGTGCGGGGCACCCGGTCTTTGATTTCGTCGAAGCCGTCAAAGCGCTGTTTAGTCGGCGCGGCGACGTCTCGCCGGAATTGTTATCGCCGACTGATCGAAAAAACCTCGCGACCGCGCACTTGCAAGAGCTTGAGCTGGCGAAGCGACGCGGTGATGTTCTTCCGCGCGAAGAAGTGCAACAGGCTTGCGCAACAGCATTCAACCTCGTTGCGCAAGCCTTGCGCGCCATACCCGACAACCTCGAACGAAGGCTCGGCATTGCGCCGGAGCTTGCGGACGAAATCGGCAAGATGATTGACGACTCAATGGGCGACCTCGCGGACGAGCTTGAGCGTATCCACCTGGAAAACGCCGCGCGCTAACACGACGCGAAATCCGTAGGCAGGCGGAACCGCTGGCGTTTTTCGTATCGTGTCAAACGTCATACAGCCAAGTAAAGGACTAGCCCCCATGACCTCTTCCGCCTCTCCCGCCTGGGAATCCGCCGCACGCGCCAAGCTGATCGAGATTGACGCCGAACATGCCGCCGCACGCGCCCGCTACGGCGCGTTGTCTGATCGCGTCGCGTCACTCGAAAGCGCCCGCAACCTCAAGGCAGCACACCTTGCCAGCCTGTTGCAACGCAGCGGATTTACCGAACGTCAAGAGGACCGAGACGCCCTTACCCGCGCCCTAGAAAGCACGCGGAAAGAACTGAGCGAGCTTGATCGCCTGATCGCCGAAGCCGTGCGCCAGCGTAACGCCGCCGAGCAGGCAGCACAACCCGCTATCCGCCTGCGCGAGCGCTGCAAAAAGCTGCTCCTCGATCTTGGCGTTCTGACCACGGCGGAGGTTTGAGCTATGTCCCGTAAATCATCGCCAACCCCGAACACCATCGCCGCCCTGCGCGCGGAAATCACCGATCTGAAATCGCAGCTTCGCGAAGCATCGCAGGCCGGTTTGCCAGCTGCCGAATGCGAGGCCGGGCTCCGTCGTTCGCTCGCTGAGGCAATCGACCTTTTCGAACAATTCAAGCGTGAGGCTGCCGACCACATCGCCAGAGGCGAAGCGCCTACGCTCGAAGCTCTGTTCTCATACCAAACACGTCCGGAAACAATTGCAAAGCTTGGTATTGGCGCTGCCCTGAGCGCTTATGGCATCGATAAATTTGTCACCGAAGCAACCGCCGCAGCTGCCGAAATCGACAAGACAAACCCGATCACACGACTGTCTGCTGTCGAACGTCATGACCGCCTGCGCGAACTGCACCGCCAACTTTACGCCGCCGAACTCGCCGAGGAATCGCTGATTCTCGAAACCGGCGAGGACCGCCGCCTGGATGCCAACGCGGCGGCCGTTCTCGGAATCCCGTTCGATGAAGTCGAGCACGCCGGCCTGCTTGATAAGGAGGTATGAGAATGTCGATTGAATTCGCGTTGCGTGGCTTTCAAGAAATCTCCGACCAGATCGGCGGCGCCCCTGCCTTGATGATCTGCGCCTTCTTCGGCGGAATGGGGCGCCCGCTGTACGTTCCCGCGCAGGCGATCCCCGGCCACACCCTCGAAAAGCTGATCGGCCGCGAGGCATTCGGCTGGCTGATTGCGTGGCGCGGCGGTGAAACGCTGCATGTCCCATCCCTGAAGGCGCTTGAGAGCGTCCGCCGGGCTGGTCAGATCGCAGCACTGTCGAAGCTCGGCGCCTCACGTCCTGCAATGGCAGCCCTATGCGGCGTCACCGAGCGCCGCGTCGATCAGTTGCTGGATCAGCTCCGACTTGAAGGATTTGACCTGGCCGACGACCTGACCGACGACACCGAGCACGACGAGGAGGAAGCAAATGGCATCCCCGCTTAAGAAAACACCGCCGCAGTTGCGCTGCGACGCGAGTACCGCGCTTGTCCCGCTGCGCATTTCGGCCAACCTGACCACGCTTCACCCCGCCGCCCTCGCCGCCTTCGTCTCGGCATCAATCGAGCGCGCCGAAGAGCTACAGGGACACGTTCCCGAGAACCGTCGCGCCGAGTATGAGGCCGCGCTACGCGATGCCCGTGCCGAGTTGGCAGCCGCGAACAAGATCACGGTCGGCGCCGCTGCGATTGCGTCGCACGAGGCAATCATCGCGGCCGGCGGGCATTTCTCCGGCGCGCTGGCTGCTCTGACAACCGCCGGCAACGTCGTTCGCCAGAGCTTGGAAATTTGCGACAACCCATTCATTGCCTGCTTGCCCAGCCGGATTCAACAAATCGCCGCCCGCAACAGCAAAGGAGATACAAGACATGGACACCGCTGAACTTGTCCGCCTCGTAGTAACCGACCCGATTCGCATGCGCGAAGTCGCCGCCGAGATGCTTCGACGCACTGGTCTGGAACTGGACAACGCCGAGGTTTCGAACGCCGACCGCGCGCATTGTTTCGGCGTTCTGGATTGCGGCGCAAGGGCACTTCTTCTGTCACACGAAGCGGAAATCAACGACACCGCAGCGCAGACGCATCTGGTTGGTGCAGCCCTTGGCGCCTGCTTTGCCGTTCTTGACGTCATTGATGGTCAAGACGTCAGCGGGCCGCAAGCCGAACTGCACGCGCGTATCCGCCAAATCTCGCAGATTCAACTTGAACTGAAGCAGGAAAGGACGCGTTATGCCCACTGAGAAACCCGGCACCGTGACGATTGCCGCTGCCGACCTCGATCTGCTCGCACGCTCGTTGCCGCGCGGCGCCTCTCCTCTCGTGCCGCAGGCATCCTACGACGCCGCCGGCAACGGTCGCCGCTTGTCTCGTTGGTCGCCCGGAAGCACCGGGCCGAACGCCGAAATCTTGCCGGCCCTTCGTCGGATTCGCGACCGCTCGCGCGATAGCGTCCGCAATGACGCATGGAGCGCCGCCGCCGTTCGCGTTTGGCAATCCGCACTCATCGGGCCGGGATGGACATGCCGCCCGACAACGGCCGATACCGCGCAGAAGGCGCGAATTAATGAAGCCTGGGCAGCATGGAGCGCGTCATCGGACGCCGACGGCGTGCTCGATTTCGTCGGGCAGCAACAACTCGTCGCCGCTGCGCTGGTCGAGTCGGGAGAGGTTTTTGTTCGATTGAGGGCGCGCCGGATGGACGATGGTTTGCCGGTTCCGCTTCAGCTTCAGTTGATCGAGGGCGACCAATGCCCGACCGATTACAACGTCGCGCTATCGAACGGCAACCGAATCCGCGCCGGCATTGAATTTGATCGCATCGGCCGCCGCGTCGCTTACTGGATGTTCAAGGAGCATCCCGGCGAGCGGCATTCAGGCTCGATCAATGACGCCGAACTCGTCCGCATCCCGGCTGAAAACGTACTGCATATTTTCATGCCGACGCGCCCCGGCCAGCTTCGCGGCATCGGCTGGCTGCACAACGTTCTCGCCCGGCTGCGTGCCGTATGCGATTTTGAGGACGCCGTTCTAGTCCGGCAGCAACTCGCCAATCTCTTCACCGGTTACGTAACACGCCCGATGCCAACCGGCGACGGTGCAAACATTGACCCGCTGACCGGCAAGACCGTTGAAATGGACGGCCAAGGCGCACCGATGGTAGCGCTTGAACCCGGCATCATGCAGGAGCTACTGCCGGGGGAGTCTATCGAATGGAGCGCACCGCCTGACGCTGGGGCGAACCACGCCGACTATCTGCGGGGGCAGCTTCAGGCAATCGCCGCCGCTGTCGGCGTCCCGTATGAGATACTTTCCGGCGACGTAAAAGACCTGTCCGACCGTTCCATCCGTATCCTGATCGGCGAGTTTCGCCGGCTGGTCGAATCGCGCCAGTGGGCGCTGATCGTCCCGCAATTCTTGCAGCCGGTTCGTAAGGCATGGGCAACGGCCGCCGCGCTGAGTGGCGCCATTCGCGCCGCCGACCTGAACGCCGCTGCCAATTCCGCATGGCAAGCCCCGGCCTGGGGTTTAATACATCCGACCCAGGACATTGCCGCCCGAAAAATGGCAGTTGAGGCCGGTTTCCGTTCCCGCTCCTCTGTCATTGCCGAACTCGGCGACGATCCCGAACAGGTCGATGCCGAGCGCGCCGCAGACGAGCACCGCGAGGCTGGGCTCGGGCTTGAATCGCCTGCTGACAAGCTGGTCGCCGCCGAGGTCGAGAAACTGGAAGCCGAGGCCGAAGCCGCCCGGCAGCGGGCCGAGCAAGCCCAGCGCGAAGCCGAGGCCGCAAAGGCTGCCGCAGCCGAGGCGCGCGCCACGGCCGAACGCGCAAAATCCGAAAAGGCCACGGCAGACGCGACCCGCGAACACCTCGTCACCGAGGCGCGAAACCGGGCAAAGGTCGCCGCGCTTGAACTCGAAGCGGCACAGGTCGGACTTGCTGAACTGAAGAGCCCGCCGGGTACGCTGGCCGTTATCGAGGGAGGGCGCAAATGATGACGCCTGCCGAAGTTGCCGCCCTTCGGCCGCGAAGCCGAGAGATTTATCGGCTCTGCCAGCGGCTCGGGCTGACAGTGATTCGAAGCGGCTGCGCCTGGCGAGTGCATGGGCAGGGGGTTGATGTGCTCGCCGCTGAGCTGTCGCTACTCAATGAACTAGACCTCCGGCGGGAAGGAGCCCTCGGGACACTCCCCCGAACGGCGCAGCGAAAGAAGGAGAACCGCTGACCGCACACATCACCGAACACTCTCGGCAAGACCTCCGAAGAGAGAGTGCCTTTGCCCCGCCCTCGCCGGCGGGGCTTTTTTCGTGAATAACCGGCCGGTCACTTAGACGCGCGCAAGCTTTCCTCTTCACGCCGGAGGCGGTCAATCTTCCCCTGCTCAATCGAAATTTTGGTTTTGTACTTGTGCGAGACGGCTTGCATTTCTGCCGAAATGCTCTGCTCCCAAGTGGCGCCGGCAAGGTTGTTATTGGCATACCGCTTCTTATTCCGCAAGGCTGCAAGCTCAGCATCAAGGCCTTCGTTGTGGTTCCGGATCGCGCGTTCTGCATCGGCTATTTCAAAACCAATCTCCCGCAACCGCCGATCACGTTGCATGGTCTGGAGCTGGCTTTCCGCCTTGCTCGCCGCAGATTGATTGCTGGCGGCCTGCGCTGCATCCGGCTGCCCCGCCGGTTTAGATTGCGCCGAAGCTGCGGCAGGGCCATCGCCCGACTGCGGCCGGATATTCACGGCGCCGCCGCCCCCTTTACATGGGCGCTCCTGGAAAACTGTCTTGCCCCCTTCGACGCATTTGTACATCTCCGCGTGCGAGACATTTGAGGCAAATGTAATCGCCACGAGGGCAAGGCGAACAAGGCTCATAACGCGCTCCAGCAGTAGAAATAATGCGGTTGGAATGCTAGCACGCCAGTTTCAGGAAAAAGGGAAGGAGGCTAAATTTTTGCCGCCGGGATCGAAAACGTCGGCTTTCAGAATCGCGCTATGAGCGATTATTTTCTGGTAGTTGAGGTTAAGGTATTCTGAAGTCGCAGCGACAAAGCAAAAAAAACGGCCGCCAAAACTGGCGGCCGTTCTGCTTACTACGTGCTTACTAGGATTCGTCTTGTTAGTGACTACTACCGCCATAAGCCTTGCTACGTGGGGCGACATACCGGGATCGAACCGGTGACACCTGGAATCACAATCCAGTGCTCTACCGACTGAGCTAATGCCGCCACTGTTCTGGCGCGCCCGGCGAGACTCGAACTCACAACCCCCGGCTTAGAAGGCCGGTGCTCTA
>JANJTW010000121.1 GCA_024710925.1 Rhodocyclaceae bacterium | reverse complement strand
AGCGAATTGAACTCGCCGAGGATGCGCGGCAGCATGAACTCGGCGATGGTCGTGCTGGCGCCGACCATCAGCGGCCCGCGCATCTGGCCGGTCATCTCGGCCAGCCGCGTCTCCATCTCGAAGGACAGGCCGAGGATCTTCTCGGCGTATTCGAAGACCAGTTCCCCGGCCGGCGTCAGCGAGATGCGGCCGTGGCCGCGCTCGAACAGGCGCGTGTTGAACTGCTCCTCCAGCTGCTTGATCTGGAAGGTCACGGCCGGCTGCGTCATGAACAGCGCCTCCGCCGCCTTGGTAAAGCTGAGGTGCCGGGCGACGGCATGGAACACCTGCAGGCGACGATCCGCCATAAAAATCCGAACTCCGCATATATACGTGCTCTATTCAAGCACATTCGCCGCGCCTCCGCATCCACCGCCGCCGCCCCGCGCTGCGTCAACGCGGCCGCCGGAACTTTCGTGGTATAAACCCGCGACCCGCAAAACAGGCCCAGACCGACGCGATGCCCTTCGGCTTCTACATCATCATGGCGGCGCAGTTCTTTTCCGCGCTCGCCGACAACGCCCTGCTCATTGCCGCCATCTACGCCCTGCGCGAACTGCAGGCGCCGGCCGAGTACGAGCCGCTGCTGAAGACCTTCTTCACCGTGTCCTACGTCGCGCTCGCCGCCTTCGTCGGCGCCTTCGCCGACTCGATGCCGAAGTGGAAGGTGATGTTCATCAGCAACACGATCAAGATCGTCGGTTGCGCGATGATGTTCTTCATGGTGCATCCGCTCGTCGCCTACGCCGTCGTCGGCCTCGGCGCCGCCGCCTACTCGCCGGCCAAGTACGGCATCCTCACCGAATACCTGCCGCACCGCCTGCTGGTCGTCGCCAACGGCTGGATCGAGGGCCTCACCGTCGGCGCCATCATCCTCGGCGTCGTCCTCGGCGGCACGCTGATCAAGCCGGAGATCGCGCAGGCGCTGCTCGCCTTCGACTTCCCGCTGCTCGACACCGGCATCGACAGCACCGGCGAGATGGTCATCGGCATCGTCGGTGGCCTCTACCTGCTCGCCGCCGTCTTCAACCTCTACGTGCCGGACACCGGCGTCGACCACAAGCCGCTGAAGAAGAACCCCTGGTACCTGGTGCACGAGTTCAAGCACTGCCTGGCGCTGCTCTGGCGCGACAAGCTCGGCCAGATCTCGCTCGCCGTGACGACGCTGTTCTGGGGCGCCGGCGCGACGCTGCAGTTCATCGTCCTCAAGTGGGCCGAGGTCGCGCTGCATCTCGACCTGTCGAAATCGTCGATGCTGCAGGGCGTCGTCGCCATCGGCGTCGCCGGCGGCGCGATCGTCGCCGCGCGCCTGATCACGCTGCGCAAGTCGGTCAGGGTGATACCGCTCGGCATCGCCATGGGCATCATCGTGCTGATCATGAACTTCGTGCACGAGATGTGGCTGGCGGTACCGCTGCTGATCCTGATCGGCGGCCTCTCCGGCTTCTTCGTCGTGCCGATGAACGCGCTGCTGCAGCACCGCGGCCACATCCTGATGGGCGCCGGCCACTCGATCGCCGTGCAGAACTTCAACGAAAACCTGTCGATCCTGGTGATGACCGGCCTCTACTTCGTGATGATCCGCGCCGACCTGTCGATCTACTGGGTAATCACGATGTTCGGCCTGTTCGTCGCCGGCGCCATGTACCTCGTCAAGCGCCAGCACGAGATCAACCAGCGCCAGCACGACGACGTCATCCACCTCGACGACAGCGCGCACCACTGACCCAGCGCCAAAAGAACAAAGCCCGCCAGCGAAAGCCGGCGGGCTTTGTTCCGTCCGCGGCAGCGGCCCGCCTACTTGCGCATGCGGCTGGCGCCGGTGACGAAGCTGTCGTAGCGGTCTTCGGCGAGGCTGAACCAGAGAATCTGGTCCTCGCGGAACTTCTTCCACGGCTCGTAGATCTTCTTGAACTTCGGATTTTTCGCCGCCGTTTCCTCATACAAGTCGAACGCCGCCTTGTAGCAGGCCTGCATGATTTCCTGCGAGAACGGGCGCAGCTGCGCGCCGCCAGCGACCAGTCGCTTGATCGCGGCCGGATTGCGCGCGTCGTACTTCGCCTGCATGTCGACATGCGCCTCGGCGGCCGCCGCTTCCAGCGCCGCCCGGTATTCCTTCGGCAGCGAGTCCCACTGCTTCAGGTTAATGTACAGGTTGAGCTGCGAACCGCCTTCCCACCAGGCCGGGTAGTAGTAGAACTTGGCGACCTTGCTGAAGCCGAGCTTCTCGTCGTCGTACGGCCCGACCCATTCGGCGGCATCGATGGCGCCCTTCTCCAGCGCCGGATAGATGTCGCCGGCCGGGATCTGCTGCGGGATCACACCGAGGCGCTGCAGCACCTGGCCGGCAAAACCGCCGACGCGGAACTTGAGGCCCTTGAGGTCGTCGAGCGACTTGATCTCCTTGCGGAACCAGCCGCCCATCTGTACGCCGGTGTTGCCGGCCGGAATCGAGTGGACGTTGTAGTCCTTCATGAATTCACGGCACAGCTGCATGCCGCCGCCCTCGTACATCCACGCCGTCTGCTGGCGGCTGTTGAGTCCGAAGGGCATGCCGGTCTCAAAGGCGAACGTGGGGTCCTTGCCGACGTAGTAATAGCTTGCCGTATGCCCCATCTCGACGGTGCCCTCCTTAACCGCGTCGAGCACCTGCGTCGCCGGCACGATCTCGCCCGGCGCGAAAAGCTGGATCTGGAAGCGGCCGCCGGTCAGCTCGGACACGCGGCGGGCGATCAGCTCGGACGTGCCATAGATCGTGTCGACGCTCTTCGGGAAACTCGACACCAGTCGCCACTTGATGGCCGGCAGCGCCGACTGCGCCAGCGCCGGCGCGGCAACGGCGCCGACGGCGAGGCCGGCACCCGCTTGTTTGAGGAAGGAACGGCGTTCCATGACTGTTCTCCTGGCTTGCTGTTATTGGATTGGGGGCGCGATTCTATCAGTGGACGGCCGCCGGACCGTGATCGTTCCCGACTTGCCAGCGGCACCCACGCCATCGAAAATCGCAGGCTCCTGCATCGCACGCCTGCCACCGGAACGACCGCCATGCCGACGCCCCGCCCCTGCCCCGCCTGCCGCACGCTGATGGCGACGCACTGCTTCAGGCGCCAGCCGCACGGCGAAGTCGTCCTCGACCTCTGCTTTCCCTGCCAGGGCCTCTGGTTCGACGAATTCGAGAGCGCGCAGCTGGCGCCGGCCGGCGTCCTCGAACTCTTCCGCCTGCTGCACGAGCACCACGACGACCTGCGCCAGCCCTGGCCCGGCGCACTGCGCTGCCCGGGCTGCGGCGAGCGCCTGATCGAGGGCCTCGACCGCACGAAGAACGGCCACTTCGCCTACCACCGCTGCCCGCAACGGCACGGCCGCTTCAATTCCTTCTCGGCGTTCATGATGGAGAAGGGCTTCGTCCGCCAGCTGAACGGCGCCGAGATCGCCGAACTGGCGCGACAGGTGCAGGTCGTCCGCTGCTCCGGCTGCGGCGCGCCGGTCGACATCCGGCGCGAGAACGTCTGCGGCCACTGCCGCTCGCCGATCGTCATCCTCGACCCGGACGCCGTCGCCAAGGCGCTCGACGACTACGGCAGCCGCGCCCGCCGGCAGGAACATGTCGACCCGCACGCGCTGGCCGACGCGCTGATCGCCAACGAGCGGCTGAAATCGCAGGCGGAACGCGAACAGCGCAAGAGCCGCCTCGACGCCGACCTCTCCGACCTCGTCCTCGACGGCGCCGAAGCCCTCTGGAACCTGCTCCGGCGCTGAACGGCGTCCGCTCGCACCCGCTCGCACCCGCTCGCCCCCGCTCGCCCCCGCACTCCGTCGCAAAGGTGCCGCTGCGGAAGGAAATGCACGCTTGCCGGAAAAAATTGAACGACGTATAGTTTCATACGTCGTTCAACAAAATTTTCCGTCACCATGTTCTTCCCGCCGCCCGCAACCGACCCCTCGCGCCGCGACCGCAAGCGCCAGGAAACCGCCGCCCGCATCGTCGCCGTCGCCTTCGCACTGTTTGAAACGCGCGGCTACGAAGCGGTGACGATGGAACAGATCGCCGCCGCCGCCGACGTCGCCAAGGCAACGCTCTACGCCTATTTCCCGGTCAAGGAAGCGATCGTCCGCCAGCGCTTCCACGACGACCTCGCCGCCGCCGCACCGGCGGTGCAGGCCGAACTGGCGCAGCTGCCGACCGCCATCGCTCGCCTGCGCCGCCTGCTCGAACTGGCCGCCGCCTACAACGAGCGCCAGCGCGCCTACCTGCGGCCCTACCTGCAGTTCCGCCTGAGCCGCCCGCTCGTCCCCGGCCGCGAGCGCAGCGGCTTCGAGCGCGTGTTCGCGACGCTCATCGCCGACGCGCAGGCGCGCGGCGAAATCGCCGCGGCGCTGCCGGCCGCGCAGCTCGCCCACTACCTGCAGTTCCTGCATCTCGGCGCGCTGGTGCGCTGGCTGGACGCAGGCGGCGAGGCCGACGGCCGCCTCGCCGGCGAATTCGCCGCGATGCTCGATCTCTTCCTGCGCGGCGTCGCCGGAGCGGCACGATGAGCGCCGGCCCGCTGCTCGATTTCGACGCCGCCGCCGACGCCGACGCCGGTGCCGGGCTTGCCGGCGGCAAGGGGGCGACGCTCGGCCGCCTGCGCCGCTACGGCCTGCCGGTACCGGCCGGCTTCGTCGTCGCCACCGCCGCCTACGCCGACTTTTTCGATGCCGGCCTGCGCGCCGCGGCAACGGCCGCCGGCAGCGACGCCGACGCCCTCGCCGCGCTGCGCCGGCGCATCGTCGAAAAACCGCTGCCGGCAGGGCTGGCCAGCGCGCTCGCCGACGAACTCCGGCGGCGCGGCTGGGAAACGATCCCGCTCGCCGTGCGCTCGTCGGCGCCGCTGGAGGATTCGCGCCGCGCCTCGTTCGCCGGCATCCACCACAGCGTGCTCAACGTCGCCGGCAGCGGCGCGCTGGCCGATGCCGTGCGTGTCGTCTGGGCTTCGCTGTGGACGCCGCAGGCGGTGGCCTACCGCGCCCGCCTCGACCTGCCGCCGGAAGCCGCGGCGATGGCCGTGGTGGTGATGCCGCTGCTCGCCGCGCGCTCGGCCGGCGTCGCCTTCAGCTGCGACCCGGCCAGCGGCCGCGACGACCGCATCGTGCTCAGCGCCGTGCGCGGTCTCGGCGAGGCGCTGGTCGGCGGGCAGGAGGCCGGCGAGGAGATCGTCGTCGGCGAGGACGGCTTCGACGACCGCCTCGCCCTCGTGTCGCGGCGCCCGGCGCGGCAGCGCAGCGCGATCGTCGCCGACCCCGCCGGCGGCACGCGGCAGCAGCCCTGCGCCGACGGCGGCGAGATCCTCGCCGACGCCGACGCGCTGGCGCTCGCCGCGCTGGTGCGCGACGCCGCCAACGCGCTCGATTTCGCCGAGCCGTGGTTCGACCTCGAATGGGTGCGGGACGACGCCGGCTTCCACCTCGTCCAGGCGCGCCCGGTCACCGCCAGGCCGTGGCACACCTACCCCGGCCTCGCCGGCCAGCACGCGATCTGGAGCAACGGCAACACGCGCGACGTGGTGCCGCAGCCGGTCAACGCCGCCGACTGGGCGAGCATGCGGCGGCTGATCAACCTTTACCTCGAACAGGGCTACCGCCTCGCCGGCTACCCGCTGCTGCCCGGCGCGCAGCGCGGCGCGCTGTTCGCCGGCCGGCTCTACCTCAATGTTTCCTTCATCCAGTGGGAAGGCTTCGACGCGCTCGGCGTCAGCCCGCAGGCGATGAACGCGCTGCTCGGCGGCCATCACGCCGAGATCGCGGTGCCGGCGGTGCGCTGGCGCGACCGCCTGCGCCGTGGCGGCCGCCTCGTGCGCTACCTCGCCGGCGTCGCCGGCCGCCGCCGGCACGGGCGAGAACAGGCCGCCGCCGCCTTCGCCGATTGCCGGCGCTGGCGCGGCGAGGACGTCGCGGCCCTGTCCGACGCCGCGCTCGGCGAGCGCCTGCGCGCGCTGTTCGCGCACGTGCGCCGCCAGGACGGCCTGCAGTTCCTGCAGGGGTCGAGCGGCGGCAACCTGCACACCCTGCTGCAAGCGGTCGACAAGGCATTCCCGGGCGAAGGCCAGGCGCTCGTCGCCGCGCTGATGGCCGGGCAGGTGGCGAGCGTCAGCGCGCAGCAGGGCTACGATCTGGTCGGCCTGGCCCATCTCGCCAACGCCGACCCGGCGGTGCGCGACTGGCTGCGCGCCGGCCCACCGCACGACCTCGACCGGCTGCCGGCGGATTCGCCGTTCCGCGCCGCGCTGGCCGGCTTCCTCGACCGCCACGGCCACCGCGGCATCTACGAGAGCTACCTGCGTTCGCCGCGCTGGCGCGAGGACCCGGCCTGGCTGCTGGGCACCCTCGCCGACCTCGCCGGCGTGGACACGGTGGCGCTGACGGCGCGCCAGCGGGCCGCCGCCGAGGCCGCCTGGCAGCGGCTGCGCGAGCGGCTGCCGCGCTGGCGGCGGGCACTGTTGCAGAAGCTGCTCGATGCCACGATCGCCGACGGCAACGACCGCGAACTGGCGCGCAGCGCCTTCACCGCCTACAGCGAGGTCGGCCGCCGGCTGCTGCTGGAAGCCGGCCGCCGCCTCCGCGACCGCGGCGCGCTGGCCGGCGCCGACGACGCTTTCCACCTGCTGCCCGGCGAACTCTGCGCCGCGCTCGCCGGCGCGCTGCCCGCCGCCGCGCTGCGCGCACGCGTCGCCGGCCGGGCCGCACGCTTCGCCGACTGGGAAACGGCGCCGGCGCCCGATGTCGTCATCGACAGCGCCGCCACCTTCGTCGACGCCGGCAGCGCCGCCGTCGATGCCGGCGGCCGCAGCTGGCGCGGCGTCGCCGTCGGCACCGGCCGTGGCGACGGCATCGCCCGCCTGATCGACCATCCCGCCGACGGCCACCGGCTGGCGCCGGGCGAAATCCTCGTCGCGCCGTCCACCGACCCGGCGTGGACGCCGCTGTTCCTCAAGGCCGGCGGCCTGGTCATGGAAACCGGCGGCTATCTGTCGCACGGCGCCACGGTGGCGCGCGAGTTCGGCATCCCGGCGGTGGTCAACCTGCCCGGCATCCGCGCAGCGCTCACCGACGGCCGGCGCCTGCGCGTCGACGGCGTCGCCGGCCGCGTCGAAATCCTCGACTGAGGCGCCGGCACGCACTTGTCATCGCCCCGGCTGCCGGCAGAGAATGGCGGGGTTCCCGCCACCGCCTTTTCCCGCGAGCCCCTGCCATGAGCGAAGAAAGCCTGTTCTTCCGTCCCGTCCGCGACTTCTGCGCGCGCAGCGTCGTCACCTGCGCCCCCAGTGACGCGCTGGTCGGCGTCGTCGGAACCATGCGCGAGAAGAACATCTCCAGCATCGTCGTCGCCGAGAACGGCCAGCCGGTCGGCATCTTCACCGACCGCGACCTGCGCAACAAGGTCGTCGCCGCCGGCATCGACCCGAACCGGCTCGCCGTGCGCGACGTGATGAACGCGCCGCTGGCCACCATCGGCGAGGAAGACCTGCTCTACCAGGCGCTCTACCGCATGTCGCAGCGACAGATCCACCGACTCGGCGTCGTCGATGCCGGCGGCCGGCTCGCCGGCATCATCACCGACACCGACATCCTTCGCCTGCAGACGCATTCGCCGCACCAGCTGGTGCTCGACATCGAGAAAGCGCAGAGCGTCGACGACCTGAAGGCGCTGCACGCGCGCATCCAGGCGCTGGTGCTGCACCTCTCCGGCACCGGCATCGGCATCCGCGACCTGGTCCGCCTGATCGCCCACCTCAACGACCAGATCGTGCTGCGCCTGATCGGCCTCTTGCGCGCCGGCGGGTTCGCCGACATCGCCGAGGACAGCTTCGCCTTCCTCGTCCTCGGCAGCGAAGGGCGCAGCGAGCAGACGCTGGCCACCGACCAGGACAACGCCATCGTCTACGCCGACGATCTCGAGCCGCAAGCGGTGAAGCGCATCGAGGAATTCTCGCAGGCGCTGATCGACGGCCTGATCGCCATCGGCGTGCCGGCCTGCAAGGGCGGCATCATGGCGCGCAACCCGGAATGGCGGCGCAGCCTCGGCGACTGGCAGAAG
>JANJTW010000075.1 GCA_024710925.1 Rhodocyclaceae bacterium | reverse complement strand
TGGGCTTTTACGTCGGTCTTTCCTCGAACGGCACGCTGATCGACGAGAGCAACATCGAGCGGATCGCCGCATGCGACTTCAACTACGTCGGCGTCTCGCTCGACGGCATCCGCGAGACGCACGACCGCTTCCGCCGCATGGCGGGTGCCTTCGAGGCCTCGCTGGCGGGCATCCGCCGCTGCCGCGACCTCGGCCTGAAGATCGGCGTCCGCTTCACGATGACGCAGGACAACGCGCACGACCTGCCGGGGCTGTTGAAGCTGGTCGAGGACGAAGGAATCGACCGCTTCTACTTCTCGCACTTGAACTACGCCGGCCGCGGCAACAAGAACCGCAAGGACGACGCCCGCCACCAGCTGACGCGCTGGGCGATGGACCTGCTCTTTGAGACCTGCTGGGAATACCGCCAGAAGGGCCTGCACAAGGAATTCACCACCGGCAACAACGATGCCGACGGCGTCTATTTCCTGCACTGGGTACAGCGCCGCTTCCCGGAGCGCGCCGCGCATGTCGAGGCCAAGCTGCGTCAGTGGGGCGGCAACTCGTCGGGCGTGAACGTCGCCAACATCGACAACCTCGGTAACGTGCACCCGGACACCATGTGGTGGCACCACACGCTCGGCAACGTCCGCCAGCGCCCGTTCTCGGCGATCTGGCCGGATACCTCGGACGCGCTGATGGCCGGCCTCAAGCAGCATCCGCGCGCCGTCAAGGGGCGCTGCGGCGAGTGCCGCTACCTGGAGATCTGCAACGGCAACACGCGCGTGCGCGCGCAGCAGCTGACCGGCGACCCGTGGGCCGAAGATCCCGGCTGCTACCTCGACGACGAGGAAATCGGCGTCGTCTCGTCGGGCGAGCGCCTGACCGTCACCCCCTACACGCGGACCCACACCCTCCACAGGAGTGCTTCATGAGCTGGCGCATCTGGCTGCCCGCCACCTATCTGGCGGTCTTTCTTTCCGGCATGGCCTCCTTCGCCGAAGCCGCGGAGGGCGGCGAGGCTGTCAACGCCCCGGCGTTGTACAAGGAGCACTGCCTCGTCTGCCACGGCGAGAACCGCCTCGGCGGCGTCGGCCCGGCGCTGCTGCCGGAGAACCTGGAGCGGCTGCGGAAGCCCGAGGCGGCCAAGGTCATCCGCGACAGCCGGCCGGCGACGCAGATGCCGGCCTTCGCCGACAAGCTCTCCGCCGCGCAGATCCAGGCGCTGACCGACTTCATCTATACGAAGGTGACGCCGGCGCCGGTCTGGGGCGAAGCCGAGATCAAGGCCGCGCAGATCGTCGACAAAGATGCGCTCGACCTGCCGAACAAGCCGTCGGCGGCCTTGAAGGGCGCCGACCCGATGAACCTGTTCATCGTCGTCGAAACCGGCGACCACCACGTCTCGGTGCTCGACGGCGACAAGCTCGAACGCCTGCACCGCTTCCCCAGCCGCTACGCACTGCACGGCGGCCCGAAGTATTCGCCGGACGGCCGCTTCGTCTATTTCGCGTCGCGCGACGGCTGGATCACCAAGTACGACCTGTGGAACCTGAAGGTCGTCGCCGAGACCCGCGCCGGGCTGAACACGCGCAACGCCGCCGTCTCCGGCGACGGCAAGTGGGTGATGGTCGCCAACTACCTGCCGCATACCCTCGTCGTGCTCGACGCGAAGGACCTGTCGCTGTCGAAGATCATCCCGGTGGTCAACGCCAAGGGCGACAAGACCTCGCGCGTCTCGGCGGTGTACGACGCGTCGCCCCGGAAGAGTTTCGTCGCCGCGCTGAAGGACGTGCCCGAGGTCTGGGAGATCAGCTACGACCCGGATGCCGAGCCGGTCGCCGAAGGGCTGGTGCACGACTTCCAGTACAAGGAAGGCGACTTCAAGCCGGGCTTCTTCTACCCGCGCCGCACGCTGCTCACCGACTACCTCGACGACTTCTTCTTCACCCAGAGCTACGACGAAATCCTCGGCGCCTCGCGCTCGGCGACGAAGGGGCAGGTGATCTACCTGCACGGCCGCAAGAAGGTCGCCGACCTCGACCTGCCGGGCATGCCGCACCTCGGCTCGGGCATCACCTGGAAGTGGACCGACCCGGCCGGCAAGGAGCGTACGGTGATGGCTTCGCCGAACCTGAACGAGGGGCTGATCACGGTGATCGACCTGGCCACCTTCGAGAACGTCAAGCAGATCAGGACGCGCGGTCCCGGCTTCTTCATGCGCAGCCACGAGAACACGCGCTATGCCTTCACCGACTCGATGATGAGCAAGGAGCACAAGAACAAGCTGCAGATCATCGACAAGCAGACGCTGGAAGTGGTCAAGGAGATCGCCGGGCCGGAAGGCCAGACGCTGGCCCACGTCGAGTTCACCAAGGACGGCCGCTACGCGCTGGCCAGCCTGTGGGAGATGGACGGCGCGCTGGTGGTCATCGACATGAACACGCTGACCGAGGTGAAGCGCCTGCCGGCGAAGAAGCCGGTCGGCAAGTACAACGTCTGGAACAAGATCACGCGCTCGGAAGGCACCAGCCACTGAGTCGCGGACGGCGCAGCGAACCCCGCGGGGCGGATCGGATGCTACGATCCGCCCTGTTTTTTTGAATGTCCGGACCGCCCGATGGCGCGCATCGTCCTCCTCAACAAACCCTACGGCTACCTCAGCCAGTTCACGCCGGAAGGCCGCTGGCGCGGGCTGAAGGACCTGCTGCCGGTGCCCGGCGTGTACGTCGCCGGCCGGCTCGACGCCGACAGCGAGGGGCTGCTCGTGTTTACCGACGACGGCGGCCTGCAGGCGCGCATCGCCGATCCGAAGCACAAGCTGCCGAAGACCTACCGGGTGCAGGTCGAGGGCGAGCCGACCGAGGCGGCGCTGGCGCAGTTGCGCCGCGGCGTGCGCTATGCCGATTTCACGACGCAGCCCTGTGCCGTGCGCCGCATCCCGGCGCCGGACAACCTGTGGCCGCGCGACCCGCCGGTGCGCTTCCGCCAGGCGATCCCGACTTCGTGGCTGGAGATCGTGCTGCGCGAGGGCAAGAACCGGCAGGTGCGGCGGATGACCGCGCACGTCGGCTTTCCGACCTTGCGGCTGATCCGCTATGCTGTCGGCGCTGTCACGCTCGACGGTCTGGCGCCGGGCGAATGGCGCGAGTTTTCCGGCGGCTACGCCGACCTTGCCGGCCCGGGCGGAAGCGCCCGCCGCCATCCTGAAGGAAATGAACGATGAGAATCCTGTCGATGCTGGGCCTCGCCCTGCTCGCCGCGCCGGCCTTCGCCGCCGGCGGTGCGCTGCCGAAGGCGGCGGAAACGCCGGACGGCCAGGTCGTCGCCGGCCAGCCGGTGCAGGCGCGGCCGGCGCCGGTCGCGGCAAAAAAAACGCCGGCCGCGAAAAAATCGGCCGCCGCTCCGCGGCAATCCGCCGGCCAGCCGGCCCGCAAGCGTGCGCGGGGCCGCTGAGCCCGCGCCCCCCAGCGTATGGGCGCCCCCGCCGGCGCCGGAGATGAAGCGATGTTGCGCAAGATCCTCTTCCTGATTTCTGCCGGGCTGTTCGCCACCGCCGCCGTCGCCCAGGGGGGGCTGCCGCGCGCCGAACTCGCCGCCGGCTTCCACCGCATCGTCGCCGAGGTCGCGGCGACGCAGGCCGAACGCTCGCAGGGACTGATGCACCGCCAGCGGCTGGGGGCGAACGAAGGCATGGTCTTCGTTTTCCCGGCGACGGCGACGCACTGTTTCTGGATGAAGAACACGCCGCTGCCGCTGTCGATCGCCTTCCTCGACGAGCAGGGGCGGATCGTCAGCGTCGCCGAGATGGCGCCGCATTCCGAGGAAAGTCATTGCCCGGCGCAGCCGGCGCGCTTCGCGCTGGAGATGAATGCCGGCTGGTTCGCGGCGAAGGGGCTGAAGCCGGGCGCCGTCATCGGCGGCGTCGACCGCCTGCCGCCGGGCCGCTGAGCGCCCGCCGATGACCGGCTGGCACCGCCGCCCGCTCTTCGCCGGGCGCCACGACGCCTTGCGCGACTGGTTGTGCGAACCGGATTCGCTGACCGCGCGCCTGAAGCGTCGCGGCGCCTTCCGCATCGCGCTGCTGCGCCAGGAACGGGCCCGCGCCAACGCCGACGAATGCGCCGCGCTCGGCATTTCGCCGCGCACGCCGTGCTGGGTGCGCGAGGTTGTCCTCCACTGCGACGGCCTGCCGGCGATCTTCGCCCACACCGTGCTGCCGGCGTCGCCGCGCGGCGTCCTCGGGCGCTGGTTCGCGCGCCTCGGCACGCGTTCGCTCGGTTCGCTGCTCTTCGCCCATCCCGGTTTCGTCCGCGGCGAACTCGCCTTTGCCCGCCTTGCCACGCCGCACCCGTTGCATGCGCCGGCCGTCGCCGCCCTCGGCCGGCCGCCGGCCGGCGGCTTCCGCGCGCGCCGTTGCACGCACCGTTTCGGCGGGCAGGCGGTGCTGGTGACCGAGGTCTTCGCGCCGCGGCTGGCTGCCGGCTGAACGCCGGCAGGTGCCCGCGGATGCCCGAGGGAGAGCATCCGCGGGCGACTCGCGGCGGCGGCCGCGACTCACACGCACGGCGTTGGCTACGAGTTCGCGGCGACGCGGCCGTCGTCGTTCAGGCGGCGACGGCGTCAGGTTGCGCCCGGCCGCCGGCATCGACGGCGAGCAGCCGGGCCCGGCCGTGGGCGCGGCGCAGGCCGGCGACGATGCCGCCGCACGGACGCCAGCGCCCGTCGGCAGGGGCGGCGATGGCGTCGCAGCCGGTGTCGTCGGCGATGCGCGCCAGCTCGCCGGCGACGTCGCCGAGCGCGAAGACGGTACGCACCGGCACGCCGGCGGCGCGCAGCGGCGCGGCGACCGCGTCCATCGCGGCGGCGGCGCCGTCGGCCTGGAAGCGGGCGATCTCCGCGCGCGTGCGCAGGCGCAGCACGTCGGCGCGCACGTCGTCGTCGCCGACGCAGGCGAGCACCGCCTCGACGCGCAATCCCTGGCGGGCCTGGGCGAGGGCATAGCCGACGCCGTTCTCGCTGTGGCTGCCGAAAGCGACGGGAATCAGGACGCGCAGGTCCGGTCCTGCCGTCGGGGTTTCCTGCTTCGTGTTCATCCTGAACCTCCTTGCCGGGTGGTTGGAAAAACGGCGCCGGAGCGCCGGTCAGTGCAGGTAGTAGAAGAGCAGGTAGGCGAGCAGCATGACCAGGGTCCACAGGGCCATCGAGCCGGTCGGCCAGTTGCGCAGCAGGAGGCCGCCGGGTTGCCGCGCGCGTTCGAGATCAGCGTCCAGCGCCCCGCCCACTTCGCGCAACGCGCCGTCGATGCCGGCAGCGAGGCCGCGCAGCAGGCGGCCGACGGCGCGGCAGAGGCCGGTCAGCGCGACCCGGTACACCCAGTCGACGTCGAGCGTGATGGTCAGCGTCCGCTTCAGCCACGGCAGCATCACGAAGAAGGCCAGCCCGGAGAAGAGCAAGAGCTGCAGCTGCGTCAGCACGTGCGCGCCGGTGTAGGGCACGTAGTCGACGCGGTACGGGAGCAGCGCGTAGAGCGGCTCCGGCCAGACGCCGAGCGCGATGCAGATGAACGAGAAGGCGATCATCGCCCAGCGCATCGAGGCCGGCGGGTCGGCCGGGCGCAGGCCGGAATCCTTCTGGAAGAAGACGAACCACGGGAACTTGATGCCGGCGTGCAGGAAGACGCCGGCCGAGGCGGCGGCGAGCGCCAGCCAGACCCACAGCAGGTGACCGTCGATCGCCGCCTGCGTGACCATCGACTTGGAGATGAAGCCGGAGGTGAACGGGAAGGACGAGATGGCCAGCGCGCCGATGGTGCCGCAGATGGTCGTGATCGGCATGCTGTGGAACAGCCCGCCGAGCTCCGAGCACTTGCGGCGGCCGGTGGCGGCGAGCACGGCGCCGGCCGACATCAGCAGCAGCGCCTTGTAGACGATGTGCGCGAAGGCGTGCGCGGCGGCGCCGTTCAGTGCCATCTCGGTGCCGATGCCGATGCCGGCGATCATGAAGCCGACCTGGTTCACGATCGAGTAGGCGAGGATGCGCCTCATGTCGTTCTCGAGCAGCGCATAGACGATGCCGTAGAAGATCATGAAGATGCCGATCCAGATCAGGAACTCGGTGCCCGGGAAGCCGCGCAGCAGTACGTAGACCGCGGTCTTGGTGGTGAATGCCGAGAGGAAGACGCTGCCGCTCCACGAGGCTTCCGGATAGGCGTCGGGCAGCCAGGCCGACAGCGGCGGCGCGCCGGCGTTGATCAGGAAGCCGATCAGGATCAGCCAGTGCGCGACCGAATCCGGGGCCATGCGCGTGAAGGCGGCGTCGCCGGTGTCGAGCAGGTGGCCGGCGACGCCGGCGAAGAGGATGACGCCGCCGAGCAGGTGGATGGCGACGTAGCGGCGGCTGGCGGCGAAGGCGCCGGCATTGCCTCCGGCCCACAGCACCAGCGTCGAGCCGACCGCCATCAGTTCCCAGCAGACGAAGACGGTGACCAGGTCGCCGGCGAGCGTGACGCCGACCGCCGAGCCGGCGTAGACAAAGGCCGCCGGGATTTCCAGCCGGCTCTTCTGGCCGAGTGCGAAGAGGCCGCCGCCGAGCGCCATCAGCAGGAAGATCGTGGCGAACAGCCGCGACAGCTTGTCCACGGCCAGCGGCGCCAGCTCGTAGTCGAGCCATTGCGCGCTCCACAGCGTGCCTTCCGGCAGCCGCCACAGGCAGAACAGCGCCAGCAGCGGCACGCCGAGGATGGCCGCGTTGCGCGCGTTGCCTTTCAGGAAAGGCAGCAGCAAGGCGCCGAGGACGAGAACCAGTCCGGGGTGGAAGAAGAGCTCAGCCATGGCGGTCCCCTTCCTCGCATCCCTTGCCGTAGTAGGTGTCGGGGCGCTTGAGCAAGAGGCCGAGCGCCTTGGCGCCGACGATCATCGCTGCGCAGGCGGCGAAGCCGTACCAGGCATGGAAGCCGAACAGCGCCTCGACCTCGAAGTGCGGGTGCAGGTGCACCAAGGGTTCGGCGATCACCGTCAGCGCCAGCACGGCGAGGAAGCCGCGCCACAGCTTCTTGACGTTCGCGGGGTGGTCGAGCCAGTGTTTGTCGGCCATGTCAGGAAGCTCCGAGCATCTGCCGCGCCAGCGCCAGCGGCACGTCCGGCCAGAAGAAGAGGGCGATGGTGCCGGCCGCGGTCAGCGTCAGCGCGATCACCGCCGGCAGCGGCGCCTCGCCGTGCGGGTGGGCCGCTGCGTCGGCCGACAGCGGCCGGAAGAAGGCGCGCCAGACGATGGGCAGGAAGTAGCCGGCGTTCAACAAGGTGCTGGCGGCGATGACGGCCAGCGCCAGCCAGTGCTCGCCGGCCATCGCGCCGGAAACCATGAACCACTTGGAGACGAAGCCGGCCGCCGGCGGCAGGCCGATCATCGACAGCGCGCCGATGGCGAAGGCGCCCATGGTCCACGGCATGCGCCGGCCGATGCCGTCGAGCTGGCTGATCTCGGTCTTGTGCGCGGCGGTGTAGATGGCGCCGGCGGCGAAGAACAGCGTGATCTTGCCGAGCGCATGGGCGGCGACGTGCAGCGCGGCACCGACCAGCGACAGCGGCGCCAGTACGGCGGCGGCAAGCACCACGTAGGAGAGCTGGCTGATCGTCGAGTAGGCCAGCCGGCGCTTCAGGTTGTCGGCACCGAGCGCGACCACCGAGGCGGCGACGATGGTGAAGCCGGCGACGCCGGCGAGCCAGGCGGTATGGCCGGCGAGCGCGTCCGGACCGAAGACGAAAACGACGACCTTGAGTACCGAGAAGACGCCGGCCTTGACCACCGCTACCGCGTGCAGCAGCGCCGACACCGGCGTCGGCGCCACCATGGCGGAGGGCAGCCAGCGGTGGAAGGGCATCAGCGCCGCCTTGCCGATGCCGAACATGTAGAGCACGAGCAGGCCGGTGACGGCGGCACCGGAAACGTCGGCGGGCAGGATGCCGCCCGGGCGGAAGTCGGTGGTGCCGGCGAGGTGCCAGGTGAAGATCAGCGCCGGCAGCAGGAACATCACCGAGGTGCCGATCAGGATGCCGAGGTAGACGCGGCCGCCCTTCCGCGCCTTGTCGCTGCCGTGGTGCGTGACCAGCGGGTAGGTGATCAGTGTCAGGATTTCGTAGAAGACGAACAGCGTGAACACGTTGCCGGCAAAGGCGATGCCGATCGCGGCGAACAGCGCCAGCGCGAAGCAGACGTAGAAGCGCGTCTGGTGCGCCTCGTCGTTGCCGCGCATGTAGCCGATCGAATAGAGCGAATTGACGATCCACAGCCCCGAGGCGACAAGCGCGAAGAGCATGCCGAGCGGCTCGATGCGGAAAGCCAGGTCGAGCCCGGGCAGCACCTCGAACAGCGTCAGCTGCGGCCGCTCGCCGGCGAGCACGCCGGGCAGGAGCGCAAGCACGCAGGCGAAGAGGATGGCGGCGGTGAGCAGCGTCACGCCTTCGCGCAGGTTCGGCCTGCGGTGCGCGGCGGCGATGCCGGCGGCGCCCAGCGCCGGAACGCCGAGGCCGGCGAGGATCAGGGCGGCACTCACGAAACGCCCCTCCCCCCGGCCCCCGCCCCGCGGGCGGGGGTGATTGCGGTTCGCCGCTGCGCGGCTCCGGTCGGATTAACGGCTGCACTCATTGGTTCATGCCCAGCAGTTGTTCGGCGGCAGCGGCGGCCGAGCCGACGGTGAACGAGGTGTCGAGGCCGAAATACACCGTCGCCGCGACCAGCAGCCCGGCCGGGATCTGCAGCGACAGCGGAATCCTGCGGTCCTTCGGCAGGTCGGCGCGCGGCTCGCGGAACCAGGCGATCTCGACGAAGCGCCAGACATAGACGACGGCGAGCAGCGAGCTGGCGACGATGGCCATGACCAGCCACCACTGGCCCTGTTCGAGGGCCGCCAGCACCAGGTACCACTTGCTGACGAAGCCGACGGTGCCCGGCACGCCGATCAGCGACAGGCCGCCGAGAACGATGCCGAACGAGGCCAGCGGCATCGCCTTGCCGATGCCGGAGAGCCGCGACAGGCTGGTGCCGCCGGCGACGATGACCAGAATGCCGGCGAGCATGAACAGCGCGCCCTTGGTCAGGCCGTGGTTGAACAGGTGAACGACGGTCGCGGTCAGCCCGCTCTCGGAGCCGAAGGAGAGGCCGAGCGTGATGTAGCCGATCTGGGCGACGCTGGAGTAGGCGAAGATGCGCTTCAGGTCGTCCTGGAAGATGGCCAGCGCCGAGGCGATGAACATCGCCGCCAGCGACAGCAGCAGCATGATCTCCGGCAGCGGCAGGCGGTCGAAGAGCAGGCTCTCACCGAAGACCGAGAAGTAGAAGCGCAGGAGGACATAGACCGAGACCTTGGTCGCCGTCGCCGCGAGGAAGGCGGAGACCGCCGACGGCGCGTAGGTGTAGGCGCTGGGCAGCCACTGGTGCAGCGGAAAGAGGGCCAGCTTCAGGCAGATGCCGACGGTGAGGAAGGCCAGCGCGGCGAGCACCGGCCGGCTGCCGGATACCTGCGGCAGGCGGGCGCCGATGTCGGCGAGGTTGAGCGTGCCGGTCGACAGGTAAAGCAGGCCGACGCCGATGACGATGAAGGTGGCGCCGATGGTGCCCATGATCAGGTACTGGTAGGCGGCCATCAGCGCGCGCCGGTCGCGGCCTAGCGCGATCAGCACGTAGGTCGACAGCGACGACACTTCGAGGAAGACGAAGACGTTGAAGGCGTCGCCGGTGATGGTGATGCCCAAGAGGCCGGTCAGGCACAGCGCGAACATCGCGTAGAACAGGTAGTGCTGCTCTTTCGGGATCTCGCGCTCGATGCTCTGCCGGCAATACGGCAGGACGATAGCCGCCATGCCCGAGACGAGCACCAGCACGAAGGCGGACAGGCGGTCGACGCGCAGCTCGATGCCCCACGGCGCGGGCCAGCTGCCGATGGCGTAGGAGATGACGGCGCCGGCGCCGGTCTGCTGCCAGAGGCCGAGGGAGACGGCGAAAGCGGCCCAGGCGACGGCGGTGACCAGCACGAAGGCGGCGTTGCCGCTGCGCAGCAGCACGGCGAGCGGCGCCGCCAGCAGCGGCAGCACGACCTGGAGTGCCGGCAAATGAGCCGGCAGGTGAGCGGCCAGGTTCATCGTTTTTCCTCCGCGGCGGGCGCGTCGTCGACGAGGTCGGCGGCGAGGATCTCGTCCTCCTCGATGCTGCCGTAGGTCTCGCGGATGCGTACGGTCAGCGCCAGGCCGAGCGCCAGCGTGGCGACGCCGACGACGATGGCGGTCAGGATCAGCACGTGCGGCAGCGGGTTGGAATAGACCGTGAAGTTGTCGGCGAGGATCGGCGCGGTGCCGCCGATCAGCTTGCCCGGCGCGATGTAGAGCAGGTACACCGAGGTCTGGAAGATGCCCAGCCCGACCAGCTTCTTGATCAGGTTGCCGCGCGAGATGAGGATGAACAGCCCGGCGACCATCAGGAAGATGGTCACCCAGTAGCTGAAGTGGCCGGCCAGGCTCATGCGTCTTCTCCGTCGTCGTGGCCGCGGGCGGCGAACATGTAGAAGATCTTCAGCATGACGCCGGAGACGGTGACGGCGACGCCGACCTCGACCCAGAAGATGCCGCGCAGCTGGCCATAGACCCGGTCGCCGCTGAGCACGAAGTAGTCGAGGAAATTGCCGCCGAGCAGCAGGCCGGCGACGCCGACGCCGGCGTAGATCAGCACGCCGGCGGCGAGCATGGTCTCGACCAGGCGCTCGGGAACGATGCGCCGCGTCGCGTCGAGGCCGAAGATCAGCACGTGCAGGACGATCGCCGCGGCGGCGATGACGCCGGCCTGGAAGCCGCCGCCCGGGCCGAGTTCGCCGTGGAACTGGACGTAGAGCGCGAAGAGCAGGATGAACGGGATCAGCAGCTTGGCGATCACCCGCAGGACGAGATCGTTCCTCATGACGCCGCCTTTTCCGCGTCCGCCTTGTCCTTCTTCTTGCGCCGGCGCAGCAGCGCGATGACGCCGGCGCCGGCGGTGAACACCACCGTCGTCTCGCCGAGGGTGTCGTAGCCGCGATAGCTGGCGAGCACGGCGGTGACGACGTTGGGCACCGAGGTTTCCTTCAAGGCTTCGTTCAGGTAGCGCGGCGCGACGTGCGTGTGGATCGGCGCCTCCGGGTCGGAGAAGGCGGGCAGGCCGAGCGTGCCGTACACCAGCACGGCGCCGGTGCCGACGGCGACCGCCAGCGGCAGCCACGGGCGGTGCGCCGGCTTCGCCTCTTCCGCCTTGCACAGGTGCAGCGCGCCGAGCAGCAGCACGGTGGACACGCCGGCGCCGACCGCCGCCTCGGTCATCGCCACGTCGACGGCGTCGAGGGCGACGAGGACGGTGGCCATCAGGAAGCTGTAGATGCCGCCGAGGACGACCACCGCGAACAGGTTGCGGCTGCGCGCCAGGATGACGACGGTGGCGACCATCATCGCCAGCAGCACGTTGATGATCAGGGTTTCGATGATGCGTCCTCCCCGTCGGCAAGGCGCGGCGCCAGGCCGCGCAGCATCGCCGCCCGGGCCAGCGCGTGGCTGGCGGTCGGGCTGGCGAAGAAGATGAGCAGGCCGATCATCAGCAGCTTGGCGGCGACCAGCGTGAAGCCGGCCTGCAGCATCAGGCCGAGCAGGATCAGGCCGGCGCCGAGCGTCTCGACGACGCTGGCGGCGTGCATGCGGGTGTAGAAGTCGGGCATGCGCAAGAGGCCGATGCCGCCGACGATGCAGAAGAAGCCGCCGGCGCCGAGGAGCGTCCAGCTGGCGAAGTCGAGGAAGATAGCCATCAGCGCGCCCTCCCTTCGTCCGGCAGGTCGTCGCCCGGGTCGCCGAGGTCGCCCTGGCGGAAGAACTTGAGCACGGCGACGATGCCGATCACGTTGAGCAGGCCGTAGACCAGCGCCAGGTCGAGGAACTCCGGGCGGCCGCCGAGGAAGCCGATGACGGCGAGCAGCAGCATGGCGCAGGTGCCGATGGTGTTGGCGGCCTGCAGGCGGTCGAACACCGACGGACCGAGCGCGGCGCGGACCAGCGCCAGCAGCAGCGTGACGAGCAGGGCGAGGCCGGCGGCGGTGAACATCAGGCTTCCTCCAGCGCGCTGACGCGGCGATCCATCTCGCTGCCGGCCAGTCCGGCGGCGCCCTCGCGGGTCAGCGCATGCACCAGGAATTCGCCGGCGGCGACCTCGACGGCGATGGTGCCCGGCGTCAGCGTGATCGAATTGGCGTGGATGACCAGGCCGAGGGCGCTCTTCTGGCCGGGAGCGAAGCGGGCGAGCGTCGGCGAGATCGGCAGCGACGGGGCGAGGATGCGTTTCGTCACGTCCCACGCCGACTTGACGATCTCCTTCAGCAGCCACGGCCAGTACGAGAGCAGCGCCGGCAGGCCGAGGTGCGCCGGATGGCCTTCGCGGTCGATCACCGCCATGCGCCGGGCGAAGGCGATCACCGCCAGCGCCGAGGCGGCGCCGGCGCTCAGCAGGAAGCCGGTGAAGAAGCCCGACAGCAGCAGCCAGAAGGCGTAAAGGGCGGCGAAGGCGCTCAGGAAGCGAAGCACGGCGTTTGTCTCGTCCAATGTCTGGTCATCGCGGGGCTCGCCCCGCTGGACGGCCTCGTGGGCCGTAGTGGCAAATGTTAGGGAACTGTCAGGGGCCTGAACATTCGGGCGGCTGCGTACGGAAAAGGCGCCGCCGCCCGCGCCGCGGAACGCGTTGCAGGCGCCGATTCGCGGCGGTTTGCTTTTGGAATAAGTGAAACGCGTACGTTGACCAGCCAATTCCGCAATGCCGGCGGCGCGCGCACAATGGCGGTGTTTCCGCTTACGGGGTTCATTCAGCGTGGCCAATCCCTCGCGTCGTCCGGTCTGGGCAGACCATCTGGTGCTGCTGGTCGGCTACGTGCTGCTCGACTGGGCGAGCTACATCCATCCGCTGTACGGACTGAACATCACGCCATGGAGTCCGGCGCCGGCGCTCGGCATCTTCTTCCTCGCCCGCCACGGCGCACGCGCGGCGCCGACGCTGTGGCTGGCGATCCTCGTCGCCGACGTCGGCGTGCGCCAGCTGCCGGCCTCGCTGCCGGCCACCGCTGTCCTCGCCGCGGTGCTGATGCTCGGCTACTGGGGCATCGCCGAACTGCTGCAGCGACGCGTCGGCGGCGTCGTCTTCGCCGACCGGCGCGGCATGTCCGCCTGGGTGGCGATCATCGCCCTCGGCACGCTGCTCAACAGCGCGCTGTTCGTTTCGCTGCTCTCGCTGGTCGGCCTGATCCCGGCCGGCGGCTGGCGCGAGGCGGCGCTGCGCTACTGGGTCGGCGACGGCGTCGGCCTGCTGGTGGCGATGCCGGCGCTGTGGATGCTGCTCGACGCCGGCGGCCGCGCGCAGCTGGCGACGGCGATCCGTTCGCGGACGGCGCTCGGCTACCTGGCGGCGATCCCGCCCTGCCTGGGGGTCGCCTTCGGCCTTGGCGCCGAGGCCGAGTTCAAGTATTTCTACCTGCTCTTCCTGCCGCTCGCCTGGGCGGCGGCGACGCAGGGTCTGGCCGGCGCCATGCTCGCCGCCGCCGTCCTGCAGATCGGCGTCATCCTCGGCGTCGAATGGCTCGGCTACTCGGCGATCAGCGTCCTCGAAGTGCAGGTACTGGCTGCCGCCCTCGCGCTGTTCGGCTTTTTCCTCGGCGTCCTCGTCGACGAGAAGGCGCGGCTCAGTCAGGAACTGCGGCAGACGCTGCGCCTGGCCGCCGCCGGCGAAATGGCCGGCGCGCTGGCGCACGAGCTGAACCAGCCGCTGACGGCGCTGACCGCCTACGGCGCCGCCTGCGAGGCGCTGCTCGCCGACGGCGACCAGGCGCGGCTGCGCGAGGTCGTCGGACGGATGGTCGCCGAGTCGGCGCGGGCGGCCGAGGTATTGCGCCGGCTGCGCGATTTCTTCCGCACCGGCGCCACGCAGCTTGCGCCGGTCGGCCTCGACGATCTGCTGGCGCCAGTGCTCGCCGCCTTCCGCGACAAGGCGGCGAAGGCCGGCGTCGATTTCACCGTCGACAGCGGCGCGCTGCCCGTCGGCCTCCTGCTCGCCGACCGCCTGCAGCTGGAAGTGGTCCTGCGCAACCTGCTGGCCAATGCCTTCGAGGCGGTCGAGTCGCGGCCGGCCGGCGAACGGCGCGTCGGCCTGCGCGTCGCCGTCGAGGCCGAGTCCGTCTGCCTGTCAGTCGAGGACAGCGGGCCGGGGCTTTCGGAAGCGCAGGTCGCGCGCCTGTTCGAGGCCTTCCAGTCGTCGAAGTCGCGCGGACTCGGGCTGGGGCTGGTGATCAGCCGCGCCATCGTCGAGAATCACGGCGGCCGGCTGTGGGCGGAAGCGGGGCCGGGCGGCGTGTTCCGGCTGCAATTGCCGTTGGAGGGAGAAGCGAATGAAGCATGAGGGCTTGACCGTATTCATCGTCGAGGACGACCAGTCGGTGCGCGACGCGCTCGGCCTGCTGCTCGGCCTGAAGGGCTATCCGGTGGTGCTCTTCGCCAGCGCCGAGAATCTGCTCGAAGCCTACAGCCCGGCGTGGCGCGGCTGCCTGCTGATCGACATCCGCATGCCGGGAATGAACGGGCTGGAACTGCAGCGGCGGCTGGTCGACAAGGGCTGTGCGATGCCGGCGATCATCATGACCGGACACGGCGACGTCGAGTCGGCGCGCGAGGCCTTCCGCGCCCACGCCATCGACTTCCTCGAAAAGCCGGTCGACCACGGCCGCCTGCTCGCCGCCATCGACGAGGCCTTTTCGCAGCAGGCGGCGCAGCGCGGCGCGGTCGAGGAGCAGGTGCGCCTCGGCGAATTGATGGGGCGGCTGACGCCGCGCGAGACGGAAGTGATGAAGCTGGTCGTCGCCGGCCGCCACAACCGCGAGATCGCCGAACTGCTCGGCATCAGCGCGCGCACGATCGAGGTGCACAAGGCGCGGCTGATGGCCAAGCTGCAGGTGCGCAGCGTGCCCGACCTGGTCCGCCTGTGCCTGTCGTCGCCGGACGGCGCCGGCGGCCTGCTGCGCGACTGAGCCGCCGCGCGCGCGGCGGGCCGCCTCCCGCCGCCGGCGTCAGAGGCCGTTGCCGCGCACCAGCGCCATGATCCGGCCGGCGTCGAGGCTGCCCGCCTGCTCGCGGATCTGCGGCAGGTACTGCGTCTGCAGCTGCTTCGCCGGACCGAGCAGGTTCTGGAACGTCTCCTGCAGCAGCTGCGTGCTCATCTGCCGGTTGCCCGCGTAGTAGCGCCGGGCGACCTGGCCGAGGGCGTAGGTGGTGGCGAACGAGAAGGCCATGCCGGTGGCGGCGCGGCCGATGCCGCCGACGCTCTTGCCGGCGACCTTGCCGAGCAGGCCGCCGAGCAGCTTGCGGCCGAACTGTTCGAGGTATTGCGAGGTCAGGCCGACGCCGACGGTGGCGAGAAATTCCTTGATGTGCCCCTGGTCGAGCTCGTGGCCGTAGGCCTTGCCGATGCGGTACACCATCTTCACCTGCAGCGG
>JANJTW010000007.1 GCA_024710925.1 Rhodocyclaceae bacterium | reverse complement strand
GCCGACCAGCATGATCGCCGCGCCGAAGAAGAGCACCGACAGCAGCACCATGCCCTGCGCCAGCTTCGGCATGCCGCCGCGCGTCTGGCAGAAGCCGTTGCCGGCATGGGCGGCGAGCAGCGCGGCGAAGACGGCGGCGAGTTTCGTCAGCTTGCTCATCTCGTTCCAGTGCGCGGCGAACCAGGTAATGACGCCGACACCGAGCAGCACCGCACCGGCCAGCGCCAGCGACGACGCCCAGGCCGGCCGCGCCTGCCGCGCTGCCCAGTCGTCGAGGATCGCCTGCCGCCCGGCGGCGCTGACCCAGCCCTGTTCTTCCCAGCGCGGCAGCTCCTGCGCCAGCCGCTTGCCGAAACCCCTGTCGTTCATCGTCGCCCCCGTCCGCCGGACATGCGGCGATCATACGCCGGCGGCGCGGCGGGAGTCACTCCCGCCTTCAGCCGGGAGCTTCCCCGCCACGAAACGGGGGGCCTTCGGCGCCGGGATCGGCTTGCCTCGCTCGCCCCCGCCCGGAAGGGCGAGGCTTGCGCGCCAGCCTGCGCTCAGTCGGCGAGGATGGCGTCGACGTCGGCGCGGTTGCGCTCGTCGGTATAGAGGCCGGCCGGCGTCGGCGCCGGGCCGTTGAAGCAGGCGACGACAACGTTGCTCACCGATTGCCCGCGGTGCAGCACCTCGACGCCGCAGCGGCCGTAGGCCGACTCGATGGTCGCCAGCAGGTTGCGCGCGTAGGGCGTCTCCAGCCGGCCGTCGAGGATCAGGTTGGCGAGCATGACGCCGTCCGGCTGCAGCGCCCGCTTGCTGGCCAGCCAGAACTCGCGCGTCACCAGATGCGCCGGGATCGACATGCGTGCGCTGTAGACGTCGACCACCACCGCGTCGAAGCGGCGTTCCGTCTCGCGCACGTAGCGGCGCGCATCGTCGGCGACGAACTCGCCGCGCGCCGGCTCCTTGAGGAAATGCCGCTCGGCCAGTGCGCGGATCGCCGGGTCGATGTCGACGTAGGTGTAGCGGTTCTTCGGCTCGTCGTGCGACAGCGTGAAGCCGCCGGCTCCGAGCACGAGCACCTCGCGCCCGTCGAAGCCCAGCTCGTCGAGCAGGATCGCGCGCATGCGCCGGATGTAGCGGGTGTAGCGCGGCGGCTCGCTCTGGTCAATCAGCGACGAGATCGAATTGTTCACCTTGAAGGCCTGCGCGTCCTTCGCCCACTCCAGCGTCACCGGCTCGACCGCGTAGGTGGCGTAGGCCGTCTCGCCGACCACCCACAGCCGCTGGTTGGCGACGAGCGTCGCGACGAGGCCGGCGGCGACCAGCGCCAGCGGACGCAGCCGCAGGCCGGCGAGGATCAGGTAGCCGGCGAAGAGCAACGCCGCCACCAGCGCCACCGCCGCGCTGACGCCAAGCCACTGCATGACCAGCAGCGACAGCGACACCGCACTGAGGAAGGAGCCGAGCGTCGACCAGTACAGCGCGAAGCCGGCCTTCTCGCCGGCGCGCTCGTGGCGCATCAGGTTGGTCAGCGCCGGCACGGTCTGGCCGAGCAGCCAGGCGATCGGACAGAGTACGCCGCTGACGAAGACGAGATAGGCGAGCAGCGCCGGCTGCACGTGCGCGAACACCGCGTCGACGCTGTTGCCGGCCAGCCCGACGGCAGCAAGTACGCCGGCCATCAGGAAATTGCGCGCCACCACCGCCGCGTAGCCGGACGCGATGCGCCCGCCGGAAGCGTAGCCGAGCGCCAGCGCGAGCAGGAAGAAGCCGATCGTCGGCGCAGTGACGACGATGCTGCTGCCGACGTGCGGGATCAGCTGGCGCAGCGCCAGCACCTCGGCGCCGAGCGAACAGAAGCCTTCGATGAAGACAACAAGGAAAAGCTGGCGCGGCGTCATGGGCGATGGGTAGTGGACGATGGGTGGAGCCGGTTCGGTGGGCGGGACGGAGGCGGCAGTTTAGCGGAGTTCGCCGCCATCGGTGCCGCGCCGGCTGACGCCGCCCCGCCGCCTCGGGTACACTTGCGCCCTTCGCAATCCCATCCTTTCCGGAACGCCATGGCCCAATACGTAATGTCGATGCTCCGCGTGAGCAAGGTCGTCCCGCCCAAGCGGCAGATCATCAAGGACATCTCGCTGTCCTTCTTCCCCGGCGCCAAGATCGGCCTGCTCGGCCTCAACGGCGCCGGCAAGTCGACCGTGCTCAGGATCATGGCCGGCGTCGAGAAGGAATACGAAGGCGAGGTCCAGTGGCAGCCCAACCTGCGCATCGGCTATCTGGCACAGGAACCGCAACTCGACGCCGAGAAGACCGTGCGCCAGGAAGTCGAAAGCGCGCTCGGCGAGGTGATGGAAGCGCAGGCCAAGCTGGAGGCGGTCTACGCCGCCTACGCCGAAGAAGATGCCGACTTCGACAAGCTGGCCGAGGAACAGGCGCGGCTGGAAGCGATCATCGCCACCGCCGGTGCCGACACCGAGCACCAGATGGAAATCGCCGCCGACGCGCTGCGCCTGCCGGACTGGGACGCCAACATCGGCAAGCTCTCCGGCGGCGAGAAGCGCCGCGTCGCGCTGTGCAAGCTGCTCTTGGAAAAGCCCGACATGCTGCTGCTGGATGAGCCGACCAACCACCTCGATGCCGAATCGGTGGAATGGCTGGAACAGTTCCTCGTCCGCTTCCCCGGCACGGTGGTGGCCGTCACCCACGACCGCTACTTCCTCGACAACGCCGCCGAATGGATTCTCGAACTCGACCGTGGCGAAGGCATCCCCTGGAAGGGCAACTATTCCAGCTGGCTGGAGCAGAAGGAAGCCCGCCTGGAGACGGAAGCCAAGCAGGAAGGCGCCCGCATGAAGGCGATGAAGCAGGAACTGGAATGGGTGCGCAGCAACCCCAAGGCACGGCAGGCCAAGAGCAAGGCGCGTATCGCCCGCTACGAGGAGATGGCGAGCTACGACTACCAGAAGCGCAACGAGACGCAGGAAATCTTCATCCCCGTCGCAGAACGCCTCGGCGGCCAGGTCATCGAGTTCAACGGCGTCTCCAAGGCCTTCGGCGACCGCCTGCTGATCGACAACCTCAGCTTCGCCATTCCGCCCGGCGCCATCGTCGGCATCATCGGCCCGAACGGCGCCGGTAAATCGACGCTGTTCCGCATGATCACCGGCCAGGAAAAGCCTGATTCGGGCGAGGTGACAATCGGCCAGACGGTGAAGATGGCCTACGTCGACCAG
Organism: Rhodocyclaceae bacterium; assembly: GCA_024710925.1. GTDB lineage: Bacteria > Pseudomonadota > Gammaproteobacteria > Burkholderiales > Rhodocyclaceae > Proximibacter. Next base: position 632 of record JANJTW010000007.1, on the reverse strand, counting down.
AGCCGCGAGAATCTCTCCGGCGAAAAGACCGTGTTCGACGAACTGGCCGAAGGTCGCGACATCATCCAGATCGGCAAGTTCGAGATGCCCAGCCGCGCCTACATCGGCCGCTTCAACTTCAAGGGCGCCGACCAGCAGAAGATCGTCGGCAAGCTCTCCGGCGGCGAACGCGGGCGACTGCATCTGGCCAAGACGCTGATGACCGGCGGCAACGTGCTGCTGCTCGACGAACCGTCGAACGACCTCGACGTCGAAACCCTGCGCGCGCTCGAAGACGCGCTGCTCGAATTCGCCGGCAGCGCGCTCATCATCTCGCACGACCGCTGGTTCCTCGACCGCATCTGCACCCACATTCTGGCGGCCGAAGGCGACTCGCAATGGAGCTTCTTCACCGGCAACTACCAGGAATACGAAGAAGACAAGCGGAAGCGGCTCGGCGAGGAAGGCGCCAAGCCAAAGCGCATCCGCTACCGGCCGATTACACGCTGACCTGGGGCCTGTGCAGAATTTTGTGTAAACGGACCGTTGGCGGGAAACTGCCGAATTGTCCGGAGCCACAATGAGCACAAAGAAACACGACGTCCCTGAAGCCCTCCTGGCCAGCCTGCTGGCCGACTACAAGAAACCTGAAG
>JANJTW010000248.1 GCA_024710925.1 Rhodocyclaceae bacterium | reverse complement strand
CCCGCAGCAGGTCAACGAGCTGCTGAAGAAAAAGCTCGCCTGATCGGCCTCCGCGGCCGGGGACCGCAATAGGCGCCCCCCCGCGCCCGCCGGGCGTGAGTTGGGGACCCCGCGGGGGCCCCCCGGCGGGGCGCCGCCCGGCCCCCCCCCTTTAATGGCGGGTCACCAGCAACGCGATGCCGCCCCCCGCGGGCGCCGTCTTCGCTTGCCGGGGCGATCAGGCGAGCTTCTTTTTCAGCAGCTCGTTGACCTGCTGCGGATTGGCCTTGCCCTTGGTTGCCTTCATCGCCTGGCCGACCAGCGCGTTGAACGCCTTTTCCTTGCCGGCCTTGAACTCGGCGACCATCGCCGCGTTGGCGGCGAGGACCTCGTCGATCAGCGTTTCGATGGCGCCACTGTCGGTGATCTGCTTCAGTCCCTGCTTCTCGATGATCTCGTCGGCCGAGGCGCCTTCGCCGTTCCACAGCGCATCGAACACCTTCTTGGCGATGTTGTTCGAGATCGTGTTGTCGGCGATGCGTGCGACCAGTCCGCCGAGTTGCGCGGCGGAGACCGGCGATGCGGCCAGTTCCTTCTCGTCCTTGTTCAGGCGTGCCGCGAGGTCAACCATCACCCAGTTGGCGCACGGCTTGGCTGCCGTCTTGCCGGCGGCGGCCACCGTCGCCTCGTAGAAATCGGCCAGTTCGAGCGAGGCGGTCAGTGCCGTCGCGTCGTAGGCGGAGAGGCCGTAGTCGGCCATGAAGCGCTGCTTCTTCGCGGCCGGCAACTCCGGCAATGCCGCTCGCGTGCGCTCGACCCAGTCGCGCGAAATCATCAGCGGCAGCAGGTCGGGATCGGGGAAGTAGCGGTAGTCGTGCGCGTCCTCCTTGGTGCGCATGACGCGCGTCTCGCCCGTGTCCGGGTCGAAGAGCACGGTCGCCTGCTGGATCTTGCCGCCGTCCTCCAGCGTCTCGATCTGCCAGCGGATCTCGTAGTCGATGGCCTGCTGCAGGAAGCGGAACGAGTTCAGGTTCTTGATCTCGCGGCGCGTGCCGAGCGGTTCCCCGGGGCGGCGCACGGAGACGTTGGCGTCGCAGCGGAACGAACCTTCCTGCATGTTGCCGTCGCAGATGCCGATCCAGCGCACCAGCGCGTGCAGCGCGCGGGCGTAGGCGACGGCCTCGGCCGACGAACTCATGTCCGGCTCGGTGACGATCTCCAGCAGCGGCGTGCCGGCGCGGTTGAGGTCGATCCCCGACTTGCCGTGGAAGTCCTCGTGCAGCGACTTGCCGGCGTCCTCTTCAAGATGCGCGCGGGTCAGGCGGACGGTCTTCTCGTACGCCTTGTCGCCCTGCCCGACCTGAATGGTGACGTTGCCGCCGACCACCACCGGCAGCTCGAACTGGCTGATCTGGTAGCCCTTCGGCAGGTCCGGGTAGAAGTAGTTCTTGCGCGCGAACACCGACTTCGGCGCGACCTCGGCGCCGATGGCCAGGCCGAAGCGGATCGCGCACTCGACGGCGCCACGGTTCAGCACCGGCAGCACGCCGGGCAGCGCCAGGTCGACGGCGCAGGCCTGCGTGTTCGGCGCGGCGCCGAAGGCGGTCGAGGCGCCGGAAAAGATCTTGGATTGGGTCGAGAGTTGCGCGTGCGTCTCGATGCCGATGACGACTTCCCAGTTGTTCATGCTCGCTTCTACCTCGGTTCTCAGACGCAGCGGCCGGTTTTCCCGTCGATCAGGATCGGCCACAGATATTCGTAGGCATTGCCCTCGCACTTGGCGGCGCATTCGTTGAAGGCGACGGTGACGCGCGACTCCTGCTCCCACATGCGCACCGCGCAACTGCCGTTGCCGTTCAGCGTCACCGGATGGCGGCCCTTGTCCTGGTCGAAATCCTTCATGTTGAAGCGGCAGACGCCGCGCTTCGGGATGTTGACCTCGGCGACGAAGCGTTTCACCTCGTCCTCCCTGACCTGCAGGTCGAGCTTGCCGCGCGTGCCGGTAACCTCGTCGCGGAAGGTGCAGCGCGTCTTCACATTGAGCGGCTTGATCGGCATCGCTTTCAGGTTGCGGCCGACGAGATGCTTGAGCGGCTGCGATTCGATGCGCGGCTTCTCCGCCTTCGGCGGCGGCGGTACGGGAGTCGGCGCCGAAGGCGGTGGCGGCGGCGGCTCCGGTGTCGCGCAGGCACCGAGCAGCAGGATCAGGCTGATGGCGGAAAGCCGTGCGAGCATGCGCTTACTCCGATGGGGTCTGCAGGTGCCAGCCGGTGGCCTGCTGGTAGCGGTGGGCGACGTTGAGCAGGCGCGCCTCGGCGAAATAGTCGCCGATCAGCTGCAGGCCGACCGGCAGGCCGGCGGCGAAGCCGCAGGGAATCGACATGCCGGGCAGGCCGGCGAGGTTCACGGCGATCGTGTAGATGTCCGAAAGGTACATCTGCACCGGATCGGCGGCCTTCTCGCCGAGGCCGAAGGCGGTGCACGGGCTGGTCGGCCCCATGATCACGTCGCAGCGCCTGAAGGCCTCGACGAAGTCGTTGGCGATCAGCCGGCGGATGCGTTGCGCCTGCAGGTAGTAGGCGTCGTAGTAGCCGTGCGAGAGGACGTAGGTGCCGATCAGGATGCGCCGCTTGACCTCGGCGCCGAAGCCCTGCGCGCGCGTCTTGCAGTACATGTCGTCGAGGTCGGCGTAGTCGGGCGCGCGGTAGCCGTAGCGGACGCCGTCGTAGCGCGACAGGTTCGAGCTGGCTTCGGCCGGGGCGATCACGTAGTAGGCGGCGACGCCGTGCTGCATGTTCGGCAGCGAGACCTCGACCGTCTCGGCGCCGAGCTTGCGGTACTCGGCGATCGCCTCCTGCACGCGGGCCATCACGCCGGCGTCGCAACCTTCGCCGAAAAACTCCTTGGGCAGGCCGATTTTCAGCCCGGCAAGCGGTTTTTCGCCGGCGTTCGCTGCCATTTCGCGGCAGTAGTCTTCCGTTTCGCGTTCGAGCGAGGTCGAGTCCCGGTCGTCGAAGCCGGCCATCGCGTTCAGCATCAACGCGCAGTCCTCGGCGGTGCGCGCCATCGGCCCGGCCTGGTCGAGCGACGAGGCGAAGGCGATCATGCCCCAGCGGCTGACGACGCCGTAGGTCGGCTTCAGGCCGGTCAGGTTGCACAGCGCCGCCGGCTGGCGGATCGAGCCGCCGGTGTCGGTACCGGTGGCGGCCGGCGCCATCAGCGACGCGACTGCCGCCGCCGAGCCGCCGGACGAGCCGCCGGGAACGCGGCTGCGGTCCCACGGGTTCTTCACCGGGCCGAAGTGCGAGGTCTCGTTCGACGAGCCCATGGCGAACTCGTCCATGTTCGTCTTGCCGAGGTTCACCGCGCCGGCGGCTTCGAATTTGGCGATCACCGTCGCGTCGTAGGGGCTGACGAAGTTGCCGAGCATCTTCGAGCCGCAGGTGGTGCGCCAGCCCTCGGCGCAGAAGATGTCCTTCTGGGCGATCGGGATGCCGGTCAGCGGGCCGGCGTCGCCGGCGGCGATGCGCGCGTCGGCGGCTTTCGCCTGGGCCAGGCTCTTCTCCGCGTCGACGGTGACGAAGGCGTTGATCTCCGGATTCAGCCGGGCAATGCGGTCGAGGTGCAGCTGCGTCAGTTCGGTCGACGAAACCTGCCTGGCGGCGAGCGCGGCGCCGAGTTCCTTGAGCGTCCTGCCGATCATTCGATCACCTTCGGCACCAGGTAGAGGCCGGCTTCGGTCTCGGGAGCGACGGCCTGATAGGCGGCGCGGCGGTCGTCCTCGCCGACGCGATCCTCGCGCAGGCGCTGGGCGACGTCCTGCGCGTGTGCCATCGGCTCGACGCCGCGGGTGTCGACGGCCTGCATGGCTTCGATCAGCGCGAAGATGCCGTTGAGATGGCCGAGGGTGGTCTGCGCCTCGGCGTCGTTGATTTCCAGGCGCGCCAGATGGGCGACGCGCCGGACCTGTTCGAGGGTGAGCGACATGGGTTTGACGGACGGCGATGTCTTATATTGGCAAGTCTAATAGGGTATCATGAACCCTTTGACTGCCGCAGCCCGGGCCTTGGGCGGCGCAGGGCTTTCTCCCGGAAATTCAATAATATGTTCGGCATCCTCAGCAAGTATTTTTCCAACGACATGGCGATCGACCTCGGCACCGCCAACACGCTGATCTACGTGCGTGGCCAGGGCATCGTCCTCGACGAGCCGTCGGTCGTCGCCATCCGCCTCGAAGGCGGCCCCAACGCCAAGAAAACGATCCAGGCCGTCGGCAAGGAAGCCAAGGAAATGCTCGGCAAGGCGCCGGGCGCGATCACCGTCATCCGCCCGATGAAGGACGGCGTCATCGCCGACTTCACCGTCACCGAGCAGATGCTCAAGCAGTTCATCAAGAAGGTGCACGACTCGAAGCTGTTCTCGCCGTCGCCGCGCATCATCATCTGCGTGCCCTCGGGTTCGACCCAGGTCGAGCGCCGCGCCATCCGCGAATCGGCGATCGGCGCCGGTGCCTCGCAGGTCTTCCTGATCGAGGAGCCGATGGCCGCGGCGATCGGCGCCGGCCTGCCGGTGGCCGAAGCGACCGGTTCGATGGTGGTCGACATCGGCGGCGGCACCACCGAAGTCGGCGTCATCTCGCTCGGCGGCATGGTCTATGCCGGTTCGGTGCGGGTCGGCGGCGACAAGCTGGACGAGGCGATCATCAACTACATCAGCCGCAACTACGGCATGCTGATCGGCGAGAACACCGCCGAGAACATCAAGAAGACGATCGGTTCCGCCTTCCCCGGCACCGAGGTGCGCGAGATGGAAGTCTCCGGCATCAACAAGGCCGAGGGCATCCCCAGGAAGTTCACGATCTCGTCGAACGAGATCCTCGAAGCGCTGACCGAGCCGCTCAACAACATCGTTTCCGCCGTCAAGTCGGCGCTCGAGAAGACGCCGCCGGAACTCGGCGCCGACATCGCCGAGAAGGGCATGGTGCTGACCGGTGGCGGTGCGCTGCTGCGCGACCTCGACCGCCTGCTGATGGAAGAGACCGGCCTGCCGGTGATCGTCGCCGAGGAGCCGCTGACCTGCGTCGCCCGCGGCTGCGGTCTGGCGCTGGAAAAGATGGACAAGCTCGGCAGCATCTTCGCGTCCGAATAAGCGCGCCGTCCCCGGCATGGCATCGCGGCCCTCGCACCCGGATCGTTTCGCCCCCCCGCGGGCGCGGCCGTACGGGGGGGCCGTCGCATCCGCCTCCCGTCCGCCACGCGCCGCCGCCCCGTCCTCCGTCGAGTTGTCCTGACCCGTGGCCGCCTTCGATCACACGCCTCCGCCCTTCTTCAAGCGTGGGCCGGCGCCGCTGGCCATGCTGACGCTGTACGTGGCGGTTTCGGTGTCGCTGCTCGTCCTCGACGCCAAGTTCCGCTACCTCGACCTGCTGCGCCAGGCGCTGGCCGTCGTCACGCATCCGCTGCAGCAGCTGGCGCATGCGCCGGTGCGCGGCCTGGCGCAGGCCGGCGAATATTTCCAGAGCGTCGATGCGCTGCATGACGAGAACCAGCGGCTGAAGCGGGCCAAGCTCGAAGGCGCGCCGATGCTGCTGCGCCTGCAGCAGCTGGAGGTGGAGAATGCCCGCCTGCGCCGGCTGCTTGCCGTGCGCGACCGGCAGCCGGCGAGCGGGCAGGTGGCGCAGGTGCTCTACGCCGCGCGCGATCCCTTCTCGCGCCGCATCGTCGTCGACAAGGGGCAGCAGGACAAGGTCGGCGCCGGCCTGCCGGTGGTCGACGACGCCGGCATCGTCGGCCAGGTGACGCGCGTCTATCCCTTCGTCTCCGAGGTCACGCTGATCACCGACAAGGACCAGGCGGTGCCGGTGCAGATCGTCCGCAACGGCGTGCGTTCGGTCGTTTTCGGCCTCGGCAACGGCCAGCTCGAACTGCGCTTCATGCCGGCCAACGCCGACGTGCAGGAGGGCGACACGCTCGTCACCTCCGGACTGGACGGTACCTACCTGCCGGGCTTTCCGGTCGCGCGCGTGGTCAAGGTCGAGCGCGACAACGCCTATTCGTTCGCGCGCATCGTCTGCGCGCCGGTCGCCGGCGTCGAGAACTTCGGTGAAGTGATGATCCTCGCCCAGCGCGAGGCGCCGCCGCCGCGCCCCGAGCCGGCCGAGGCCGTCGAGGGGGCGCCGGAGGAGAAGGCGGCGAAGACGAAGAAGAAGCGGCCGCTGCGCCAGCCCTGAATCCGACCGGACGAGACCGATGCAAACGACCTTCACCTCCTCGCGCATCCTGCTGCCGGTCCGGCCGTGGTTCATCGCCCTGTCGCTGATCGTCGCGCTGCTGCTGAACATGCTGCCGACCGCGTGGTGGCCGGGCGTGCCCGATTGGGTGGCGCTGGTCCTCTGCTTCTGGAGCGTGCGCGAGTTCCGCCGCGTCGGCATGGGCTGGGCCTTCGTCCTCGGCCTGGCGATGGACGTTGCCGACGCCAGCCTGATGGGCCAGCATGCGCTTGCCTACGTGCTCCTCGCCTACGGCGCCTCGGCGCTGTCGCGCCGCGTGCTGTGGTTCCCACTGCTGCAGCAGGCGCTGCAGATCCTGCCGCTGCTCTGCCTCGTGCCGCTGATCCAGGCCGGCGCGCGCCTGCTTGCCGGCGGCGATTTCCCCGGCGTCGGCTTCTTCCTCTGGCCGCTCGTCGCCGCCGCGCTCTGGGCGCCGCTGACCCTGGTCCTGCTGCTGCCGCAGCACCAGCCGGTCGAGCACGACGCCAACCGGCCGATCTGAGTCCGGCAGGCTGCGGGATAGACCGATCATGCGCCGGCGACACGACGCGTTCCACCAGCAGGACGGCGACTTCGACCGTTTCCGCTTCCGCATCGGCTTTGCCGCCGTCGCCGTACTGCTCGCCTTCGCACTGCTTTTCGCCCGCTTCTTCTGGCTGCAGGTGGTGCAGCACGACTATTACACGACGCGCGCCGAGGGCAACCGTATCTCGCTGGTGCCGGTGGCGCCGAGCCGCGGCGTCATCGTCGACCGCCACGGCACCATCCTGGCACGCAACTACTCGGCGTTCACGCTGGAGATCACGCCGTCGCGGGTGGCCGACCTGGAGGCGACGATCGATGCGCTGGCCGGCCTGATCGAGATCCAGGCCAAGGATCGCCGACGTTTCCGCAAACTGATGGAGGAATCGAAGAATTTCGAGTCGATTCCGATCCGCACGCGGCTGACCGACCGGGAGGTCGCCACCTTCGCCGCCAACCGCTTTCGCTATCCCGGCGTCGAGGTCAAGGCCCGTCTCTTCCGCCAGTATCCGCTCGGCGAGGCGGGTTCGCATGCGCTCGGCTACATCGGCCGCGTGAACGACCGCGACCTGGCGACCATCGAAACGGCCGGCCAGGACGCCAACTACAAGGGCACCGACCATTTCGGCAAGACCGGGCTGGAGCAGAAGTACGAATTCGAGCTGCACGGACAGGCCGGCTACGAGGAGGTCGAGGTCGACGCCGGCGGCCGCGCCGTGCGCATTCTGTCGCGCACGCCGCCGGTGCCCGGCAACGACCTGACGCTGACGCTCGACGCCAAGCTGCAGCGGGTTACCGAGCAGGCCTTCGGCGAGCGCCGCGGCGCGCTGGTGGCGATCGAGCCGGCAACCGGCGGCATCCTGGCGATGGTGTCGACGCCGACCTTCGACCCCAACCTCTTCGTCGACGGCATCCGCAACGAGGACTGGGACCGCCTGAACACCGACCCGGACAAGCCGATGATCAACCGCGCGATCTACAGCGCCTACCCGCCCGGCTCGACCTTCAAGCCGTTCATGGCGCTGGCGGCGCTGGAGGCCGGCAAGCGCACGCCGCAGCAGGCGATCGCCGACCCCGGCTTCTTCAACTTCGGCGGCCACGTCTTCATGGACGACAAGAAGGGCGGCCACGGCATGGTCGACATGTACAAGTCGATCGTCCAGTCGTGCAACACCTACTACTACGTCCTCGCCAACGACCTCGGCATCGACGGCATCTCCGGTTTCATGGCGCAGTTCGGCTTCGGCCAGCGCACCGGCGTCGACGTCGAGGGCGAATCGGACGGCGTGCTGCCGTCGCAGGCCTGGAAGAAGCGCCGCTTCAAGAAGCCGGAGCAGCAGAAGTGGTACGCCGGCGAGACGATCTCGGTCGGCATCGGCCAGGGCTACAACGCGTACACGATGATGCAGCTGGCGCAGGCGACGGCGACGCTGGCCAACGACGGCGTGATGTACCGCCCGCACCTGGTCAAGTACATCACCGACGCGAAGACCGGCGAGCGGCGGATGATCGAGCCGGAACCGCTGCGCCGGCTGCCGGTCAAGCAGCAGCACATCGACGTCGTCAAGCGCGCGCTGGTCGGCGTGAACAAGGAGGGCACCGGCGCCCGCGCCTTCGCCGGCGCCGAATACGAGGCCGCCGGCAAGACCGGCACGGCACAGGTGTTCAGCCTGCGCGGCGAGAAATACGTCGCCGGCAAGGTGCAGGAGCGCCGTCGCGACCACGCGCTGTTCATGGCCTATGCGCCGGCCGACAAGCCGAAGATCGCGCTCGCCGTGCTCGTCGAGAACGGCGGCTTCGGTGCCCAGTCGGCGGCGCCGATCGCGCGCATGGTCTTCGACTACTACCTCCTCGGCAAGCTGCCGCACGGCGCCGCCGAGGAAGACGAAAGCGCCGTCGAGGCCGACGAATGACCGCTTGGCACGACATCCCCCGCCGCCTGTGGCATCTCGCCGTCGACCACATCGACCCGCCGCTGTTCATGATCACGCTGGCGATCATGGGCGTCGGCCTGGCCACCGTCTTTTCCGCTACCTACGACAGCCAGAACCGCCTCGTCGCCCAGTTCGTCAACATGGCGGTGGCGCTCGGGCTGATGTGGGGCGTGGCGCAGGTGCCGCCGCAGAAACTGATGCGCTTCGCCATCCCGCTCTACCTCGCCGGCGTCATCCTGCTCGTCCTCGTCGCCCTCTTCGGCATCACGGTCAACGGCTCGCGCCGCTGGCTGAACGTCGGCATCACGCGCATCCAGCCGTCCGAGCTGATGAAGCTGGCCGTGCCGATGATGATCGCCTGGTTCTTCCACAACTACGAGGCGTCGCTGAAGCTGCGGCACTATCTCGCCGCCGTGCTGCTGCTCGCCGTGCCCTTCCTGCTCGTCGCCCGCCAGCCCGACCTCGGCACGGCGCTGCTGATCGGCGCCGCCGGCTTCTACGTCCTCTTCCTCGCCGGCCTGCAGTGGAAGATCATGATCGGCCTGGCCGCCGCCGCGCTCGCCGCCGCACCGGTGCTGTGGACCCTGCTGCACGACTACCAGCGGCGGCGCATCATGACGCTGATCGACCCCTCCTCCGACCCGCTCGGCTCCGGCTACCACATCATCCAGTCGACGATCGCCATCGGCTCCGGCGGCACGCTCGGCAAGGGCTGGCTGCAGGGCACGCAGACCCACCTCGAATTCATTCCGGAGAAGCACACCGACTTCATCTTCGCCGTCTTCTCCGAGGAGTGGGGGCTGCTCGGCAACGCCGTGCTGCTCTTCCTCTACGTGCTGCTGATCGGTCGCGGCATGATGATCGCGCTCAACGCGTCGACGCTGTTCGCCCGCCTGCTCGCCGGCTCGATCACGCTCAGCCTGTTCACCTATGCCTTCATCAACATGGGCATGGT
>JANJTW010000222.1 GCA_024710925.1 Rhodocyclaceae bacterium | reverse complement strand
CTGACGACGACCGCCGCCACCGCGGTGATGGCGCTGCCCAGCCAGGTCTGGCGCCGCTCGTCGCTGAGCGCCGCCAGGCTGGCGGTGACGCGCAGCCAGCCGCGGGTCTCGCCGGCGAGCGGTTGCAGCACGGTCAGTTCGCCGCCGTTCTGGCGCTGCGTCGAGCGCGGCAGATCGGGCACCGGTTCGCGGTCGGCCGCCGCCGGCACGCCGTCGTTGCCGCCGCGGGCGATGCGGGCGAGCACCCGGCCATTGCCGTCGAGCAGCGCCAGGCCACGCAGCGCCGGGTAATCGGCGGCCGCGCGCAGGACCTTCTCGGCGGCGGCGAGGTCGCCCTGCGCCGCCGGCGCGGCGACGGCCGAAGCGAGGCCGCGGGCAAAGGCGGCGAGCTGACGCTGCAGCCCCTGCTCGCTGAGGCGCGCCTGCTCGCGATCGTTGATCCAGGCGTGGGCGAAGAGGGTGAGCAGGAAAAGTACGGAGACGAGCGAGGCGATCTGGACGCTCAGGCGACGCGGCAGGATCACAGTATCGGCACCTCGTCGTCGCCGAAGCGGTCGCGGATGGCCAGGGCCTCGTTCCAGGCGGAGAAGAAGGCGTCGACGCAGGCCGGGTCGAAATGGCCGCCGCGGTTGTCACGCAGGTAGTCGGCGGCGCGATCAAGCTCCCAGGCGCGCTTGTACGGCCGCTCGGTGGTCAGCGCGTCGAACACGTCGGCGACGGCGACGATGCGCCCGAAGAGCGGGATGGCCTCGCCGGCGAGGGCGTTCGGATAGCCCGAACCGTCGAACTTCTCGTGGTGCGCGAGGGCGATCTCGGCGCCGGTGCGGATGATGTGCGAGTTGCTGCCCTGCAGCAGCTCGTGGCCGAGGCGCGCATGGTTGCGCATCACCGCCAGTTCCTCCGGCGTCAGCCGGCCGGGCTTGAAGAGGATGTAGTCGGGAATGCCGATCTTGCCGATGTCGTGCATCGGCGCCGCCTGCAGCAACAGCTCCTGCGTCGCCGCGTCGAGGCCGAGATGGGCGGCGATCAGCGCCGAGTAGTGGGCCATGCGCTGGATGTGGGCGCCGGTCTCGGGATCGCGGAACTCGGCGGCGCGCGACATGCGGAAGAGCAGTTCCTGCTCGCGCGCGCGGATGGCCGCGGTGGCAGCGCGCACTTCCCCGGCCAGCTCCTCGTTGCGGTTCGCCAGCCGCCGCTGGCTGGCGCGCAGCGCGAGCATGTTGCGCACGCGGGCGCGGAACTCGGTGATGTCCACCGGTTTCGTCAGGAAGTCGGTGGCGCCGTGCTCCAGCGCGTCGTAGCGCACTTCCTTGTCGTCGTTGGCGGTGATCATCAGCACCGGCACCTCGTCGCGGCCGGGCGCGGCGCGCAGGCGCTGGATGAAGGCCAGCCCGTCGAGGTCGGGCATCATGTAATCTACGATGATCAGGTCCTGCTCGTTGTCCACGCACCAGGCCAGCCCCTGCAGGGCATCCTGGAAAAGCAGCGGCTCGCAGTCGCCGAGTTTGTCGACGAGATGCTTGAGCAGGTTCAGGTTGATGTCGCTGTCGTCGATGATGGCGATCCGGTGCATCGTCGCTCCCTCCGCGCAAGGGGGCCAGTATAACCCCGGAGCATGGACAGGGCGGCGGCGGATCGGCCATAATCCACGGACTTTCCCGGCAGCGCTCACATGAAGTTCCTCTTCGATCTCTTCCCCGTCATCCTCTTCTTCATCGCCTACAAGATTGCGGGCATCTTCGTCGCCACCGGCGTCGCCATCGCCGCGACCTTCGCGCAGATCGGCTGGGTCTGGTTCCGCCACCGCAAGGTCGACACCATGCTCTGGGTCAGCCTGGCGATCATCACCGTCTTCGGCGGCGCGACGCTGCTCTTGCAGGACAAGACCTTCATCCAGTGGAAGCCGACCGTGCTCTACTGGCTGTTCGCCGCCGTCCTCGCCGGCGGCTCCCTGTTCATGAAGAAGAACCTGATCAAGAACCTGCTCGCGTCGCAGATGGAGCTGCCGGACGTCGCCTGGGACAAGATGAACTGGTCGTGGATCGGCTTCTTCGTCTTCATGGGCATCGCCAACCTGGCGGTGGCCTACAACTTTTCCGAAGACACCTGGGTCAATTTCAAGCTCTTCGGCGGCATCGGCCTGATGTTCGGCTTCGTCCTCGCGCAGGGCGTCATGCTGTCGAAGTACATCGAGGAGAAAAAGTGATGTTCTACGCAATCATCGGCGAAGACCGCGCCGGCACCCTGGACCAGCGCCTCGCCGCCCGCCCCGACCACCTCGCCCGCCTGCAGGCGCTGCAGGCCGAAGGCCGCCTGCTGCTGGCCGGCCCGTGCCCGGCGATCGACTCGCCCGACCCCGGCCCGGCCGGTTTCTCCGGCAGCCTGATCGTCGCCGAGTTCGCCTCGCTGGCAGCGGCGCAGGCCTGGGCCGACGCCGACCCCTACGTCGCCGCCGGCGTCTACGAGAAGGTCACGGTCAAGCCGTTCAAGAAGGTCCTGCCCGCCTGATGGCCGCCGCCAGCGACATCGAAACCCTGCTCCGCGAACGGCTGGCGCCGCTCGCGCCGACGCGCTTCGAACTCGTCGACGACTCGCACCTGCACGCCGGCCACGCCGGCGCACGCGAGGGCGGCCACTACCGGCTGACGCTCGTCGCCGCCGCCTTCGCCGGCAAGAACACCGTCGCCCGCCACCGCCTCGTCTTCGACCTCGTCGGCGACCTGAAGCGCGCCGGCATCCATGCACTAGGCATCAAGGCGTACGCGCCGGGCGAAGTATAATCGTCCCGTTTTTCCGGATTCACCGAACATCCGCCCACCCAAGGAAGGAAACCGATACATGCACACCCCCACCAAACTGGCCGCCGCGCTGCTCGCCGCCACCCTCGTCTCGCTGCCCGCCGTCGCCGCCGACAAGGCGCCGGCCAAGGGCGGCGCCGTCGCCACGGTCAATGGCGTCGCCATCCCGCAGAGCGTGTTCGACACTTTCTACGCCGAGCAGAAGAGCCAGGGCATCCCGGATTCGGACAAGCTGAAGGACGCCGTGCGCGAGGAACTGATCCGCCGCGAACTGCTGCTGCAGGAAGCGAAGAAGAGTCCCATCGCCAAGGACCCGCAGGTCGCCGCACAGGCCGAGCTGGCCCGCCAGGCCGTGCTGATCCGCGCCTATATCCAGGACTACGTGCGCAAGCACCCGATCAGCGAGGCGCAGCTGAAGGCCGAGTACGACGTGCTCAAGGGCCAGGTCAGCGGCACCGAATACAAGGCCCGCCACATCCTCGTCGAGAAGGAGGAAGAGGCCAAGATCATCGTCGACAACCTGAAGAAGGGCGCCAAGTTCGACGAACTGGCCAAGCAATCGAAGGACCCGGGCTCGAAGGACAACGGCGGCGACCTCGGCTGGAGCGCCGCCGGCGCCTACGTGCCGCCGTTCGCCGAAGCGCTGACCAAGCTGGAAAAGGGCAAATACACCGAAACCCCGGTGAAGACCCAGTTCGGCTGGCATGTCATCCAGCTCGAAGACAGCCGCAAGCAGGAAGCCCCCCCGTTCGAAGCCGTCAAGCCGCAACTGGAACAGCGCGCCAACCAGCAGCAGATCCAGAAGATGGTCGAGGAACTGCGCGCCAAGGCGAAGGTGAACTGAGCGCCTGCCGCGACGCATCGGGGCTGCCTGCGGGCAGCCCTTTTTTTGCCGGACGCTTCCGCCGCGAGCCCCCTCGCTGGCGAAAGGACTCCCTGCCTGGCCGGGGGCTGGCGACGGCTTTCGGGCAAGCCGCCCGCCTGCCTCCGGAAAAGGGTTCCGCCATCGTCATTTTTTTGTCCCGCATCAAAACGATTCCCCTACTGACCTTGTAGGATTGCAATCCTGATTTCATATCTCGATGACATGAACCGGATTCCTCCTCGGGGCGCTTTTCCGCCCGCCCCCGGCCGCAACGGCGTCGCACGGCAGGCGCACTCCCCGCCGTAAACGCGCTGCCACCCGCAATCGCAACGAAAAAACAAAAAACAGGGGGGGTCGTGGAAAGTGTCGCAAAGCACCGGCGGATTGAGCCCGTAATCGCATTCGTCGTCTACGGGCTGCTCGGCCTGCTTGCCGCCTACCTGTCGCAATACCTGTTCATCGAGGAGGCGCTCAAGCGGGCGTTCGCCACCTTCTCCGCGCCTGTCGTCGCCGACTGGCTCTACCCTGCGTGGAACGATCAACGACTCGCCCGGCCACGCCCCGGCGACATCCCCCCGGAAATGGCCAACGAGGGCGCACCGAGAGCGCCGATAATGCTGGCGCTCCTGACCGATGACGATCTGCTGGCCTACGGCGCAACCTACCCCGTTCCCTACGGCTTTCATGCCGACCGCCTGGACACCCTCATCGCGCACGGTCCGAGTGCCGTATTCATCGACATCGCCTTCATCGACGCCCGTCCGGACGAATCGATCCACGAACTGGTCGAACTGCTGTGCCACGCCCGCAACGACAGGAAAATTCCGGTCTTCGTCGCATCGCTCGAATATGCCGGGCAAGCGATGCGGACGGAACTGGAGAAAGCGGCCGAGGCCGGCTGCTTCCATAAGGTGACCGTTCCGCGGCAACTGGACCGCTACGACCGGAACAACTGGGAATACGTCCTGCAGACGGAGCATGACGGCATTTTTCTCGATTCGCCGGCGCTGGCCATCTACAAGGCGCTCCGACCGGACACGCCGCTTTCCGCGCAACAGGAGGCGCTGACCAACCTCGGCCTGATCTGGGGCCTCGCCCCGCACCGCTACAACGTGCTGCGCATGCGTGACCGGGACAAAAAGCCTCTCTGCCGGACGGACTGGCAGCTGCTGCGCGAAATTCCGCTGCTCGGCGATCTGGTCGACCGGCAGCTGGCAGACGACTACGCGGCGCTTCGCCGGCTGCCGTTCTGCCCGTACCACGCCAGCGCGCCCCTCCATTTCCTCAGCGAAAAGCCGGAGGTGATGCGGCAACTGGTGGCAGGACGCGTCGTCGTTTACGGGGTCGATTTACAGAGCATCGGCGACTACACCTTTTCCCCCCTGCACGGCGCGGTTGCCGGTCCGTACGCGCACGCCATGGCGCTGGACAACTTGCTGACCTTCGGCGACGCGTACCCGCGCGCGCAGGAATTCGATCTGTCGCGACCGCTGACGGCCGGGACGCTGTTCCCCTTGCTCATGGTCGCCATCGCAGCCGCCGTTGCAGCATTGAGCCAGAGTCTCCGGAACAGGCAAGCGACCCGGCCGCCATCGCCCGAGGAGTTTGCCCCGACCGCCCCCGAGCTGGCCCAGCGGCACCCCCGGTGGAAGGCTGTGGCGCTGACGGCGAGGGCGATAGCCACCGACCTCGCTCGCCGGACGCCACGCTATCTACTCCGGATCGTCATCAAGGTCGGCATCTATCTGCTCGCGCTGCTCGTGGTCGGCTGGATCGCCGTGAACGTATTCCACCTCGGCATCCTCTCCTGGCTGGAGTACGCGCTGCTGCCGATGTTGCTGGAAACGCTGGCGATGGGCGATTCACTGAGCGAGTACGTTCAGGAAAAGTGGGAATCGGCCGGCAACAAAACAGCATGACCGCAAGAATTTGAACGCTGACTGACAAGGAGCGCATGTGAAAAAGTACGTCCTGGGTATCGTCATGGCGGCCTTCGCCCTCGCGGCGGGGGCCGACAGCACGGCCAACCGCTACTCGGTAGTGAAGGGGGCGCGGACATCGAAGCCGCTGACCATTTATGCCAGCCCGAACATCTCGGCTGCGGCCGGCAAGGTGTCGCTGGAGGAATTCGCGGCCTGGGGCGCCATGCCGGTGCTGGAGGAGCAAGGCAGCTTCATCCGGATACAGCCGCCGGCCGGGCAGTTCGTCTGGATTCTGAGCGAGAAAGTCGAACTGGCACGCGCCATGGAGTGCGGAGGACCAACGCCGGAGTCGGTCATCAAGGTCGTCAAGAGCGAATCGCTTGCCGCCCGGGGCATCGGCGAACTATGCGGGGCCAGGAAAAAATGAGCCGGCTGCCACTTCTCCTGATGCTCGTCGTCGGACTGGCCGGTTGCAATACGCTGGGTGACGTCAAGAAAGCTGTCGGCGTGGAAGAAACGCCGACGACACCGACAGCCGTCTTCAGCAAGCTGCCGGAAAAATATTCGGCATCGACCCAGGCCATCGGGGACGAAGCGGATGTTGCCGATCATCGCGCCCAAGGCCTCGGCCTGGTCGGCATCCCGGCGCTGGAAACCTACCTGAACGGCATTCTCGTCCGCATCAAGAGCGAAGCCCGCCTCCCCGACATCCCCGGACGGGTCTATATCACCGCCAGCGCGAAGCCGGAGGTCAAGGCCTCTGCCGACGGCAACATCTACTTCAGCATGGGCATGCTCCGCAACATCGAGAGCGAAGACGAGGTCGTCGCGCTGCTGGCGCACGAGTTCGCCCATGTCGCACTGGGGCATCACGACTCCGATGCATGGGGCAACTACCAAAAGCAGATCCAGGCTTCCTACGCGCTTGCTTCGCGCCTGCATGCCGGCGCCAAGTCGAAAGGTGCGACCGAAGCCCCCACCGGCAAGGCGAAAAAGAACCTGAACAGGCTGGGCAACATCATCGAACTGACGGACAGCGTCCTTCACCCTGCATGGAACAGATACCAGGAGGAACAGGCCGACCACCTCGCCATCGACCTGAGCGTGCGCCTGGGCTATTCATTTTCCAGAGGACAGAAGTCGATTCTGGAAAAACTGGCGACCCTTGAGGAAACCGACAAACGCAAACGCCAGCAGGACCTTCAGGCGCGGTTTTCGGAAGAACTGAAGACGGGAAAGCTGGATATCGAGGGAATGCTGCAAAGCTCCAAGGACGAAATTCTCGGCATGGTGTCGCGCAAACACGAGGAAGCGTCGGAGCGTATCAAATCGAGCATCGCCTACCACGAAGGCCTGTATGACGATCTGCCCCGACCGGAACCGAAGCTGCATTCCTGGAACCGCATCCGCGAAACCCCGTCGGTGCGGGCTGTTTTCCTGAATTTCGCGCTGGCCGACGAAGCGTCTGCCGCGCTGGAGCGAGACGACATCAGGCAAGCGCTGGACAAAGCGCAGAAGGCGGCCAAGGCGCCGACCGACGGTCATCCCTATACCTTGCTGGTACTCCTGAAAGCACAAGAGGCAGCGGGGGACAGCCGCGGCCATTCAAAAACCAGGGAACGTCTCCGCAGCATCAAGGAACCGGTGTGGCAGCTGTACGAATTCGAGGCGCAGGATGAGTTACGACAAGGCAGACAGGACAGGGCAGCGCAGATCATGGAGCAGGGGTATCAACGCTTTAACCATGCCCCCTCGCTCAGACCGACGCTGAAAGAGTTCTACAGCAAGATCGGTCGAAAGGACAAGTCCGACGAAATCGCCCTCGACTGCAGTTTCAGGCGGCCCGTCGACCGCAAGGAATGCCTCGATGCCGGCGGCTCGGTCAAAAACCACGGCAACGGTCCGAAACGCGGCAAACGCTGGAGCTGAGGAATCAGGGGCAGCAACGCAAGCAGCGGCCTGCGCCGTCTGCTGCACTATACTTTTCCTGCCCCCGAATCCCGATGAATGCGCCCGCCCGAAGAGGAAACCGCCATGACCGATGACCAGATCCGTACCGCCATTCGTTCCGGCTGGCCGTTCTTTGCCGTCACGTCCAGGGAAGAGGTACTGGCCCGCTACATGCCGGGCGGTCCCGTTTTCCGCTGGACGAAAAACCAGATGCTGCCGACGCCGCTGCAAGGCAGCGACCTCCTCTGGTGGCTGCGGGCGTCGGACGAGGACGACCACCCCGACGCGGCGCCGAAGTGACCTCGCATCGTCGGCGCACGAAGCCCTGATTCCCCGATTCGATTCCCTGCCCGCCCCCCTCCGCGCCGGCGTACCGGCGAAGACATGTTGCCGGCCGGGAGCCGCGCACGCGGCCGGCCCCCGGTTGCCGTCGCTGAAGGAAGCGCGCTAACGGGCTTGCCGGTGCGCGTCGAGGCACTGCGCCAGCTTGTTCTTCGGCACGCTCTGGAGCTTGCGCAGGAACGCGTGCGACACGTCGCCGACCCGGTGCCGGCAGCGCAGTTCCGTCTCCAGGTGGCAAAGCAGGCTCGCCGCCATCTCCGCATCGGCCAGCGCCCGGTGATAGCGCCCGGCCACCGGTAGCCTGGCGAACTCGACCAGGGCGCCGAGCTTGTGGCTGGGCGCCTGCGGCAGCAGGCGGCGGGACAGCAGCAGCGAACAGGCGAACTCCTGGCGCCGGGTGACGCCGACGCGCGCCAGCTCGGCATCCCAGAACTTGCAGTCGAACGACGCGTTGTGAGCGACCAGCGGCGTATCGCCGACGAACGCCGCAGCTTCGCGCATCACCTCCGCCACCGGCGGCGCCGCGCGGATCATCGCATCCGAGATCCCGGTCAGCGCCTCGATGTACGACGGAATGCGCACGCCCGCATTCATCAGGCTCTGGTAGCGGTCCACCACCTCGCCGTCGCGCAGGATGACGACGGCGATCTCCGTCGCGCGGTCGCCCTGCGCCGGAGACAGGCCCGTTGTTTCAAAGTCGATTACCGCCACCGCTTCCAAAGCCGATACCCCTTCGCCAGTTCACCAGTCGAAATCCACCGGCGGGGATTGTCGCACTGGATGGCGGGAATCGCATCGCCGGATGAGGATTCATCCCAAGCGGGCGATGCGGGCAGCGGCCTCGTCGATGTGCCGGCGTATCGCCGCGATGCAGGGAACGAAGCGGCCGGAGAAGCCAGCGCAATCGCTGAGAATGGCAAAAAATCTTTCCGCCAACTGCAGCGCCTCGCGCCAGGTTTCGGCGTCGACCGCAGCGGGTAGCGAGGCCGGCGGGAGGGTATCGACGATGGCGCCGCCGCTTCTCGGGGCGAACCCCATCGGCAGCACGTCGTAAGCCGGCGCGAGCTGATACGGACGGCCGTGACGGCTGACGAACGACAGGTTGCCGGCGTGCATGTCGGTGTTGCCGATCAGCGTTCCGAATGCCCAACGCAGCGCGGCGCCGGCGACGGCATCCGCATCGACATGGCCATCGGCGGCAAGGCGGCCGACCAGCACCGGCCAGGGCGCGGCCGCATCGCCGACGAATTCCGCATCGAGCGCGCGCAGGGAAAACACGCCAATGCGACCGAACTGACCGATGCGGTCGAAGCGCGGCACTTCCAGGAATCGCTGACCGCCGAAATCGAAAACCCCGGTTTCGACGCCGAACAGCGAAAGCGCCAGATGTTCGGCGAGCAGGAGGTCGCGCCAGCGCTCGCTGACGGGGTTGTCGTCCGGCGCCGAAAACTTCACCAGCACATAGCCACGCTCCGTATACGTGCAGAACTTCGGCTGCTCGCCCCCGGCAGACGAGCCGGGAAGCTCTCCGGCACCGGCGGCACGCGCCAGCCCCGGAAAATCGGTCGCCCGATCGACCGGAGACGGTGCCGGCATGTCGACGAAGCGGTCGCGTGCCAGTTCGCCGATCAGCAGGTTGCCGACGGCATCATGGCCCTGCGCCAGAAGCGCACGGATGACGTCGGTGTCGCCCCAATGTTCCGGGTTTGCCGGCAAGCCGAGCGCGGCCGCATGGGTCGCTGCGTAGGCCCGGCCGAGATAGCCCTGCGGCCGCATGTCAAACAGCCACCACGGCAGTCCATCGCTATGCAACGTCAGGCCATCGGCCTGCAGCATGACGAACCCGTCCGGGCGGACCGGAACGAGTTCGCCCAGCGCCCGGATCGTTCCCTCATCGCCAACGCGAAAAACCGGGGCCGACGCGAAGCCACGAGCGGTGTCCCGCAGCGCATAACGAATAGCGGAACCGGTCCCGATCCGAACCACCTCGTTGCCCAAGGAAGCCAGCGCACGCGACGCCGTTGGCTGACTGATCCCCGCATATTCAACGAGTTGCCGGGATGTCGCCGGCCCTTTGGCGAGCAGCCGGCGAATCGTGTCGGAATGTCGGGCCATGGATTTGAATAGGAATATGAATAGACAAATGAATTGACATTCTAATCACTCAGCGGCAACCCGTCACCCGATTTTCTGCAACAACAACACTGGATTCGCGCCCCGGGTTCAGGAATCCGGTACAGCGCAAGCATTTCATTGGGCTGTCGAAAAGCGGACAGGCTTTGTGGCCCCCTGCAACGCTCCCGCCCAAAAGAAAGGCTCTGTTCGCATCGGCTGATGATGGCTCACGCCCTGAGCCTGCGGAAGCCGACACTGGACTCCTGTATGGACCGAACAGGAGACGGCGATGCGAACGCGAGAATTGCAGAAATGGGTACGGCTGGTCGGCTGCTT
>JANJTW010000220.1 GCA_024710925.1 Rhodocyclaceae bacterium | reverse complement strand
CTCGCCGCCGTCTTCGCCGCGCTGCTCGCCGCCCATGCCGGCAACGGCTTCTGCCAGACGCGCGGCGGCATGCCGAAGCTGGCGCAGGGCATGGTGCTGCTGTCGGTGCTCTTCTTCGGCGCGGCGATCATGCTGGTCGGCCAGATCTACCACATCGACGCACATTTCCCGGACGGCATCGCGCTGTGGGCGCTCGGCGGCCTCGTCACGGCCTGGCTGTTCGCCTCGCAGCCGGCGCTGGTGCTGGCGCTGGCGCTGGCCGCCATCTGGACGTGGACCGAGCAATTCGACTACCGCGCGATGAACTGGCCGCTGGCCGGCTTCCTCGCGCTCGCCGCCGCGCCGCTGCTGCGCCACGACTGGCCGCTGGCCGCGCGCGGCTGGGGCGGCGTGCTGCTGCTCTGGCTGGCCGGCTGGCACGCGCAATCGTGGGCCGGGCCGTTCTGGGACACCGCCTCGCATCTGCGCCTGTTTGCGCTGCAGCTGCTCGGCGTCGCCGGCCTGTGGGCGCTGGCGCAGGCGAGCCCGCATCCGTTCGCGCGCGCCGTGCGCGGCGACTTTCTGCTCGCCGCGCTGGCCGGCGCCTTCGTCTTCACCTTTCCCGATTTCGGCGCGCGCCTGAAACCGGCGGCCGGGCCGCAGATGCCGTGGCTGGTCGCGCTGGCCGGCGTCGCCGCCGTCTATGCCCTTGGCGTGCTACGCATGGTGCAGGCGAGCGAACTGCCGGCGCCGCGCCGCAGCCTCGGCGTCGCGCTGGCGGCCGGCTTCGCCGCGCTGCTCGCCGTCGAGGTCGTCGTGCCGCGCACGGGCGGCGTGCCGGCGCTGTTCTGGAACGCGCTCTTCCTTGGCATCCTCTACTGGGTCGGCGACCTCGGCATCCGCCGCGCCGACCGCGCGCTGGTGAACCGCGCCTTTGCCGGCTTCTCGCTGTGGGTTGCGGCGCGCTACTTCGATACCTTCTGGACGCTCTTCGACCGTTCGCTGTTCTTCATGGCCGGCGGCATCCTGCTGCTCGCCGGCGGCGGCTGGCTGGAGCGGCGGCGGCGGGCGCTGCTGCGCGACATCGGCGAGGGGAGGGGACAGGCATGAAACTGTGGCTGAAGATTGTGCTGCTTGCCGCCGCGCAGGTTGCCGCGCTGGCGGCGATGATCGCCGACAAGCAGTGGACGCTGAACACCGGCACGCAGGTCGTGCTGCAGACCGAGCCGGTCGATCCGCGTTCGCTGTTCATGGGCGACTACGCCCGCCTCAATTACTCGATCAGCCGGCTGCGCCTCGACGGCGACGAAGCGGTTGGCGGCGACCAGGAGTTCGCCCGTCACGACACCGTCTGGGTGGCGCTGCGGCCCGACCCGGCGGGGGTGAAGGCGGTGTCGGTGCACCGGACGCGCGCGGCGGTGCCGGCGGACCTGCTCGCGCTTAAGGGCGAGGTGCTGTACGTGTCCGATCACGAATGGGACCGCGCGACGAACAAGTCGGTCAGGCGGCGGACGCTGCAGGTGCGTTACGGCATCGAGCAGTACTACGTGCAGGAAGGCACCGGCCGGCAGATCGAGCGGCCGCAGGGCGGCGAGAAGGTGTCCATCCTGGCGGCGGTGGACGGGCGCGGCAAGGCGGGGATCGTGGCGGTCCTGCTCGATGGGCAGGTGCGCTACCGGGAGACGCTGTTCTGAGCGGACGGCGCTGCTTGTTGTTTCGTCGTCCGCCTTGGACGTTCAATAAGTGATTACCTTGCCATAGCGCTCGCGTTCGAGTTGCTGCAGATAGCGTTTCTCGTTTTGCAGCCGTTGCTGTTGCGCAAGCTGTTCTTGCCGGCGGCGGTTTGCTTCTTCCCGTTGCTCTTGCTGTTGCTGTGCGAGTTCCTGCCGGCGCTGCAGGAGTTCCTGCTGCTGGCGCTGGGCGCTCTCGCGCTCATATTGCGCAACTGCCGCTCGGTGTTGCTGCAATTCGGAATTGGCGCTCGATCGCTCCATGAGTTGATCCTGGATTCGTGCGCTCTGCTTCTGCTTTTCCTCGGCGATTTGCGCAGCCTTCATCTGAACCTGGTGTTCATGTTCGATGCGCAACTTTTCGCGTTCCTTGGCCTTTTCGCTGTAGACATAGATGGCGGCAAGGGCAAGGGTGCCGATCAGTGCGATTTTGGCGAGGCTCGATCCTTGCGCATGCCGGGGTTCATAAACCGTGATGGTAGGCTGTGCTGCGCTCGTTGCGCCGGCGAGTTTCAGGTCGTAACGTTGGCGCAGGATGGGATTCGACAGGGTGGCGTAGGCTTCCTTCACCGCGAGAAGCTGTGTTTCCACTTCGTTGTTGCTCAAGCCAGCAACATTGGCTTTCAGCCTTGCCTGGAAGGCACGGTATGCGGCATCGACCTGTATGGTTGTCGCACTCTGCTCAATGCCGAGAATTTCATAAAGCGTCATGTGTCTCCCCTGTTCGTAAAATGCCGAATCGATGAGGATGCTAGCATATTGCTTTGGCATTTTTCTACGGGGAGGTGGTGATTTGCTGCCGTGCAGGATCCGCTCCTGCGCTCCATTTCAGCCTGTAACGAAAACCGGGAACGCGGGAGGGAATTTTCTTTCCAATAACTTGCCGGAACGGTGAGTCCGGTCGAATTCCGTGTTTTCCCGCCATGAAGAAACTGCCGCTCCTCATCGTCTCGCACCTCGTCGCCGTCGCATCCGGTTTCGCGCTCGGCATCTACCTGCTGCCTATCCTGACCGCGCCGCCGGCGCCGACTGCTGACGAGGCACTCGCGGTCGATACGCTGTATCGCGGCGAATTCCGCCGCGACCTGAAGGACAGCGATCCGCTGCACTGGGGCGAGGGGAAGGTTTCGGTCGGCCGGCGCAGCATCGCGTTGCTCGGGAAGCTGGCGCCGGGGCCGGACTACAAGCTCTACCTGTCGCCGGAATTCGTCGAGACCGAGGCCGATTTCGCCCGGCTGAAGCCGCGCATGGCGCGCGTCGGCGACGTGCGCACCTTCGAGAATTTCGTTGTCGCCGTGCCGGAGACGGTCGACGTGTCGGCCTACACGACGGTGATCGTCTGGTGCGAGGCGTTCAGCCAGTTCATCACCGCCGCGCAGTACCGCTGAAGCCGCCTGCCGGCGGCTGCGGGCCGCTCAGTCCTCCAGCGCCCGCACCTTCACCTGCTTGCCCTTGACCTTGCCGGTGGCCAGCTTGTGCACGGCGTCGGCGGCCATGTCGCGGGCGACGGCGACGTAGGTCGATTGCTCGGTGACGGTAATTTTGCCGACCTGCTCGCGCGTGAACTGGCGGCTGCCCGGCAGTTCGGCGGTGAGCGCGCCGAGTACGTCGCCCGGGCGGATCTTTTCCTTGCGGCCGCCGAGGATCTGCAGCGTCACCATCGGCGGTACCAACGGTGTCTCGTCGCCGCCCTGCAGCGAACCGAGCGTGTGCCACTCGGGGGCGATGCCGGTGACGTGGGCGATGGTGTCGACGCGGCGCCGGTCGCGCGGGCTGCACAGGCTGAGTGCCCAGCCGTCCTCGTCGGCGCGGCCGGTGCGGCCGATACGGTGGGTGTGGACCTCGGGGTCCGGCGTCACGTCGACGTTGATGACCGCTTCCAGTTGCGCGATGTCGAGGCCACGCGCGGCGACGTCGGTGGCGACCAGCACCGAGCAGCTGCGGTTGGCGAACTGGATCAGCACCTGGTCGCGTTCGCGCTGCTCCATGTCGCCGTGCAGCGTCAGCGCGTGGAAACCTTGCGCCTGCAGCAGTTCGACCAGATCGCGGCACTGCTGCCGGGTGTTGCAGAAGGCGAGCGTGCTGACCGGGCGGTAGTGTTTGAGCAGCGTGGCGACGGCCGCCAGCCGTTCCTCGTGCTTCACCTCGTAGAAGCGTTGGCGGATCTTGCTGCCGGAATGCTGCTCGGCCAGCTTGACCTCTTCCGGCCGGTCGAGGAAACGCTGCGCCAGTTCGGCGATGCCCGCCGGGTAGGTGGCCGAGAACAGCAGCGTCTGCCGCTGCAGCGGGCATTGCTGCGCGACGTAGACGATGTCGTCGTGGAAGCCCATGTCGAGCATGCGGTCGGCTTCGTCGAGGACCAGCGTGTTCACCGCGTCGAGATCGAGGCTGCCGCGTTCGAGGTGGTCGAGGATGCGCCCCGGCGTGCCGACGACGATGTGCGCGCCGTGTTCGAGGCTGGCGCGCTGCGGGCCGATCGGCGTGCCGCCGACCAGCGACAGCACCTTGATGTTGTCGGTGAAGCGGGCCAGCCGGCGGATTTCCTTGGCCACCTGCTCGGCCAGTTCGCGCGTCGGGCAGAGGACCAGCGCCTGCACGGCGAAGCGGCGTGGGTTGAGGCTGGTCAGCAGCGGCAGCGCGAAGGCGGCGGTCTTGCCGCTGCCGGTCTTGGCCTGCGCGATCAGGTCGCGGCCGGCCAGCGTCAGCGGCAGGCTGGCGGCCTGGATCGGCGTCATCGTCTGGTAGCCGAGCTGCTTCAGCGTCTCATGCAGGCGCGGGTGCAGCGGCAGATCGTCGAAGGCCGGGCGGGCGGCGTCGGCCGGCGGCGGATGGCCGGAATCGGTGGCCTGCATGGCGTGGCTCAAGATTTGTTCCGGCGGGCCGGCAGCGGCTTGCGCGGACGGCTTCCCGGATTTTTCGCCGGGCCTTTCCCGGGAAACCTTGCCGGACCTTTCCCCGGGCGCTTGCGCTCGTCGTCGTCGCTCTTCGGCTTCGGCACCAGCAGGTTCTTGCCGGCGCCTGCGGCGGAAGCCCGGTGTTCGGCGATGGCGGCGTTCCAGGCTTCGTCGGCGACTGCGATGTCGGCGTGGCCGTCGGCCGGCGTGTAGTCGGCGAGCTTTTCGCGGATGCCGGCGAGACGCTCGGCGTGGGTGGCCTTGCGCGACGCGCCGGCGACGATCTCCTCGGCGGCGGCGGTCAGCGCGAAGCCGTCGCCGGCGGTGCACACCAGCCCGTTCGTCGCCAGCCGCGAGAAGGCGGCCCTGAGCTTGGCTGCGCCGGGCAGCGTGCCTTGCAGTCCCTGAGCGAGTTCGGCGGCGGCGACGATGCCGGTCAGGTCGGCCGGCCGCCGCTTGGCAGCCAGCATCGTGGCGAGGAGGAGAAGGACGTCGACGTCGTAGATGGAGCGCATGGGGGGAGCTTTCGAATGGGGCGGCAGAGAGGCCGGGCCAGGCACGCGGCCCGGCGGCGCATTATGCACCTTTTTCCGGGCGTGGAGCCTTATTAATCCGTGGTTTAGTCGCACGGACAGGTATAATCGCGGCCCTCGATCCAGATCGTTCCCTTTTTCTCCAAGAAGTCCCGCCGTGACCGCCCTCGACAACGAAATTTCCCGCCGCCGCACCTTCGCCATCATTTCCCACCCGGACGCCGGCAAGACGACGCTGACCGAAAAGCTGCTGTGGTTCGGCGGCGCCATCCAGGTCGCCGGCGAAGTCCGCGCGCGCAAGGCTTCGCGCCACGCCACCTCGGACTGGATGGAGCTGGAAAAGCAGCGCGGTATCTCGGTGACCTCGTCGGTGATGCAGTTTCCGTACCGCGAGTGCATGGTGAACCTGCTCGACACCCCGGGCCACGAGGATTTCTCGGAAGACACCTACCGCACGCTGACCGCCGTCGACTCGGCGGTGATGGTGATCGACTCGGTGAACGGCGTCGAGGCGCAGACGATCAAGCTCCTGAACGTCTGCCGCATGCGCGACACGCCGATCCTGACCTTCATCAACAAGCTCGACCGCGAGGGCAAGGAGCCGATCGACCTCTTGGACGAGATCGAGTCGGTGCTCGGCATCGAATGCGCGCCGATGACCTGGCCGATCGGCATGGGCAAGCGCTTCCGCGGCGTCTATCACCTCTACGACGACACCATCAGCTTCTTCGACCCGCAGGCCGAGAAGGGCACCTCGGAGACGATCCAGGGCATCGACAACCCGCGCCTCGACGAGCTGATCGGCACGCAGGCCGACGAGCTGCGCACCGACATCGAACTGGTGCGCGGCGCTTCGCACGCCTTCTGCGCCAAGAAGTATCTGGCCGGCAAGCAGACGCCGGTCTTCTTCGGCTCGGCGGTGAACAACTTCGGCGTGCAGTCGCTGCTCGATGCCGTCGTCGAGCTGTCGCCGGCGCCGCTGGCGCGGCCGGCGCTGCGCGGCGGCGAGGCCGGCAGCGTGGCGCCGAACGAGGCGAAGTTCTCCGGCTTCGTGTTCAAGATCCAGGCCAACATGGACCCCAAGCACCGCGACCGGATCGCTTTCCTGCGCGTCTGCTCGGGTCGCTTCGAGCGCGGCATGAAGGTCAAGCAGGTGGCCGGCGGCAAGACTATCTCGGTGAACAACGCGATCACCTTCATGGCGCGCGACCGCAGTACGACCGACGAGGCTTTTCCCGGCGACATCCTCGGCATTCCGAACCACGGCACGATCCGCCTCGGCGAGACGTTTACCGAAGGCGAGGACCTGCGCTTCACCGGCATCCCGTCGTTCGCGCCCGAGCATTTCCGTTTGGCGCGGATTGCAAACCCATTGAAGATCAAGCAGCTGCAGAAAGGTCTTCAACAATTGGCTGAAGAAGGGGCGACGCAGCTGTTCCGGCCGGTATCGGGCAGCGACCTGATCCTCGGCGCCGTCGGCACGCTGCAGTTCGACGTGGTAGCGCACCGGCTGGAGCACGAATACGGCGTGCAGGTGATCTTCGAGCACTACAACTGCTCGACGGCGCGCTGGATCCAGGGCGACGAGGGCGAGCTGCGGCAGCTGTCGGAGCGCTACAGCGCCAACGTCGCGCTCGACGGGGCGGACGACCCGGTGTACCTCGCGCCGAACAACGTCTACCTGAACATGGTGAAAGAGAAGTACCCGAAGCTTCAGTTCCTCGAAGCTCGCGAAGTCGCGTGAAATGCAGCCGGCAGCCCGCTGGCTTCGTTGCGCCTCCTTGCCGTACCAATCGTACTGTCTGCGTCCCCCGAGGGGATTTCCTTCGGGGCATCGGCGGCGCCTCGCCAGCGAACTGCCAGCTGCATTTCAGGTTCAGGGGCGCTTCGCCAGCAGCCGGTCGAGCTGGTTGGCGAAGGCCTGCCGGTCGGCGTGCGAGAAGGCCGGCGGGCCGCCGGTTTCGACGCCGCTGCTCCTCAGGCTTTCCATGAAGTTGCGCATGTCCAGCGCCTGCCGGATGTTCTCGGCGGTGTAGCGCTCGCCGCGCGGGTTGATGGCGGTGGCGCCCTTGTCGACCACCGCCGCGGCGAGCGGGATGTCGGCGGTGACGACGAGGTCGCCGGGCTGCGCCTGGTCGACGATGTGATTGTCGGCGACGTCGAAGCCCTTCGGCACCTGCACCGAGCGCAGGCTCGGGTAGGGCGGCGTCTTCAGCCACTGGTTGGCGACCAGCGTCACCGGCAGTCCGGTGCGCTCGGCGACGCGGTAGAGGATTTCCTTGATGACGGCGGGACAGGCGTCGGCATCGACCCAGATGTGCATGGTGCGGTTTCCGTGTGATTCCGTTTTTGGCGACCTGCGATAATACAGACAAGCATTCGATAGGGAAGACCGATGTCGATCCAATGGTTCCCCGGCCACATGACCCAGGCCCGCAAGAAGGCGGCGGAGACGCTGGCGGTTGCCGACGTCGTTGTCGAGGTGGTCGATGCGCGCCTGCCGGCGGCGTCCTCCAACCCGATGATCCACGAGCTGCGCGCCTTCCGCCAGCGGCCGTTCCTGAAGCTGCTGAACAAGGCCGACATGGCCGACCCGGCGGCGACCAAGGCCTGGCTCGACTTCTATAACGCACAGCCCGGCATCAAGGCGGTGGCCATTTCGTGCAAGAAGGCGGGCGACGCGGCGCGCGTGCCGTCGCTGTGCCAGCAGCTGGCGCCGCACCGCGACAGCGCGCTGAAACCGCTGCGGCTGATGATCATGGGCATCCCCAACGTCGGCAAGTCGACGCTGATGAACGCGCTGGTGAAGAAGAAGGTGGCGGCGGTCGGCGACCAGCCGGCGGTGACCAAGAGCCAGCAGCGCATCGACGTCAGTTCGCGGCTGACGCTCTACGACACGCCGGGCATGCTGTGGCCGAAGATCGCGCACCCGGAGGACGGGCTGATGCTCGCCGCCAGCCACGCGGTGGGCACCAACGCCTACATCGACGAGGAGGTGGCGACCTGGCTGGCCGGCTTCCTGCTCGCGCACTATCCGGCACTGCTCACGGCACGCTACGGCTTCGCCGTCGACGGCATCGACGCACCGGCGGTGCTGGAAGGGGTCGCGAAGAAGCGCGGTTGCCTGATCAAGGGCCGTGGCGGCGAATTCGACCTGGAGAAGGCGGCGGCGATCCTGCTCACCGATTACCGCAACGGCACGCTCGGCCGCATCAGCCTGGAAACGCCGCAGCGACGCAGCGCGCGCGGCAGCGCCGTGCCGGCCGCCGAAGCGCCGCCGGCCGACTGATCAGGCGCCGCCCGGCGCGGCAGCCACGACGTCGGCGCTTTCGCTGCCGTCGTCGATGATCTGGCGCAGCAGCGCATGCGCCGCGGCGAAATCGTAGGCGGTAAGCGCCGCCTCGAACGACGGCAGTTGCCGGTCGAGGTGGGCCGACAGGCGGTTGGCGAATTCCCGCCAGAGCGGGATCGCCTGTACGTCGTCGTCGGCAAGCAGGGCGGCGATGCGCCGCAGCGTTTCGCGGTCGCTGGCATCCGGACCGTTCCATGCGCCGGGTAGCGCTACCGTCGCTGCCGCCGGGGATACCGGCGGGCGGACGTCGGCCGACGCCTGCGCCGCTTCAAACGGCAGCTCCAGCCAGAACAGGCTGCCCTTGCCGGGGACGCTGCTGGCGCCGGTGCTGCCGCCCATCATTTCCGCGAGGCGGCGGCTGATCGCCAGGCCGAGGCCGGTGCCGCCGTGGCGCCGCGTCGACGACGCGTCGGCTTGCTCGAAGGGCTGGAACAGGCGCGGCAGCGCTTCGGCGTCGATGCCGATGCCGGTGTCCTCGATCTCGAAGCGCAGGCGCAGGTGGCCGTTGCCGCCGGGCAGCGGGCGGGCGCGGATGGCGACGTGGCCCTTCTCGGTGAATTTGACGGCGTTGCTCGCGTAGTTGGCGAGGATCTGGCCGAGCCGCACCGGGTCGCCGCGCAGCAGCGGCGGCAGGCCGTCGCTGTCCAGCGTGACGTGCAGCCCCTTCGCCGCGGCTTTGTCGGCGATGCCGCCGACCACTTCGTGCAGCACCCTGTCGGGATCGAAGTCGAGCGGCGCCAGCGTCAGCCGGTCGGACTCGATGCGCGCCATGTCGAGCAGGTCGTTGATGATCGCCAGCAGTTGCTGCGTCGCCTCGCCGACCTGGTTGAGGCGGGTCAGCTGCGCCGGGTCGACGGTGTTCTGCTTGAGCGCCCAGGTGATGCCGACGATGGCGTTCATCGGCGTGCGGATCTCGTGGCTCATGTTGGCGATGAAGCTGCTGCGCGCCCGGTTGGCGGCCTCTGCCGCGTCGAGGGCGCGCGCGAGGTCGGCGGTGCGCGCGTCGACCAGATCCTCCAGCCGGTGGCGGTGGCGTTCCAGCTCCCGGTTGTTCTCCATCAGGTTGCGGTTCTGCTCCGTCATCAGCGTGTAGGCGTCGATCAGGGCCTGCGTCAGGGCCTCGTGCGTCGGGTCGCGGCGGGCGCCTTCGGCGCGCTCGAAGGCTTCCTGCGGCTGCTGGCCGGCATCGATGGCGCGTATCTGGCGGGCGAGTGCCTGATCCTCGCCCAGGATGTGGTAGATCAGCCAGTTGGCGAGGAAGGTAAGCAGCTTGCCGCCGGTCGGCGCGTCGCCGGCCTTGTACTGGTCGCGCATGCGCGCGACGTCGGCGGCGAAGCGGGCGTGCGATTCCTGGTGCTGCGTCTCGTGGCGGGCGTCGATGGCGTAGGCGCGCATCAGCCGGTCTTCGGTCTGGAAATGGAAGGCGGCGTAGTTGACCAGCTGGTCGAGGAGGTCGTCGGCGCGCTCGTGGTGGCGCTGGTAGTTGAGCGCGAGCACCGGCGCCGTGGCGTTCACCAGGTCGATCAGCCACTGGTGCTGTTCGTCGATGATGGCGACGCCGGTGGCGAAGTGTTCGTTCCATTGCATCAACGGCATTTCAGCGTTCCTCCGCTTGGGGCGATGCGGCGCGGGCCTCGCGCAGGGTGGTGAGGGCGGCGACGAAGTCGAAATCGGATACCTGGACGCGCAGGGCGCCGAAACGGCTGCCGAGGGCGGCGCGCAGCGGCGCGGCATGCGTCTGCAGGTGGCTGGTGGCGCGCGGATCGTCGTCGGCGAGCAGGCGGTCAAGCTCGTCGAGGAGGCGGCCGGCCTGCGCCGGGTCGCCGGCCGCCGGCGCCGCGTCGTCGTCGCCGGCGGTGCGCAGCGCGAGAATCGCCGCGCAGGCTTCGTCGAGATGCACCTCGGCGGTGGCGGCGAGGGCGCCGACGGTGCCGCCCGGCTCGTCGCCGGCGATGGCCTGTTCGAGGTTGGCGCTGGCGCCGTGCAGCTGGGTCAGGCCGAGCGAGGCGGCGGCGCCCTTCAGACTGTGCGCGGTACGCCGGGCGGTCTCGCGGTCGCCGACGGCGAGCTGTTCGCGCAGCAGGTCCATGTCGTTGCCGTGGCGCTCGGCGAAGGTGCCGAGCAGGCGGGCGTAGACCTCGATGCGGCCGCCGACGTTGCGGATGCCCTGGCGGGTGTCGATACCGGCGATGGCCGGCAGTTTCTGCGGTGCGCCGGCGGCCGTTTCCTCGGCCGCCGCCGGCATGGCCGGCACGGCATCGTCGCCGGCGGCCTCGGGCAGCCAGCGCAGCAGCAGTTCATAGAGCTGGACCGGTTCGAACGGTTTCGGCAGGTGGTCGTTCATGCCCGCCTCGGCGCAGCGGCGGCGGTCCTCGTCGAAGGCGTTGGCGGTCATCGCCAGGATCGGCACGCTGTCGCCGCCCGGCTGTGCGCGGATGGCGCGGGTGGCCTGCAGGCCGTCCATCACCGGCATCTGCATGTCCATCAGGATCAGGTCGTAGGTGTCCGCGCGGGTGCGGTCGAGCGCTTCCTGGCCGTTCTCGGCGAGGTCGACCTGGAAACCGACGCCGCGCAGCAGGCCGATGGCGACTTCCTGGTTCACGACGTTGTCCTCGACGAGCAGCACGCGGCGGCCGTAGGCGCGCTGCGCGAGCAGGCGGTCGATGTTGTGGCGCGCGCCGCCGGCGGTGACGGTGACGCTGCCGCGGCCCTTCTGCAGGCGGGCGGTGAACCAGAAAGTGCTGCCCTTGCCCTGCGCCGAGGCGACGCCGACGTCGCCGCCCATCAGGCGGGCGAGGCGGGCGCTGATCGCCAGGCCGAGGCCGGTGCCGCCGAAGTTGCGGGTGGTCGAGCTGTCGGCCTGTTCGAAGGCGCGGAACAGGCGCGGCATGACCTCCGGTGCGATGCCGATGCCGGTATCCTCGACCTCGAAGCGCACGAGCAGGCTGTCGCTGCCGCTTTCGACGATGCGGGCACGCATGGCGATGCCGCCCTGGTCGGTGAATTTGAGCGCGTTGCTGACGTAGTTCACAAGGACCTGGCCGATGCGCAGCGCATCGCCGCGCAGCACCGCCGGCAGCGCCGGGTCGATCTCGCGCGACAGCCAGAGGCCCTTGGCTTCGAGCTTGTCGGCGAGCAGCGTGACGACGTTCTCGAAGACCTGCGCCGTGTCGAAGTCGAGGATTTCCAGCGTGATCTTGTCGGCCTCGATCTTGGACAGGTCGAGGATGTCGTTGATGATGCCGAGCAGGTGCTGCGCCGAGGCGCCGATCTTGCGCAGGCGCTCCTGCTGTTCCGGCGTCTGCGCGTCCTGGCGGGCGAGGTGGGTCAGGCCGATGATGGCGTTCATCGGCGTCCGGATCTCGTGGCTCATGTTGGCGAGGAAGGCGCTCTTCGCGCGGTTCGCCGACTCCGCCTCGTCCTTGGCCTGCGCCAGTTCGGCGGTACGCTGCTCGACGAGGCGGGCGAGGTGGTGGCGGTGCTGCTCCAGCTCGCGTGCGTTGCGTTGCAGTTCGGTCATGTCGCTGACGAAGGCGATCAGCAGCGGTTCGCCCTCAAGCCGGGCGATGGCGCCGGAGATGCTGACCTGGCGCAGTTCACCGCTGCGGTGGCGGAACGCGGTCTGCAGCGGCGGCGGATTCTTTTCCGTTTCCAGCTGCGCGATCCAGCGGTCGCGCTCGGCGAGGTCGGCCCACAGCCGGACGTCGGCCGCCGTGCGGCCGATCAGCTCGTCGCGCGTCCAGCCGAAATCCTCGGCGTAGCGCTGGTTCACGTCGATGAACAGGCCGTCGCCGACGCGCGTGATCGACAGCGCCACCGGGCTGACGCTGAAGGCGACGCTGAAGCGTTCGCGCAGTTCGCGGTTGGCCGCCTCGGCCTTGAACAGCTGCTGGTACTGGCGCTTGCCGATCGACTGCCAGAGCAGGCCGAAGAAGGCGGTGGCGCCGATCATGCCGCCGACGGTGATGGTGACGATCAGCCAGGAAATGGTCTGGCTGGTGGCCAGCGCCTCGTCGCGGTCGATCTTGGCGATCATGTGCCAGGTGGTGCCGGGCACCGGCTTCAGCGCTGCGATCACCGGCACGCGCCGGTGGTCGAGGCCGGAGAAGATGCCGCGCTCGCCGCGCACGGCGCGGGCGGCCGGCAGCGTGTCCTCGGTAATCGGCCGGAACATCTTCATGGCGCTGTTCTCGGCGTGGCGGAGGTCGTTGAGATAGACGACCTGATCGCCGCGGCGCTCGACGAGCAGCGTTTCGCCGGAGTCGGTCGGCGTCGGCCAGGATTTCAGCAGCGGGTAGAGGAAGATGTTCGGGTCGGCCTGCAGCAGCACGGCGCCGAGCGGGCGGCCGCCCTCGTCGGCGCCGGCGAAGATCGGGGCGACGACGTCGATGTGCGGCGCCGGTTCGTCGGCGAACTGGTGCAGGTTGCCGTGCAGCGGCTCGCGGCGGGCGAGCGCCTCGCGCACGAGGTCGACGACGTCCGGCGACAGCGCCGCTGCCGACGGGTGGAGGCGCAGCGCGACGTGGCCCTCGGTGTCGAGCAGGAAGACGTTGGCGTAGCCGTAGTGGCGTTCGAGGTTGAGGAAGTAGTCGCGCAGGCGCAGGCGGGCGCGCTGGTTCGGGTTGCCGAACCAGTCCTCGACGGAGCGCGCGAAGATGGCGTTGCCGGAGAGGACCTTGGCATGCGACAGGCGCTCGTTGCGCCACTGCTCGATCTGGCTGGTCTTCAGTTCGGCGATCGACATCAGCTGGCCGTCGATCTGCGCGCGCGCCTGCCGCGTCTGCTCGTGGAAGAGGAGGACGCCGCCGCTGACGATGAGGACGAGGACGAGCAGGTAGGTGCCGACGAGCTGGCGCAGCAGCGTGCGGCGGCGTGTCTCGTTGGCGAGCAGGCTGTCAGGCATCGGCCTTCTCCGCCGGCAGGCGCGCCTCGATGCCGCGCAGGATGCGCAGCGCCGCCTCGAAGTCGAACTGGGCGAGCGCGTGTGCGAGCGTGGCGTAGTCGTCGCCAGCGAGCGGCAGCAGCAGCTCGCGCGATTCGCGCAGCAAGGCCTCGGCACGGACGTCGTCCTCGCCGATCAGCGCGTGCAGGCGGCGCAGGCAGTCGCGCGCCGCGGCGACGTCGAGGCGGCCGGCGTCGCCGGGCGCCTCGACGCAGCAGTCGGCGTCGAGCAGCGCGCGGCAGAGCGAGCGGTTGAGGTAGTCGACGCGGTCGACCAGCTCGCCGACGTGCAGGGGATCGCCGCCCTGTTTCAGCAGCTGCTCCAGTTCGCTGGCGAGCTTCTGCACGTCGGTGGCGCCGAGAGTGGCGGCGGCGCCCTTGAGCGAATGCGCGCAGCGGCGGGCGGCAGCGAGGTCGCCGGCGGCGAGGAGGCGGTGCAGTGCCTCGGCGTCGGCGGCGTGCGTTTCGGCATACAGGCGGACCAGTCGCCGGTAGCTGGCGCTGCGCCCGCGCACCGAGCGCAGCCCGAATCCGACGTCCAGGCCGCCGATGGTGCGCAGGCGGGCGAGGAAATCGTCGTCGCCGGCGCCGCTCGCCACCGCCGGCTGCAGGCGCTGCGGTTCGTCGTTCGTCCGCTGCGGCAGCCAGCGCAGCAGTGCGGCGAAGAGGGTGCCCGGATCGACCGGCTTGGCGACGTGGTCGTTCATGCCGGCTTCCAGGCAGCGGCGGCGGTCGTCGCCGAAGGCGTTGGCGGTCATCGCCACGATCGGCATGCGGCCGCCGGGCAGGGCGCGGATCTGCCGCGTGGCTTCCAGGCCGTCCATCACCGGCATCTGCATGTCCATCAGGATGAGGTCGTAGGCCTTCTGCCGGCAGCGTTCGACGGCTTCGGCGCCGTTCGCGGCGAGGTCGGCGCCGAGGCCGACGCCGCGCAGCAGTTCGAGGGTGACTTCCTGGTTGATCGGATTGTCCTCGACGAGGAGGAGGTGCGCGCCGCCGTAGCCGGCGGCGAGGAGGCGGACCGCTTCCTCGCTGCTCGCCGACGGCCGGCCGGCCTCCGCCGCCGGTGCCTGGCCGCGGCCGAGACGGACGGTGAACCAGAAGGTGCTGCCGGCGCCCGGCGCGCTCTGCAGGCCGACCGTGCCGCCCATCAGCGTTGCCAGGTGGCGGCTGATGGCCAGCCCGAGGCCGGTGCCGCCGAAGCGGCGGGTGGTCGATACGTCGGCCTGCTCGAAGGCGGTGAACAGGCGCTCCTGCACCTCCGGCGCGATGCCGATGCCGGTATCCTCGACCTCGAAGCGGGCGACGATGCCGTCGTCGTCGGCGCTGTCGACGGCGACGCGGACGACGATGCCGCCGCGCTCGGTGAACTTGATCGCGTTGCTGACGAAGTTGATCAGGATCTGGCCGAGGCGCAGCGCGTCGCCGCGCACAGTCGC
This sequence comes from Rhodocyclaceae bacterium, assembly GCA_024710925.1. Lineage (GTDB taxonomy): Bacteria > Pseudomonadota > Gammaproteobacteria > Burkholderiales > Rhodocyclaceae > Proximibacter. The sequence continues at coordinate 17,005 of JANJTW010000220.1, read as the reverse complement.
CGGTAGCTGCGGGGCGACCTCGCAGCGCAGCGCCAGGCCCTTTTCGGCGACCTTGTCGGCGACCAGCGTGGCGACGTTGTCGAGGACGCGCGCGAGCTGGAAGTCGGTGGCTTCGAGCGAGAGGCGGCCGGCCTCGATCTTCGACAGGTCGAGGATGTCGTTGATGACGCCGAGCAGGTGCTGCGCCGCTGTCGCCACCTTCTGCAGCCGGTCGCGCAGCGCCGGTTCGCGGGCCTCGTTGCAGGCGAGATGGGTGAGGCCGATGATGGCGTTCATCGGCGTCCGGATCTCGTGGCTCATGTTGGCGAGGAAGTCGGACTTCGCCCGGCTGGCCGCCTCGGCGGCGCGCTTGGCCTCGGCCAGCGCGGCTTCCGCGCGGCGGCGCATGACGATGCGCCAGAGGTCGTTGCCGATCAGCTGCAGTTCGCGTACGTCCGATTCATCGTAGCCGGCGGCCTTGTTGCCGACGCCGATGAGCAGGCGGACCTCGCCGCCCTCCAAGACGGGCACGCCCATGTGTCGCTGCAGCGGCGCGTGCCCTTCCGGCAGCCCGTTGCGCAGCAGGTCGGCGGCGATCAGTGCCGGGAAGTCGTTGTGGATTACCGGCTGCCGGGTGCGCACCGTGTCCGCCCAGATGCCGGCCGACGAGACCGGGTAGTGGGCGTCGTCGATGCCCGCGCAGTAGCGCTCGGTGCCGGTCGACCAGAGGTAGAGGCGGATCGTCTCCTGGTCCTCGTTCATCAGGTGCAGGTAGCCGATCTCGCTACCGGTCAGGCGGACCGCCTCGTCGAGGCCGAGTTGCAGCAGCTCGCGCTCGTCGAGCGAGGCTGCCTGCTGGCTCATCTCGAACATGGCGTTGAGGCGCGTGTCGGAGATCTGCAGGCGCCGGTTCGCCTCCTCCAGCTCGGCGGTGCGCGCAGCGACCAGCTCTTCCAGGTGGTGCCGGTGCTGCGCCAGTTCGCTGGCGACGCGCGTCTTTTCGGTGATGTCCTCCTGCACCGACAGGTAGTGGCTGACCGAGCCGTCGGCGAGGCGCACCGGCGAGATGCTGGCGAAGCAGACGATCGGCGTGCCGTCCTTGTGCCGGTTGATGAATTCGCCGCGCCAGCTGTCGCCGCGCTTCAGCGTCTGCCACAGCGAGGCGTAGGTGGCCGGCGGCGTCTGCCCGGATTTCTGGAAGCCGGCGCGGCGGCCGACGGCCTCTTCGCGGCTGTAGCCGGTGGTGGCGACGAAGGCGGCGTTGACGTACTGGATGGTGCCTTCGGCGTCGGTGATGACGATGCTGTTCGAACTCTGTTCGACGGCGAGCTGCAGGCGCTGCAGCTGGTCGATGGTGGCGCGGAAGTCGTCGATGTCGGTGTGCGTACCGATCATCCGCGTCGGGGCGTTGTCGGCGTCGAATTCGACGACCATGCCCTGGTCGAGGATCCATTTCCAGCGTCCGTCGCGGTCGCGCATCCGGTATTCGCTGCGGTAGGTCGGCTGCTCGTCGCGCCGGTGGGCGGCGATCACCGCCATGGCGCCGGGCAGGTCGTCCGGATGGACGCGCGACTTCCATTCGTCGAGGTCGTTGCGGATTTCGTCCGGGGCGTAGCCGAGCATCGACTTCCAGCGGTCGGAGAAGAAGACGGTGTCGTTGCGCAGGTCCCAGTCCCAGACGCCATGGCCGGCGGCGTCGAGCGCCAGGATCCAGCGCCGCTCGCTGGCGCGCAGCGCGGCTTCGGCACGCTTGCGGTGGATGGCGATGGCGGCGGTCTGCGCGAGCGTTTCGAGCAACGGTCGCAGGCCGTCGGGCATCGCGCCCGGGCGCCGCGCGTATATGGCGAAAGTGCCGAGGACGGTGCCTTCCGGGTCGAGCACCGGCATCGACCAGCAGGCGGCGAAACCGAAATCGCGGGCGATGCCGCGGAAGCCGGACCACAGCGGATGAGTGGCGATGTCGTCGACTTCCACCGGCTCGCCGCGGAAGGCGGCGGTGCCGCAGGAGCCGGCGCTCTCGCCGATCTCCAGGCCGTCGACGAGGGTGTTGTAGTCGGCGGGCAGGCTGCCGGCGGCACCGATGCGCAGGCGGCGGCCGCTGTCGTCGAGGAGGAGGATCGAGGCGGCGGTGCCGTCGAACTGGTTCTCGACGAGCCGGGTCAGGCCGTCGAGCGTCTGCGGCAGTGGCGCGTCGGCGGCGATGCCGTGCAGGATCAGGTTGTGGCCGGTGACCAGCTGGCGGGCGCGGAAGGCTTCGGTGATGTCGACGATGTAGGCGAGGAGGTGCGCCTCGTTGTCGAGGGAGATCACCGTCGCCGACAGGCTGATGTTGCGCCGGCGGCCGTTGCGGGAAACGCCGATGCTCTCGAAGTTCTCGACGATGCCGGTGTCGCGGAGGGCGGCGACCATCGCCGCCCGGTCGGCGGCGTTGCCCCACAGGCCGGCCTCGACCGTCGCCCTGCCGAGAAGCTCCTCGCGCGGCCATTCGTATTCGCGCGTCAGCTGCTCGTTCACTTCGACCAGCAGGCCGTCGCGCAGGCGGGTGATGCAGGCCGCCACCGGCGCCGCCTGAAAGGCCTTGGTGAAACGCTCGCGCAGCTTGTGTACTTCCTGCTCGGCGTTGATCCGCTGCGTGATGTCGAGGATGAAGGCGATCTGGTGCGGCGTCGCGTCGATCTCGATGATCTTGGCGCTGATGCTGACGAAGTGCGGGTGGCCGCGCCGGTCGACCAGCGTCGTTTCGTAGTCGGCGAGGCTGCCCCGTGCGGAGAGCGCCAGCCGGTAGGCGAGCCGCGCCTGTTCGCTCGGCCAGAGGCCGATGTCGCCGGCGTTGCGCCCGCCTAGTTCGTCCTTCGGCCAGCCGAAGAGGCGGGCGAAGGTGTCGTTGGCCTCGATGAAGCCGCCGTCGTCCATGCGCGTCAGGACGATGGCCGCCGGGCTGGCGTGGAAAGCCGTTTCGGCACGGATCAGCGCCCGGTGCTCGGCCTGCCGCGAGGCGTGCATGGCGGTGATGTCGTGGGCGATGCCGAGGACGCCGACGAGGTTGCCGTCGGCGTCGTAGAGCGGCGACTTGACCACGCGCAGCAGTTCCTGGTGCCCGTCCTGCGGGAAAGTCAGCCATTCGTCGTTGCTGCGTGCGCAGCCGGCCGCGATCGCGGCAAGGTCGTTGGCGCGCAGTTCGTCGGCGACCTGGCGCGGCAGCAGCTCATGGTCGCTGCGGCCGATCACCGCCGCCGGCGGCCGGTCGAAGACGCGGGCGGCGCGGGCGGTGATTTCGAGGTAGCGGCCTTCCGGCGACTTCAGCCAGACCATGTCGGGCAGGCCGTCGAGCAGGCCGCGCAGGCGCGCCTCGCTTGCCGCCAGCTGGCGCTGGCCGCTCTGCAGGCGGACGACGAGGCGGTGCAGGAGGAGCGCGAGGAGGCCGGCGGTGACGGCGACGAAGAGCCCACCCTTGACGGTCTGCAGGCGGAGGAGGGTGGCCTGGTCGGGGGCCAGGCGTTCGAGGGCGGCATCGGAGAAAAGGATCCAGAGGCCGGCGAAAATCAGGTAGGGGACGACGACGCGGGCGACTTCGGGCCAGACCGCCGGCTTCGGGGAGGGAGCGTTTTCGCTCGGGTTCGTCATCCGTCGTTCCGCGTTAGAGCATGTCGTCGTCGGCGTAGCGCTGGGCGATCGCGGCGAAGGTGTCGAAGCAGCGGACGAAGGCGTCGACGATGTCCGGGTCGAAGTGCTGGCCGCGTTCCCGCTCGATGATCGCACGCGCCTCAGCGATCGGCATCGGCGGCTTGTAGACGCGCCGGCAGGTGAGCGCGTCGAAGACATCGGCCAGCGCCATCAGCCGTGCCGAGATCGGGATGGCGTCGCCGGCGAGGCGGTCCGGGTAGCCGCTGCCGTTCCATTTCTCGTGGTGGTAGTGGGCGATTTCCTTGGCGATGGCGAGGAATTCGACCGTTTCCTCGATGTCCTGCTCGGCGCGCTCGATGGCGTCGCTGCCGAGGCGGGCGTGCGTCTGCATGATGTCCCATTCTTCCGGCGTCAGCTTGCCCGGCTTGAGCAGGATGTGGTCGGGGATGCCGACCTTGCCGATGTCGTGCAGCGGCGCCGAGCGGACGAGCAGGTCGATGGTGTGCGGCTGCAGGTAGTCGGAGAAGCGCGGATTGTCCTTGAGCGCCTCGGCCAGCGTGCGCACGTAGCCCTGCGTGCGGCGCAGGTGGTTGCCGGTTTCCGGGTCGCGCGTTTCGGCCAGGCGGGCCAGCGCATGGATGCTGACTTCCTGGATGATCTGGTTCTGTCGCATGCGGCGCGCCACTTCCGCTTCCAGCAGATGGTTCTCGTCGAGCAGCAGCGCTTTCGCCCGCTTCAGTTCGAGGTGCGTGCGCACGCGCGCGCGGACGATGGCCGGCCGCACCGGCTTGGTGATGTAGTCGACGGCGCCGGCGTCGAGGCCGTGCTCCTCGTCCTCGGTGGCGTCCATCGCGGTGACGAAGATGACCGGAATCTCGGCGGTCTGCGGGTCGTCCTTCAGCCGGTCGAGGACGGCGTAGCCGTCCATCTCCGGCATCATCACGTCGAGCAGGATGAGGTCCGGCTTCGGCTCGCCGGCGGCGATCTGCAGCGCCCGCCGGCCGGAGTTGGCGGCGCGGACGCGCCAGGTCGGCTGCAGCACCTCGCTGAGAACGGTGAGGTTCTCCGGGGTGTCGTCGACGATCAATATGGTGGTCTGGGCCGCTTCCTGAATCGCTGTCATGAGGGCTGTCCGTGGACGTGGCGGGCAATGGTGGATTATGCCCGTCAAATCGGACCTTGTATCCGGCCCGATTTGATACCGATCAATAATTCCCGATGCAGGGCAAGTCGGCCGGCGATTTGGCCGCGCCGTTCATGCCGTCGGCGGCAGGGCGTGCCAGCGCAGCCAGCGTCCGCAGGCGGCACGGGCGCGGCGTTCGCTGCCGTCCCACGGACCGCCGGCGCAGAGGCCGCTGCTGTCTTCGCCGGGAATGCGCACCGCCTGTCCGTCGTCGGTCGCCTGGCGCGGCCCCTGCCAGCGCTCGCACGAGGCGCAGCGGCGCAGCGCGACCGGCTGCAGGATCATGCCTCGGCCGCCTCGACACGGTTGCGGCCGTTGCGCTTGGCCAGGTAGAGGGCGCGGTCGGCGCGCGAGAAAAGCGTTTCGGCGGTGTCGCCGGCGAGGCGCGTGCCGACGCCGAGGCTGATGGTCAGCCGCTGCGCCGGGCCGCCGGCGCCGAGCGGGCCGAACTCGTGGCCGGCGACGGCGGCGCGCAGCTTGTCGGCGACGGCGACGGCGCCGGTCAGCGGGCAGTCCTTGAGCAGGACCAGGAATTCCTCGCCGCCCCAGCGGGCGACCACGTCGGCGTCGCGCAACTGCTGTCGGACGATGTCGGCGACGCTGCGCAGGACGCGGTCGCCGGCCAGGTGGCCGTGCGTGTCGTTCACCTGCTTGAACAGGTCGATGTCGATGAGGATTGCCGACAGCGGCTGGTCGTTGCGCTGCGCCTCGCGCAGGGCGAGGTTGAAGACGACGTCGAAGGCCTGGCGGTTGAGGGCGCCGGTGAGCGGGTCGGTTGCCGCCGCCTCTTCCAGGCGCCGCTGGTAGCGGTTGATGGCGAACAGCGCCGTGGCGAGGACAAGTGCGGTCACCAGTGCGGCGATGCCGAGGTTGATGGCGAGGACGCGGCGGAGCGGGCCGATCGCCTCGCTGTCGCCCTGCTCGACGACCAGGTGCCAGTCGAGTTCCGGGATGTGGCGGGCATTGACGAGGATGGTGGCGCCGTTCAGTTCGTATTCGAGCGGCGCCGGCGCCGCTTCGCGCTGCAGGATGCGCTCGGCGATGTCGCCGATTCCGGGCATCTCGCGGATCGATGCGCCTTCCGGCCGGAAGGTCGCGGAGGCGAGGACGACGCGCCCGGCATGGTCGAGGAAATAGATGCGGCGGCGGAAGCGCTTCTCGTAAGCCTCGATCTGTTCGGCGACCAGCCCGAGCGGCAGGCCGACGCCGGTAGCACCGATGAAGCCGCCGTTGTAGTCGAGGACGCGGTAGTTGATGAAGATCGTGCGCAGGTCCCGGTTCGCCGCATCCGGGTCGACGTTCAGTTCGTACGGCGCGGCCATGTCGCGCACGCGGTAGAACCAGGCGTCGCGGGGCTCGTCCGGGCGTACCTGCTTGAGCACGCCGCCGATGTGGTAATAGTTGGCGCTGCGCGCCGAGACGAAGAAGCTGGTCAGCGTTCCGTACTTCTGCTTGATCTCGCGGAGGTAGCGCGAGAGCTGGCCGATGTCCTGCTCGCCGGAGAGGATCCAGTCGCGCAGGAAGGTGTCGTTGGCCATCAGCGAGGAGATGAAGACCGGGCGCAGGATGTCCTTCTGGATCTCGGAGTAGATGTTGTCGCTGGTCAGCGGCAGCGCTTCGTCGATCAGGCTGTTGCGCAGCGAGTCGCGCGAGACCCAGAAGGCGCCGAGGCTGACGGCGAGGAAGCCGGCTGCCAGCATCAGGGCGAGGCGGGCGAGGAGGCGGTTGCGTTCGGTGAGCATGGCGGGGAGGCGTGCGGGCTGTCGGCGGGACGTGCGGGCGATGCGCCGATCATAACAGAGCGGCCGCGCCCGGACGGGGGCGCCTTGGGCTTTCTCCGGCAAGGCGGGATAATGCCGCCTTTTTCGCGACGTCGCCGCCCATGGCCCTCAAATCCACCGTCTTCAAGGCCGAGCTGCAGGTCTCCGACCTCGACCGGCACCACTACCAGAGCTACAGCCTGACGCTCGCCCGCCATCCGTCGGAAACCGACGAGCGGCTGATGGTCCGCCTGCTTGCCTTCGCGCTGTTCGCCGCCGACGACCTCGCCTTCGGCCGCGGCCTGTCCACCGAGGACGAGCCGGCGCTGTGCGAGCGCGACCCGACCGGCGCCATCCGCCGCTGGATCGACGTCGGCCTGCCCGACGAGCGCGACCTGCGCCGCGCCTGCGGCCGCGCCGACGAGGTGGTGCTGCTGGTCTACGGCGGTCGCGCCGCGGATATCTGGTGGCAGCAGAACGAGGGCAAGCTCAAGGCGCTCGACAAACTGGTCGTGCTCGCGCTCGACGCCGACGACAGCGCCGGACTGGCGGCGCTCGCCGGCCGCACGATGCGCCTGCAATGCACGATCCAGGATGGCCGCGTCTGGCTCGGCGACGCGACGACGACGCTCGAATTCTCGCCGCGGACGCTGAAGGCACGCGGCTGAACCGCGCCGCCGGGGCTACTGCCCGAAGTAGCGGCCCGGCCGGTGGTTGATCGTCAGCACCAGATTCAGCATTACCGCGCCGAGCACCGACAGCGCGACCTTTTCCGGGGCGACGACGAAAAAGGCGCCGCAGACGATGAAGCCGTCGGCCAGCATCTGCACCGTGCCAGCGCGCCAGCCGCGCTTCTTCTGCAGGTAGATGGCGAGCACGCCGAGGCCGCCGAGGCTGGCCTGGTGGCGGATCAGCATGAGCAGGCTGGCGCCGGCGAGCAGGCCGCCGAGGACGGCGGCGAAGCGCGGGTCGATGCGCTCGATGGCGACCCAGCGCGGCAAGAGTTCGCTGTAGGCGGAGAGCAGCGCCACCGCGCAGAAGGTCTTCAGCGTGAAGGCGCGGCCGAGGGCGAGCAGGCCGAAGACGTAGAACGGGATGTTGATCAGGAAGTAGAGCAGTCCGAACGGCAGTTCGCTCAGGTAGTGCGCGAGGAAGGTCAGGCCGGCGGTGCCGCCGGTGAGCAGGCCGGCCTGGCGCAGCAGCATGACGGCGAAGGCGAACAGCAGCGTGCCGGTGGCGAGCGCCTGGGCGTCTTCGAACAGGCTGTGGCGGTGGTCCTTGCTCATCGCGTCGTGACGTAGAATCGCTGCTTCATCGAGGAGTTTTCATGGAACCTGCGGAATCCCAGTCCCGCCTGACCGAGCTGGAGATCAAGCTCTCGTACGCCGAGGACCTGATCGAGACGCTCAATCTCACCGTCTTCCGCCAGCAGGAGCAGATCGAGGCCCTGCAGCGCCAGCTCGCCGACCTGCAGCGGCAGGTGCAGGCGATTCCCGCCGGCGGCGCGCCCAGCCTGCGCGACGAGATCCCGCCGCACTATTAACTGTCCGCGCCCGGCCGCTGCCGGTGGAAGACCAGCGGCTGCGCCACGGCGCTCGGCGGCGGCGACTGCAGGATGTGTTTCTTCATCCTGCCGACGACGTGCATCTCGCACGGCCGGCAATCGAAGCGCAGCGTGTATTTCTCGCCGCCCGAAACGAGCGTCATCGGTTCGGCGCGCACCTGGCCCTGGACGCCGGTGACGCCCTTGGCCTGCTTCGGGCAGAGGTTGAACGAGAAGCGCAGGCAGTGCTTGGTGACCATCAGCGACACCTCGCCGTCCTCCTCGTGCGCCTCGAAGGCGGCGTCCATCAGCCTGACGCCGTGCTTCGCGTAGAAGGCGCGCGCCTTGTCGTTGTAAATGTTGGCGAGGTAGGACAGCGATTCCTCGGGGTAGGGCGCCGGCGGTTCGACCGGCGCCTTGCGCGGCGGCCGCGCATAGGCGGCGGTGCGGGCAGCTTCGAGCGCGGCCACCGCGTCGCGGCGCAGGCCGTTCACTGCCGAGGCCGGCACGAACCACGGCTGGCTCAGGTCGAGGTCGATGCGGCGGGCGGCGAACAAGGTCGCGCCGAGCTTGCCGAGGTTCTCGCGCAGCGTCGCTTCGGCCTTGTCCGGGTTGGTCGCCGGCGCCTTGTCGGCAGCCAGGCGCGCCTCGGCCGATACGCCTTCCTCGTCGGTCAGCGTCAGCACGAAGCCTTCAGCCGTTTCGGCGAACCGCATGTCCACGGCGATGCGCCGCTCGGCCGACTTCTTCGTCAGCGCCATTTCCCAAGCGTGGTCGCCGTTGCGGTTGATCGCCGTGCCCGGCTTGAAGCCGGGCAACTGGGAGACCTCGACGTTCGGCTCGATGCGCCAGACCTCGCCTTTCTTCTCCGCGACGTTCACCGGCACGCCGATCACCTCGCGCTTGTGCATGTAGTTCAGCCCGTCGCCGTTGGCCAGCGGCTCGGTCGATTCCATCTCGAACCAGCCGTTGCCGATCCTGGTCACCGTGCCGATGGGCAGGCCGACGAACTTCGGCGAATCGAAGGCGCCGATGTCGGTCTGGCGGTCGTTCACGAAATAGTCGGTGGTACCGCGGTGGAAGGTCTTGTCCGGGTCCGGCGTGAAGAAGAGGGTGGTGCGACCGGAGGACGAGGCGCGGAAGCGTTCACGGCCTTCGATGATCCGGTCCAGCGCGCGCCGGTAGTGGCCGGTGATGTTCTTGACGTAGCCGAGGTCCTTGTAGCGGCCCTCGATCTTGAATGAGCGGATGCCGGCGTCGATCAAGGCCTCCAGGTTGCTAGTCTGGTTGTTGTCCTTCATCGACAGCAGATGCTTTTCGAAGGCGACGACGCCGCCCTTGTCGTCCTGCAGCGTGTAGGGCAGGCGGCAGTCCTGCGAGCAGTCGCCGCGGTTGGCGCTCCTGTCGGTGTGCGCGTGGCTGATGTAGCACTGGCCGGAGAAGGCGACGCACAGCGCGCCGTGGATGAAGAACTCCAGCGTCACGTCGTCCGCTGCCGTTGCCTCACGGATCTCGCGGATCTGCTTCAGGCTCAGTTCGCGCGCCAGCACCATCTGCGAGAAGCCGGCCTGGCCGAGGAACTTTGCCTTTTCCACCGTGCGGATGTCGCACTGGGTCGAGGCGTGCAGCTCGATCGGCGGCAGGTCGATTTCGAGCAGGCCCATGTCCTGCACGATCAGCGCATCCGCCCCGGCGTTCCAGACTTCCCAGGCGATGCGCCGGGCTTCCGGGAGCTCGTTGTCGTGCAGGATGGTGTTCAGCGCCACCAGCACGCGGGCGTTGTAGCGGTGCGCGTGCTCGGCGAGGGCGGCGATCTCGCCGATGTCGTTGCCGGCGTTGGCGCGCGCGCCGAAGGCCGGGCCGCCGATATAGACGGCGTCGGCGCCGTGGTTGATGGCCTCGATGCCGAACTCGCCGGTCTTGGCGGGGGCGAGCAGTTCGAGGCGTTCACGGGCGGCGGGGCGGATTTCGGGCATGGGCGGGGAGCGGAGCGGAAAACGGCAGGCGTTGCGGGCGGCCATTTTACCGCGTTGCGCCGGCGGCGAGGGTGCGTACGGGGATACCGGCTTTGGCGCTCCCCGGCTTGCTGGTAACATCGCGGCTCGCCTTTCCGCAGGCGCCGTCCGGCCGTGCCCCGTGCCGTTTCCGGGCTGCCCGTTCCCGCCGATGAATCCGTCCCGATGAGCCTGTCCGTTTCCGTCGCCCCCTGTTCGCAGGATGCCGCCGCGCCCTGGTACCGCCAGTGCGCCCGCCGCGTCGCCCGCGTCTGGTGGCTCAAGGCGCTCGGCACGATGGGTTTCGTCGCGCTGTTCTTCTGGGCCTACCTGCACGTGCTGCGCAACCCCGGCTTCGCGGTGACGACGATGCCGACGACGGCGCTCGACGAGTGGATCGCCTTCCGCCCCGAAGCCTTCTGGCTGTACGCCTCGCTGTGGTTCTACACCTCGCTGCCGCCGGCGCTGGTGCGCTCGCTGCGCGAACTGCTCGGCTACGGCGCGGCGATCTTCGCCGTCTGCGCGATCGGCGTCGGCGTCTTCATCGCCTGGCCGACGGCGGTGCCGGTGCCCGACATCGACTGGGCGCAGCATCCGGGTTTCGCCATCCTCAAGGGCATCGACACCGCCGGCAACGCCTTCCCGTCGCTACACGTCGCGACGGCCGTGTTCTCCGGAATCTGGCTCGACCGGCAGTTGCGCGAGACCGGCGCCGGCTGGCCGGTGCGCGGCTGCAGCATCCTCTGGTGCGCCGGCATCGTCTATTCGACGCTGGCGACCAAGCAGCACGTCGCCTTCGACGTCGCCGGCGGCCTGCTGCTCGGTACCGCGCTCGGCCTGCTGTCGCTGCGCTGGGTGCCGGTCTGGGCGGGAACGGGACGGAACTGAGGAGCGCGCTTCCGCCGCGCGCAAAGGGTTTTGCGCGTTTCGCCCGGCGTGCCGGGCCGCCCGTGGCAGGGTCAGGCGAGCAGCAGGAAGACCGTCGGCCGGCGGTCGAATTCGGGCGGCGTCAGCCGGCGCCAGTCGCCGACGTTCCGCGTCGCCACGCTCTCGCCCGGCAGCGTCAGGTCGGTGGCGACGCACAGCCGGGTCGCCGGTGCGAGCGTCGCCAGCAGGGTGTCGAACATCTGCCGGTTGCGGTAGGGCGTTTCGATGAAGAGCTGCGTGCGCTCGTATTTGCGCGACTCGGTTTCCAGCTCCTTCAGCCGCTTGCGGCGCTCGTCCTCCTTCGCCGGCAGGTAGCCGTGGAAGGCGAAATTCTGGCCGGAGAGGCCGGAAGCCATCAGCGCCAGCAGGAGCGACGACGGTCCGACCAGCGGCACGACGCGGATGCCCGCGCGCTGCGCCCGGGCGACGAGCTGGGCGCCGGGGTCGGCGACCGCCGGACAGCCGGCCTCGGAGACCAGCCCGACGTCCTCGCCGGCGACGAGCGGCGCGAGCAGCACGGCGAGCTCGCCGTCGCGGGTGTGTTCGTTGAGTTCGGCGATGGCGATCTGCTGCAGTGGCAGCGGGTGGCCGGCGGCCTTGAGGAAGGCGCGCGCCGTCTTCGCATGTTCGGCGACGAAGCGGGCGAGGCTGCGCGTGCGTTCGAGGACCGGTGCCGGCAGCACCTCGGCCGGCGCGTTGGCGCCGAGCGGCACCGGAATCAGGTAGAGGGTGCCGGCGGTCGTGGATCGGCTCTCCGGCGGCTGTGCCGGCGCGCTCACAGGACGGCCACGCCTTCTTCGCGCAGCAGGTCGCAGAGCGCGATCAGCGGCAGGCCGACCAGCGCGTTCGGGTCGTCGCCCTGCATGCGGGCGATGACGGCGATGCCGAGTCCCTCGGATTTGGCCGAGCCGGCGCAGTTGTAGGGTTGCTCGCGGCGCAGGTAGTTTTCGATTTCGGCGTCCGACAGGTCGCGGAATGTGACCAGCGTCGGGATGCCGCGGACGCGGGCGGTGCCGGTGGCGGCGTTGTACAGGCAGAGGCCGGTGAAGAAATTGACGGTGCGGCCGCGCATCGTGCGCAGCTGCTCGACGGCGCGCTCGTGCGTGCCGGGCTTGCCGTAGATCCGGCCGTCGAGGACGGCGACCTGGTCGCTGCCGATGATCAGCGCCTGCGGGAAGCGGTCGGCGACGGCGCGCGCCTTCGCTTCGGAGAGGCGGAGCGCGGTGGCTTCGGGCGTTTCGCCGGGCAGTGGCGTTTCGTCGGTATCGGGGGCGGCGGTCTCGAAGGGCAGGCCGAGGCGGCCGAGGAGTTCGCGGCGGAAGGGCGAGGTCGAGGCGAGGACGAGCATGTCGGGGCGGTCGGCGGGGGCTGCTGAGGAATCGGGGAAGCTGTGGCGGCCAAGTCCGTGCTTTTTCTGGAAAAACAACGCAGGCAGGCTTTGACTTGGCAAGACGAAAATAATATCATGCGCGCCTTATGTCGCAACAGATTGTGATTGACAGTCTGTCGTTTGCGCGGGAAGGCCGTTCGCTGCAAGGCGAATTGCCGGTTTCCGGGCTGGAACGCTTGCACGACATGCTGGCGGAAGTCGCCGGTGTCGTCGCCTATCGCCTGAACGGGCGAATGGGCCGTCAAGGCAAGCCCCAGCTGGTGCTGGAAGTGGTCGGGGAAATCCCGCTCGTCTGCCAGCGCTGCCTGGGCCGGTTCGACCACCCGCTGTCGATCGTCAGCACGCTGGAACTGGTCGCCGATGAGGCCGATCTGAGTCAGGACGAGCTTGAGGACGACAGCCGGGATTTCCTGGTTGCGCAAAAGGAACTGGACGTTGCAGCGCTGATCGAGGACGAGATCATTCTCGCCCTGCCGGTGGCGCCGCGACATGAAGATTGCGCGTTGCCCGGTGGCAGTACGTGCGGAACCAAGGTATCGCCTTTCACGGCGCTCAAGGCGCTCAAGGACAAGGCGTCCTGACTCGTTTTTAGGAGTGTTTTATGGCCGTTCAGCAGAACAAGAAGTCCCCGTCGAAGCGTGGCATGCACCGTGCGCACGATTTCCTGACCAACCCGCCGCTGGCCGTCGAGCCGACCACCGGCGAGACGCACCTGCGCCACCACATCAGCCCGTCGGGTTTCTACCGCGGCAAGAAGGTGCTGAAGGGCAAGGGCGAGTAAGCTCTCCGATATCGGGCAGGCAGTTGGCCTAAGCGGCGGACTGCCTGCCTTTTCTTTTGCCTCCCATGGCCATCACCATTGCCGTCGACTGCATGGGCGGGGACCACGGTCCGCGCGTCACCGTGCCGGCGGCGCTCGCCGCCGTCCAGCGGCATCGCGATCTTTCCGTCATCCTGGTCGGCCAGGAGGCGTCGATTCGTCCGTTGCTCAAGGGCGACGAAGGCGGCCGCGTCGTCATCCACCATGCCAGCGAGGTCGTCGCGATGGACGAGTCGCCGTCGCTCGCGCTGCGCAACAAGAAGGATTCGTCGATGCGCGTGGCGGCCAACCTGGTCAAGTCGGGCGAGGCGCAGGCTTGCGTCTCCGCCGGCAACACCGGTGCGCTGATGGCCATCTCGCGCTTCGTGCTGAAGACACTGCCGGGCATCGACCGGCCGGCGATCTGCACGACGTTGCCGACGGTCAAGGGCCACGTGCATGTGCTCGATCTCGGCGCCAACGTCGATTCCGGGCCGGAGCACCTGCTGCAGTTCGCCATCATGGGCGCGACGCTGGTCGCCGCCGTCGAGCACAAGGAGCGGCCGACGGTCGGCCTGCTCAATATCGGCGAGGAAGCGATCAAGGGTAACGAGGTGGTCAAGCAGGCCGCCGAACTGCTGCGCGAATCGGGCCTCAACTTCGTCGGCAACGTCGAGGGCGATGGCGTCTACATGGGCGACGCCGACGTCGTCGTCTGCGACGGCTTCGTCGGCAACGTCGCGCTGAAGATTTCGGAAGGCCTGGCGCAGATGCTGGCGACCTTCCTGCGCCAGGAATTCAAGAAGAATCTGTTCACCAAATTCGCCGCGCTGGCCGCGCTGCCGGTGCTCAACGCCTTCAAGCGGCGGGCCGACCACCGCCGCTACAACGGCGCCTGCCTGCTCGGCCTGAAGGGCGTCGTCGTCAAGAGCCACGGCTCGGCCGACACCTTCGCTTTCGGCAACGCCATCAACGTCGCGCTGGAGACCGCCGCCAACGGCGTCATCGCGCGCATCAGCGAACGCATGGCGGCCGTCGCCGCTCCGCAGGAGAACGTCTAAGTGATCTTTGCCCGTGTTGCCGGTGTCGGCAGCTGCCTGCCGCCAAACCGCGTTTCAAACGACGACCTCGTCGCCCGCGGCGTCGATACCAACGACGAGTGGATCGTCACGCGCACCGGCATCAAGGCGCGCCATCTCGCCGAAGCCGGCCAGACGTCGAGCGAGCTCGGCCTGGTCGCCGCGCAGCGGGCGCTGGCGATGGCCGGCGTCGCCGCGGATCAGCTCGACCTGATCGTCGTCGCCACCTCGACACCGGATTTTGTTTTCCCCAGTACCGCTTGCCTGCTGCAAAGCAAGCTAGGCAACAAGGGCGCCACCGCTTTCGACGTGCAGGCGGTGTGCAGCGGCTTCGTCTACGCGTTGACGATCGCCGAGAAATTCATCAAGTCCGGATCGCACAAGCGCGCGCTGGTCGTCGGCGCCGAGGTCTTCTCGCGCATCCTCGACTGGAACGACCGCGGCACCTGCGTGCTGTTCGGCGACGGCGCCGGTGCCGTCGTGCTCGAAGCGGCGGAGAAGCCGGGCATCCTGGCCACGGCGCTGCACGCCGACGGTTCGCACCACGGCATCCTGTCGGTGCCGGGCAACGTCTGCGGCGGCAAGGTGATCGGCGACCCCTTCCTGCGCATGGACGGGCAGGCGGTGTTCAAGTTCGCCGTGCGCGTGCTCGCCGAAGTGGCGCACGAGTGCTGCGAGCAGGCGCAGGTGGCGCCGGCCGACGTCGACTGGCTGATCCCGCACCAGGCCAACATCCGCATCATCGAGGCGACGGCGAAGAAGCTGGGCTTGCCGATGGACAAGGTCGTCGTCACCGTCGACCAGCACGGCAACACCTCGGCCGCCTCGGTGCCGCTGGCGCTCGACGCCGCGGTGCGCGACGGCCGCATCCAGCGCGGCCAGAAGGTGATGCTCGAAGGCGTCGGCGGCGGCTTCACCTGGGGCGCCGTGCTCCTCGAATTCTAAGAACCGCGACATCCCGCATCAGGAGATCTCCATGTCCTTTGCCTTTGTCTTTCCCGGTCAGGGCTCGCAGTCGGTCGGCATGATGGCCGCCTACGGCGACGCCGCCATTGTCCGCGCCACCTTCGACGAGGCTTCCGCCGCGCTCGGCGACGACCTCTGGCAGATGGTCGCCGACGGCCCGGCCGAGCTGCTGGCGCAGACCGTGAACACGCAGCCGGTGATGCTCACCGCCGGCATCGCCGCCTGGCGTCTGTGGCAGGAGAAGGGCGGCCGGACGCCGGCTGTCGTCGCCGGCCACAGCCTCGGCGAATACGCGGCGCTGGTCGCCGCCGGTGTCATCGAACTGAAGGACGCCGTGCCGCTGGTCCGCCTGCGTGCCGCGGCGATGCAGGAAGCCGTGCCGATGGGCACCGGCGCCATGGCCGCCATCCTCGGCCTCGACGACGACGGCATCCGTGCCGCCTGCGCCGAGGCTTCGCAGGGCGAAGTGGTCGAGCCGGTCAATTTCAACGCCCAGGGCCAGACGGTGATCGCCGGCCACAAGGGCGCCGTCGAGCGCGCGATGGAAGCGTGCAAGGCGAAGGGTGCCAAGCGCGCGGTGGCGCTGCCGGTGTCGGCACCGTTCCACTCGTCGCTGATCCGTCCGGCCGCCGACAAGCTGGCCGCGCGGCTGGCCGAGCTGAACCTCACCGCGCCGAAGATCCCGATCATCAACAACGTCGATGTCGCCATCGAGACCGACGTCGCCAAGATCAAGGACGCGCTGGTGCGCCAGGCCTATAACCCGGTGCGCTGGGTCGAGACGGTGCAGAAGATGGCCGGCATGGGCGTCACGCTGGTCGCCGAGTGCGGCCCGGGCAAGGTGCTCGCTGGCCTGACCAAGCGTTGCGGCGCCGACAACATCAACGGCGTCGCGCTGGCCGACGTCGCGTCGATCGAAGCCAACCTGAATCTGGAGTGATTTCCATGCTGAACGGACAACTCGCCCTCGTCACCGGCGCCTCGCGCGGCATCGGCCAGGCCATCGCGCTCGAACTGGGCAAGGCCGGTGCCATCGTCGTCGGCACGGCGACCACCGCCGACGGTGCTGCGAAGATCGGCGCCTACCTCGCCGAGGCCGGCATCAAGGGCCGGGGCGCCGCGCTCGAAGTGCGCGAGCCGGCCCAGATCGAGGCGCTGATCGCCGAGATCGAGAAGGAATTCGGCGTCGCCGTCACGATCCTCGTGAACAACGCCGGCATTACCCGCGACAACCTCGCCATGCGCATGAAGGACGAGGAGTGGGACGCGGTCATCGACACCAACCTGAAATCCGTCTTCCGCCTGTCGAAGGCGGTCATGCGCGGCATGATGAAGGCGCGCCACGGCCGCATCATCAACATTACCTCGATCGTCGGCCATGCCGGCAACCCGGGCCAGGCCAACTACTGCGCGTCGAAGGCCGGCGTCTCGGGCATGACCCGCTCGCTGGCGCGCGAACTGGGCAGCCGCAACATCACCGTCAACTGCGTCGCGCCGGGTTTCATCGACACCGACATGACCAAGGCGCTCGACGACAAACAGAAGGAAGGCCTGATCGGCAACATTCCGCTCGGCCGTCTCGGCACGCCGGCGGACATCGCCGCCGCCGTGGTCTTCCTTGCCTCTCCGGGTGCAGCCTACGTGACGGGATCGACGATCCACGTCAACGGTGGCATGCACATGGATTAACCCGGATTTCCAGAGGGCCTGCGCCCCGATTGGTAAGCGCATGGCGTTTTGGTAGAATCCGACTTTCGTTTC
>JANJTW010000136.1 GCA_024710925.1 Rhodocyclaceae bacterium | reverse complement strand
GCCGCCATGCCCCAGGTCCGCTCCCTCTTCCTCTCGGACATCCACCTCGGCACCCGCGCCTGCCAGGCCGGGCGGCTGCTCGAATTCCTCCGCGAACACCCGGCCGATAACGTCTTCCTGATCGGCGACATCGTCGATTTCTGGGCGATGCGCCGCGGCATCCACTGGTCGCCGGCGCAGAACACCGTCGTCCAGAAGATCCTGCGCCGCGCCCGCCACGGCGAACGCGTGCTGGTCATTCCCGGCAACCACGACGAGGCGCTGCGCGACTATGTCGACGCCGCCTTCGGCGACATCGAGCTGGCCGCCGAGCACGTACATGTGCTCGCCGACGGCCGCCGCTTCCTGCTCATCCACGGCGACGAATTCGACCAGGTGACGCGGCACCACCGCTGGGTGGCGCTCTTGGGCGACCTTGTCTACGACTGGCTGGTGCGCTGCAACCTGATCGTCTCGTGGGCGCGGCGCAAGCTCGGCATCGCCGGCTACTGGTCGCTCGCCGGCTACGCCAAGCGCAAGGTCAAGAAGGCGCTGCAGTTCGTCACCGACTTCGAGGAATCGGTGATCCACGCGGCGCGCCAGCGCGGGCTGGACGGCGTCATCTGCGGCCACATCCACTGCGCCGCGCTGCGCGAGGTCGGCGGCCTGGTCTACGGCAACTGCGGCGACTGGGTCGATTCGTGCAGCGCGCTGGTCGAGCACGCCGACGGCCGTCTCGAAATCGTGCACTGGGCGCAGCCGGCCCCGGCCGCCGGCGCCGCCCGCACGCAAGCCGGCCCCGAACCCGAGGAGGAATCGCAATGCGTGTCCTGATGGTTTCCGACGTCCATTTCCCCCGCGTCAACGGTGTCTCGACGTCGATCGAGACTTTCCGCCGGCGGCTCGCCGACGAAGGTGTCGAGGTCCGCCTGGTGGTGCCGCGCTACGGCGACGAGGCCGACGAGCCCGGCGTCGTCCGCGTCGCCGGCCGGCCGCTGCCGGGTGACCCGGAGGACCGGCTGGTCGGCTGGCGGGCGATGCACCGCGCGGTCGAGGCGGCCGCCGCCGGCTGCGACCTGGTGCACATCCAGACGCCTTTCGTCGCCCACTACGCCGGCCTCGCCGCGGCGCGCCGGCACGGCCTGCCGGCGATCGCCACCTACCACACGCTGTTCGAGGAATGCCTGCACCACTATGCGCCGTGGCTGCCGGCCGGCGGCGTCCGTGCCGCCGTGCGCGCCCTCTCGCGCCGCCAGTGCAACGCCCTCGACGGCGTCGTCGTGCCGTCGACGGCGATGCGCGAGCGGCTGCTCGCCTACGGCGTGCGCGCGCCGCTGGTCGTGCTGCCGACCGGCGTGCCGGTCGACCGCTTCGCCGCCGCCGGCGACGACGAGGCGGCCGCCTTCCGCGCCGCGCACGGCATCCCGGCGGAGCGGCCGGTGGCCCTCTACGTCGGCCGCGTCTCGCACGAAAAGAACATCGGCTTCCTCGTCGAGGCGGTCCGCCGCGCCCGCGCCGAGGTGCCCGACCTGCTGCTGCTGATTACTGGCGAAGGGCCGGCGCTCGACGAACTGCGCGCGGCGGTCGACGCGCTCGACCTCAATCGCTCGGTGCGCTTCCTCGGCTACCTCGACCGCCGGCACGCGCTGCCGGCCTGCTACCGCGCCGCCGACCTGTTCGTCTTCGCCGCGCGGCACGAGACGCAGGGGCTGGTGCTGATCGAGGCGATGGCCGCCGGCACGCCGGTGCTGGCGCTCTCCGCGATGGGCACCGCCGACATCCTGGCGCCGGGGCAGGGCTGCATCGTGCCGCCGGACGACGTCGGCGCCTTCGCCGCCGCGCTCGGCCAGTTCTTCGGCCAGCGCGCCGCCTGGCGCCACCTCGGCGCCGAGGCGGCGGCCTATGCCGAGCGCTGGTCGGACCGGGCGATGGCCGAGCGGCTGGCGTCCCACTACCGCCTGCTGCGCCGCCGCCGGCGCGCCGAAGCGCCGGTCGCCGTCGCCGGCCTGTGAGCGCCGGCGCGCCACGGCGTCGGCCGCGGACGCACGCGGCGGCGCGTTCCGGAACGGGGCGGCCGATTCATCACGGCGTAACACTCCGGCGCGAGGATGGCGCCCGCGCCGTGGCCGACGGAACGGCCCCCGCACCTTCGTCCGAACCATCATTCCCCGACAACGGGGCACGAGGATCATGGCCATCACCGAGTTTCTCCTCTCCTTCCCGGCGTCCCTCTCCGGCCGCCTGTCCTTCCGCGCCAAGCTGATCGGCACCGCGCTGCTCTTTGGCCTGCCGCTCGTCGCCGTGTCGCTGGTGCATCTCGCCGAGCAGGCCGAGCGCGTCGCCCGCGTGCGCGCCGAGCAGTCGGCGCTGGCGCTGCAGATGCCGCTGCTGCGGCTGATCGAGCGCGCCGATGCGCACCGGGCGGCGCAGCTGGCGCTGGCCCGCGGCGGCGACGGCGTGGCCGCCGACATTGCCGCCAGCGGCCGCGAGGTCGCCGCGCTCGCCGCCGAGCTGGGCGCCGCCGATGTGGCGCTGCTGCAGCCGTTCGCCGCCGCCTGGCAGGCCTTCGCCGCCAGCGGCGACGAGGCCGGGCACGCCGCCGCCGCGACCGCGCTGCGCGAGGCGCTGGCGGCGAACATCGAGCGCGGCGGCCTGCGCATGGACGGGCTGGCGCGCAGCAACGCGCTGCTCGGCCTGCTCGCCGACCGCCTGCCGCCCTTCGTCGATACGCTGGCGCAGGCCCGCCGCGTCGGCGGCGAGGTGCTCGCCGGCAAGCGCCTGCGCCCGGCGCAACGGCGCGAACTGGAGACGGCGCGGGCGAGCTTCGAGCCGATGCAGCGCTGGCTCGACGACAGCCTTGCCCGCGGCTGCCCGGACGCCGCCGCCTGCCCAGCATTGAGCGAGGCGCAGGGGCGGCTCAACGACGCGCTGCTCGCCTTCATCGAGACGCTGACCATCCGCGTCATCGATACGTCCGAAGTCGACCTGCCGGCCGAGGAATTCTTCCGCCGCGCCGACGTCGTGCAGGCGGCGCTGTTCGCGCTCGGAGACGCTGCCGCCGCCGAGGCCGGCCGCCTCGTTGGCGAGCGCGGCGCGGCGCTGGAAACGCGCGCCGCCGGCGTCGCCGCGCTGCTCCTCGGCGTGCTGGCGCTGATCGGCTGGTGCTTCGCCGGCGCCTACCGCTCGATCGTCGGTGCGCTCGGCGAATTGCGCGAGGTGGCGGCGGCGATGTCGGCCGGCGACCTGCGCCGGCGCGCCGCAGTCGCCACGCGCGACGAACTGGCGACGCTCGGCCGCGCCTTCAACGACGTCGCCGACGCCTTCGCCCGTGTCATCGGCGAGGCCGACGGCTCGGCGCGCCAGGTCGACCACTCGGTGCGCCAGGTCAGCGAGGCGGCCGGCCAGGTCGGCGTCGCCACCGACCGGCAGAGCGCCTCGTCGGCGCAGGTCGCCGCCGCCGTGCAGCAGCTCACCGTCAGCATCGGCGAGGTCGCCGAGCACGCGCAGAAGACGCTTGCCGTCTCCGAGCGCGCCGGCCGGCTGGCCGAGGACGGCATGAGCGAGGCCGAGCGCGCGACGCGGGCGATCCATGGCATCGACGACACCGTGCGCCAGGCGGCGGCAACGGTGCGCCGCCTGCAGGTGCGCTCGGGCGAGATCAGCGCCATCGTCAAGGTCATCCAGGACATCGCCGAGCAGACCAACCTGCTGGCGTTGAACGCCGCCATCGAGGCGGCGCGCGCCGGCGAGCACGGCCGCGGCTTCGCCGTCGTTGCCGACGAGGTGCGGAAGCTCGCCGACCGTACGCGCAAGTCCACCGGCGAGATTGCCGCCACCATCGGCGCCATCCAGGACGAGGTCGAGACCACTGTCGGCGAGATGGCGATGAGCACCGAGGCGGTCGGCGACAGCGTCGCCAGCGTGCAGACGATGATCGACGCGCTCGCCCGCATCCAGCGCGAGGTCGGCGACTCGCTCGCCCACCTGCGCGAGATCGAGGCGGCGACCGGCGCCCAGGCCGGCGCCAGCGAGTCGATCGCGCGCGACGTGCAGGAGATCGCTGTCATGTCCGAGCAGAACCACGCCTCGGTGCGCTCGGTCGGCGAGCTGCTGGCCGACCTCGTCGGCCTGTCGCGCAGCCTGTCGGCGTCGGTCGCCGGCCTGCGCGTGTAGCGCAAGCTTCATGAATAAATTCAAAGAAATTCCCATGGAGGGCGTTCCTGCGAAAATCGGGCTTGTCGCGCAAAAATCAAAAAAACATTCCTGTCCGCTATAAAGTTATTGGGGTGTCGTCCGTTAAGCCTGACAGAACTCACTGAAAAATCGTGCCGGCGTTAGGGTGATCTCGTGCGCCGGAAAACAGGGGACGACCATGCCGCAAGTTATCAACACCAACACCCCGTCGCTGAATGCGCAACGGAACCTGAATTCGTCGCAGAGCTCGCTGGCGACGTCGCTGCAGCGACTGTCGTCTGGCCTGCGCATCAACTCGGCGAAGGACGATGCGGCTGGTCTAGCGATCTCGTCGCGCATGACTGCTCAGATCAAAGGCCTCAATCAGGCCGCACGCAACGCCAACGACGGTATCTCGCTGGCGCAGACGGCGGAAGGCGCGCTGGCCGAATCGGGCAACGTGCTGCAGCGTATCCGCGAACTGGCGGTGCAGTCGGCGAACTCGACGAACTCGGCGTCGGACCGTCTGGCATTGCAGTCGGAAGTGAACCAGCTGGTTTCGGAGCTGGACCGGATTGCGAATACCACGAGCTTCAACGGTCTGAAGCTGCTGGACGGGTCGTTCACCGCGCAGACCTTCCAGGTGGGCGCCAGCGCCAACCAGACGATCAACGTGAACGTCGGTGCGGCGACGGCCGAGCGGATCGGCATCAACAAGACCGAAGCGAACAACGCGGTGGCGACCGAAGCGATCAATGCGGCGACGACCAGCACGACGGCATTCTCTGTCCAGGCGCGGGGCGGTTTCGGGCAGGATGCTCCGACCTCGTTGGTCGCAGCGATTCCGGCCCAGAACCTGACCATCGTCGACTCGGCAGGCAACTCCGAAACGGTAGCCGTTGCTGCCGGCAGCGGGCTCGAGGATATCAAGGCCGATCTGGATGCCTCGACCGAGGCGTCGACCGTCACCATCGACTATGAGGCGCACTCCCTGACGGTGGAGTTTTCTGCCACGGCCTGGGCCGTTGGCGACGATACATACGATCTGACCATCAGCAACGGTACGGGGTCCCTGGATCTCAGCCTGACAGCCACCGCCGCCGGATTCGAAGCCGATCTTGCCACGGCGGTCAGCGCCTACAATGCCGACGCGGGAAAACCGCTGGGCATCACTTTGTCGCTCAGCGGCACGACGCTGACCATCAATCAGGATGGCACTGGCACGGCCGACAACGAAACCGAAATCGTTCTCCGTAATTCCACGGCGGCCAACGGGGCAGCCGTGACGGCAAGCATCGGCGGCACGACCCTGGCCGCTCCAACGAATAACGGCGACGAGTACATCCAGTCCGCCGGCGGCACCGTTACTTTTGCTGCCGGTGACAACATCGTCAGCATCAAATCCAATGCCACTGCGGCCAACAGCCTGTTCGGTGTGGATGCCGGGGTGGAAAGTCTCGTGGGCCTGGGGCTGACGGATGCGACGGCGGGGAACAACGTCAAGGCGCAGGAGCTGACCATCAACGGCCAGGTGGTGAAGACGGTGGATATCGCCGCCGGCGCTTCCGCCAAGGAAATTGCCGCCGCCGTCAATGCGGTGTCGAACGAAACCGGCGTGCAGGCCACAGCCCGGACCACGGCGACCCTCAGTGGCCTGACGCAGGCCGGCGTGATCTCGTTCGACCTGAACGGCGAGGCGGTTTCGGCCAGCGTCGCCAGTGCTTCCGACCTGACCAACCTGGCCGATGCGATCAATGCCCAGGCGTCGAAGACCGGCGTCATCGCCAAGCTCTCGGTCGAGAAGGATTCCATCGAGCTGACCGCCGAGGATGGCCGCGACATCAAGATCGAGGACTTCGGCAACTCGGCCACGACCTCCGCCGCCACTGCGACGCGGATCAACGTCACCGGCGCTTCGGGCGTGGCCACCCGGCTGACCGATACCGGTACCTCGGCCAACGACACCGACTCCACCGTCGTCGGTGGAAACCTTGATTTCAAGTCGGCCGGTGGCTACTTCAGCATTGCCTCCAGCGTTGCCGACAGCGCCGGCGGCCTGTTCAATGGCGCAGCCAACCAGCTGCAGGCCGGCGACCTGCAGAGCGTGAATTCGCTGGACATCACTACCGTCTCCGGTGCGGCTGAAGCGCTGGACATCATCGACGGTGCGCTGGCGAAGGTGAACAGCATCCGCGCTGACCTGGGGGCGGTGCAGAACCGCTTCGAGTCGACGATCTCGAACCTGCAGACGACGTCAGAGAACCTCTCGGGCGCGCGCAGCCGGATTCTGGATACGGACTTCGCGGCGGAGACGGCCAATCTCACCCGTTCGCAGATCCTGCAGCAGGCGGGTATGGCGATGCTGGCCCAGGCCAATGCGCTGCCGAACAATGTGTTGAGTCTATTGCGCGGCTAAGTGGCGGGTTGGCGTGCTGGATGGAGAAATTGTCCGGCCGCTGGGTATCTTGGACCAGTAAGACGCGGCTTCCCGATGCGGAAGCCGCGCTTTTTGCTTATCTAGCGGCCGTTTTCGGTTTTCGTCGCTGCCTTTGGGGGCAAAAATTTGTCCGGCCCGGATTGTCCATGGGCACGAACCGCAAGCGACAGGGCTGCAGGGTGTTGCCGGACGATCGCCAGTGTTTTCCTATGGAGAACGGACCCGGTGCACAAATCTTGAAATATGCCAGTAACAGCCGCCTGCCAGGATCTGTGCTTTGCTTGAACAAGGAAACGCCATGGATCTGCTGTTGTGGCGCCACGCCGAGGCCGAGGAGGGCGACGACGATTTTGCGCGCGTGCTGACCGGGCGCGGCGAGAAGCAGGCGAAGGCGATGGCGCGCTGGCTGAGCCAGCACCTGCCGCGCCACCTGCGCATCGTCGCCAGCCCGACGGTGCGCACGCGCCAGACCGCCGAGGCGCTCGACCTGCCGTTCGACATCGACCGCCAGATCGGTCCCGAGGCGCGCGCGCCGGAACTGCTTGCCGCCGTCGGCTGGCCGACGACGCGCGGCGCCGTGCTGCTCGTCGGCCACCAGCCGGGACTCGGCCAGCTTGCCTCGCTGCTGCTCGCCGGCCAGGAAGCGGAGTGGTCGATCAAGAAGGGCGCGCTGTGGTGGCTCAGCCGGCGCGTCCGCGAAGGCGAGCCGCAGACCGTGCTGCGCACCGTCGTCTCGCCCGACTTCCTGCCCGGGCTGAAATAGCCGCCGCCCGGCCGCCGCGCCGCCGGGGGCGGCCGTCATCGTCCTGCCCGCAGCCTGCCATACGGCTGCAACATCCGTTCCCTAGACTGGCCGCCGTTACCCGCCAGCTGGAGAAGAACAACAATGAATCCGTGCATCGAGAACGAGTTCGACGAACTCTCGCGCATCGTCAGCGAGGGCCTGCTGCAACCGGTCTTCCAGCCGATCGTCGATTTCCGCACCCGCAACCTGCTCGGCTACGAGGCGCTCATCCGCGGCCCGCAGCACTCGCCGCTGCAGCGGCCGGACGTGCTCTTCGCCGCCGCCCGCGCCGCCGGCCTCGGCCTCGACCTGGAGTGTGCCTGCCGCGAGGCGACGCTGCGCGCCTTCGCCCGCATGCACCTGCCCGGCCGCCTGTTCCTCAACGTCTCGCCCGGCGCACTGCTCGACGCGCGCATGATGCACGAGCATTGCCGCACGCTGCTCGGCGAGCTGGGCCTGCCGGCCAACCGCATCGTCATCGAGCTGACCGAGAACGAGCAGATCACCGACCTGCCCGGCATCCACGAGGCGCTGCTGCACTACCGTGGCCGCGGCTTCCAGATCGCCATCGACGACCTCGGCGAGGGCTTCGCCAACCTGCGCATGTGGTCGGAGATCCGCCCCGAGTTCGTCAAGGTCGACAAGCACTTCGTGAACGGCATCGCCGACGACCGCATCAAGTACCACTTCGTGCGCGCCATGCAGGACCTCGGCGAGATCTGCAACGCCGCGCTGATCGCCGAGGGCATCGAGCGCGTCGAGGACTTCGAGTGCATCCGCGACATGGGCATCGCCTGCGGCCAGGGCTGGTTCATCGCCCGCCCGGAAAAGACGCCGCTGCAGCGCCTGCCGGATGAGGTGGCGGCGGTCCTCGACCGGCACCGCGTGACGCTGACGCCGACGGCGCTGCACGCCGGCCGGACGCGCACGGCACGGCTGCTGCTGCGCGCGATCGAGCCGGTATCGAGCGCCGCCAGCAACGAATGCGTGTTCGCCCGCTTCGAGGCCGACGCTTCGCTCGAAGTGCTGCCGGTCGTCGAGGGCACGCGCCCGGTCGGCCTGATCAACCGGCACAGCATGGTCGACCGCTTCGCGCGGCCGTTCCAGAAGGAGCTGTTCGGGCGCAAGTCCTGCCACCAGTTCATGGACCCGGCGCCGCTGGTCGTCGACCAGCACGCGACCGTTCCCGAGCTGGCGATGATGCTCTCGGTGGCGCCGCGCCACTACCTGTTCGACGGCTTCATCATCACCGGCGAGGGCGGCCGCTACCTCGGCATCGGCAGCAGCCACGACCTGATGGCGATGATCACCGAGATGCAGATCAGCGCCGCCCGCTACGCCAACCCGCTGACGCAGCTGCCGGGCAACGTGCCGATCAACGAGCACATCGACCGCATGCTGGCGAGCGGCCGGGCCTTCGTCGTTGCCTACATCGACATCGACAACTTCAAGCCCTACAACGACACCTTCGGCTACCGCCGCGGCGACGACGTCATCCAGCTGCTCGGGCAGACGGTATGCGAGGCGGTGGATGCGCGGCAGGATTTCGTCGGCCACATCGGCGGCGACGATTTCTTCGTCGTCTTCCAGAGCGACGACTGGGAAGCGCGCTGCGGCGACATCGTCGGCCGCTTCGCCGACGGCGTGACCAGCATCGCCGACATCGAGGACCACGGGCTGGGCGGCTACATGGCCGAGAACCGGCGCGGCGAGCTGGTCTTCCAGGCGCTGCCGACGCTGTCGATCGGTGTCGTCCGCGTCGGCGTCGGCGACTTCGAGTCGCACCGCGAGGTGGCGGCGGCCGCGGCGACGGCGAAGAAGCAGGCGAAGAAGCTCGGCAAGCTGCCGGGCGCGACGCGCGGCGCGATCTTCGTCGAGCGGCGCGGCGGCAGCGCCGGTGGCGAGGGTGCCGCCGTCCGCCGGTTGAACTGAGGCGCCCGCCGGCGCCGTTACCGAGGAGGTTTCCGACGATGCAGAACAGCCTGTCCCATGCCGCCGGCGTCGCCGGCCCTTCCCGCCCGTGGCCGGTGCCGGCGGAGCCGCCGGCTGCCGCCGGCCGCAAGCGCGAGCTGTGGCGCGACGATCTCCTGCAGGCGATGCTGCAGCGCCATGCCGGCCGCCGGCTGCTGATCGTCGACGACAGTCCGACCGACCGCGTGCGCCTCGGCGAGCTGCTCGCCGCCGCCCGCTTCGAACTCGAATTCGCCGTCGACGGCGCCGATGCGGTGACGCGGGCGAGCGACCGCAGCCCCGACCTGATCCTGCTGCGCACGCGCATGCCGGTGATGGACGGGCTGACCGCCAGCCGCGTGCTGCGCGCGCTGCCCTTCGGCCGTCACGTGCCGATCATCGCCATGACGCCGGGCGACCTCGACGACGAAGCCGTCGGCTGCTTCGCCGCCGGCATGGACGACATCATCGCCAAGCCCTTCGTCGCCGACGCCGTGCACCGCTGCCTGCTGCGCTGGCTCGACCGCCACGCGGCGGCGCGCACGGTCGGCGGCGCCGCGCGTCCGGGCGGGGTCTAGTCGACGCGGAAGCGGCCGGCGGTGCCGTTCAGCTCGGCGGCGACGTTGCGCAGCTCGCCCACCTCGCCGAGCACCTGACGCACGCCGGCACTGGTTTCCTCGGTCATCTGGGCGATGCTCTCGACGCGGCGGGCGATGTCGGCGCTGGCCGTGCTCTGTTCGCTCATCGCCGCGCTGATGTCGTTGATCGCACCGAGCACCTGCGCCGAACCGTCGCGGATCTGGCTGATCGTGCCCATCGCCGCGTCGGCGAGGCGCACGCCGTCCTGCACCTGCTCCGCCTGCTGGTTCATGCGCGCGGTGACGCCGCGCGTGCCGTCGACGATGGCGTCGATCATCGGGCCGATCTCCAGCGTCGACTGCGTCGTCCGCTCGGCCAGTTTCCTGACCTCGTCGGCGACGACGGCGAAGCCGCGGCCCTGCTCGCCGGCGCGCGCCGCCTCGATGGCGGCGTTGAGCGCCAGCAGGTTGGTCTGGTCGGCGATCTCCTTGATGACGCCGACGATCGACGCGATCCGCTCGGTGTGGCTGCCGAGCGCCTGCACCGCCTGCGCCGACGCTTCCGCCGTCGCCGCGATGCCCTGGATGTCGTGCGCCACGCGCTGGATCGCCTCGACGCCCTCGGCCGCCTCGGCGCCGGCGCGCGCGGCGATGTCGCGGGCGCCCTCGCTGCTGCTGGCGACGGTGGCGATGCTGACGGTCATTTCCTCGACCGACGCGGCCATCGACGAGGCCGACTCGGATTGGTGGTCGGAGGCCATCGACATCTGCTCGGTCGAGGTCGCCAGGTTCTCGCTCGAACGGGCGAGGTGCTCGGCGTTGGCGCGGATCATGCGGGCGATGTCGCGCAGCTGGTCGCGCATCGTCAGCAGCTGGCGGAGCGTGGCGCCGATCTCGTCGTCGCGGCGGACCTCGATGCTGGCGCACAGGTTGCCGGCGGCGATCTCGCCGGCAAAGCGCTGCGCTTCGGCGAGCGGGTCGAGGATGACGCGGCGGATCAGGAAGTAGCTGGCCAGCGCGCCGACGACGAGGCCGCCGGCGAGGAGGGCCAGGGTCAGCGCGAACAGCCGCTCGTATTCGGCGTGCGCCGCGTCGTATTCGCGCTTGGCGACGGTCAGCTGCACCTCGATCAGTTGCGAGAAGCTCTCCGACACCGGGTCGATCGCCGGGTACAGCTCGCTCGCCGCGAAGCCGGCGATGCCGTCGAGGTTCCGCTCGCGCAGCAGCGCCTTCAGGCGGCCGCTCGCCTGGTCGGCGGCCTTCATCCGCGTCTCGATCTGCGGCACCAGTTTCTTCTCGTCGTCGACGAGGACGGTGCCGAGGTAGCCCTTCCAGTTCTTGGCGATCAGCGCCTCGGCGCGCTCGACCGAGGCCAGCCCGTCGGCCGGCGGCAGGTTGCCGTTGCGCACCTTGTGCGTCACGTCGACGATGTCCACGGCGTAGGCGTCGGCGATCTGCTTCAGGTCGCGCAGCGGCACGACGCGGTCCTTGTAGACGGTGTCGAGGCCGCCGACGGCCAGGCGCATGCCGTTCAGGCCGAGCGTGCCGATGGCGGCGGCGAGGAGCAGGAGGCCGGCGGCGAGCGCCGCCAGGCGAGTGGAAATTTTTTGGCTCTGTTCGCATCGGCTGATGATTGCTCAAGCTTGGATAGCCAAGATCAGAAACAGTGCGGGATTCGAGGCAGGGTCGGCGGACCGGTCGAGGGCGCGGAACCAGCCGAGATAGTGAGCCAGGTAGCGCGTAGCGAT
>JANJTW010000131.1 GCA_024710925.1 Rhodocyclaceae bacterium | reverse complement strand
TCAACCTGGTCGACAGGAAGGCGCGTTCGCGGCAGAGCCACGAGATCGCCGTTGCGGTGCGGCCGGCGGTCGAGGCCATCGGCCGGAAGTACGGCGGCAACGCCAAGGTGGTCGAGGTGCCGCCGGGGCCGCCGGTGCTGGCGCCGATCGTCGCCGAGATCTACGGGCCGGACGAGGCCGGGCGCATCGCCGTTGCCGGCGAGGTGCGCGCGGTCTTCGCGCGCACGCCGGACCTCGTCGCCATCGACGACAGCGTCGCCGAGGCGGCGCCGCGCACCGTGCTGCAGGTGCTGCAGGGCAAGGCGGCGCAGCTCGGCGTGGCGCAGGCCGACATCGTCGAGGCGGTGCGCCTGGGACTCGCCGGCGGCGACGCGACGCCCCTGCGCAATACCGGCGCCAAGCACGAGCTGCCGGTGCGCGTGTCGCTGCCGGCGGAGCGCAAGGGCAGTCTCGACGCGCTGCTGCAACTGCGCGTGCGCAGCGCCGACGGCCGCCTGGTGCCGGTGTCCGAGCTGGTCGAGGTGCGCCGGCTGGAGCGCGAGCGGCCGGTCTTCCACAAGGACCTGCTGCCGGTGACCTACGTCGTCGGCGACATGGGCGGCCGCCTCGACTCGCCGCTCTACGGCATGTTCGCCGCCCGCGGCGAGCTGGCCGGCCGGCCGCTGGCGCAGGGCGGCACGCTGGCCGACCGTTTCGTCGGCGCGCCGGACGATCCCTGGCGCGGCTACCAGATCAAGTGGGACGGCGAGTGGAAGGTGACCTACGAGACCTTCCGCGACATGGGCGCCGCCTACGCCGTCGGCCTCGTCCTCATCTACCTGCTGGTCGTCGCCCATTTCGGCAGCTATCTGGTGCCGCTGGTGATCATGGCGCCGATCCCGCTGACGATCATCGGCGTCATGCCCGGCCACGCGCTGCTCGGCGCGCAATTCACGGCGACCTCGATGATCGGCATGATCGCGCTCGCCGGCATCATCGTCCGCAACTCGATCCTGCTCGTCGATTTCGTGCGCGGCGAGGTCGCCACCGGCGCGCCGTTCCGCGAGGCGATCGTGCGTTCGGCGGCGGTGCGTGCCAAGCCGATCGCGCTGACCGGGCTGGCCGCGATGCTCGGTGCGCTGTTCATCCTCGACGACCCGATCTTCAACGGGCTGGCGATCAGCCTGATCTTCGGCATCCTGGTGTCCACGCTGCTGACGCTGGTGGTCATCCCGGTGCTCTACTACGCCGCATTCAGAAAGGAGTACGCAGCATGAACGTCGAACGCGCGATCCGCATCATGGCCGGCAGCTTCGTCCTCGTCTCGCTGGCGCTCGGCGTCGAGGCGAGTCCGCTGTTCGTGTCGAAGCATTTCCTCTGGTTCACCGCCTTCGTCGGCGCCAACCTGCTGCAGAGCGGCTTCACCGGCTTCTGCCCGGCGGAGAAGGCGATGGAGCGGTTGGGGTTGCCGCACGGCGACTCGCGCCGCTGACGCATTCGCCGTCGCCGTCGGCATGCCAACGGCGATTCCGGCCGGCCGGGCTGATGGCGTCGGCATTGCCGAATCAGTGTTCCGGAAAGGCAATGCCTGGCGCCGGAAAACGCAGCGCGGCGGCTGTAAATACCGGTCTTCGCCGCGCACTATGCACACCCCGCCGGGCTTGCCGGCCGATGTTCCCGTGGGGCCGCCGTCGTTGCTCGGTTGCTCTGTTTATGTGTTTGAATTTTAACGTTTATTGTGTTTTGCCCGTTTTCTGTGCAGCGCAGGAAAAAGCCTTTTGCCTAGGCCATTTAGCCGATTCCTGAACAAGCTGCCCACAGAGTTATCCACAGATTTTGTGGATAAGGCCCGGGCGGCAGCGCAACGTCGATCGCTACCGGCCGGTGCGCCCGTGCTGCGCGCCGGTTCATGATGAAGGCATTGCTTTTCCCGGGCGCTGGCGCGGCGGTAGCGTCCGTTGTCCGTCGCCGTCGCGCACTTGCCCGAAGCGCTGGCACAGGCTAAAGTTGCCCGCTAAATTTTCATCGGGAGTTCGCGTGTTCGCCATCATCCAGGCTGCCGGCTGGCCCATCTGGCCCTTGCTTCTGGCATCGGTCGTCGCCCTTGCCCTCATCATCGAACGTCTGGTGGCCCTGCGCCGGAGCCGCGTCGTGCCGTCCGGGCTGCTCCAGCGCGTCATCGGCGAATACCGGCAGCACGGCGTGAGCGAGGCCGCCATCGTCGACCTGGAGCGGCATTCGCCGCTCGGCCGCGTGCTCGCTGCCGGCCTGCGCAACGCCGGCAGCTCGCGCGAGGTGATGCGGGAGTCGATCGAGGAGATCGGTCGTGGCGTCACCCATGAGCTCGAACGTTATCTGACGACGCTCGGTACCATCGCTTCCATCGCTCCGCTGATGGGCCTGTTCGGCACCATCGTCGGCATGATCGAGATCTTCGGTTCGCAGTCGCCGTCCGGTTCCAACCCGCAGCAGCTGGCGCACGGCATCTCGATCGCCCTCTACAACACCGGCTTCGGCCTGATCATCGCCATTCCGGCGATGATCTTCTGGCGGCACTTCCGGGCCTTGGTCGACAGCTTCGTCATCGACATGGAGCAGCAGGCGATCCACCTCGTCGAAGTCGTCCAGGGCAGCAGGAAGTAACGCACATGAACTTCCGCCGTGGCCACGCCCGCGAGGCGCCGGAGATCAATCTGATCCCGATGATCGACGTCCTCCTCGTGATCATCATCTTCCTCATGCTGACGACGACCTACGCCAAGTTTTCCGGGCTGGAGATCAACCTGCCGACGGCCGATGCGACGAAGCAGCAGGAACCGCCGAACGAGGTCAGCGTCGCCGTCACCGCCACCGGCCAGGTGCTGGTGAACAAGGTGCCGCTGGCGACGGCCGACGTCGCGGCCATTGCCGACGCGCTGCGGCGCGCCGCCGGCGCGCAGAAGGAGCCGGTGATCGTCATCAACGCCGACGCCAAGGCGACCCACCAGGCCGTCGTCGACGTCATGCAGGCGGCGCAGGCCGCCGGCTACCCGCACATTTCCTTCGCCACGCAGACGCCGCGCTGATGGCGTCGTGGCTCGCCGAACGCCTGCCCCGGCTGTGGTATCGCCGGGGGCTGGCGTTGCGCCTCCTTCCGCTCGTCCCGCTGACCCTTCTCTTCGCGCTGCTGTCCGGTTTGCGCCGCGCCGCTTACCGCTGCCGGCTGCTGCGCAGCGAGCGCCTGCCGGTGCCGGTGATCGTCGTCGGCAACCTGGTCGCCGGCGGCGCCGGCAAGACGCCGCTGACGCTGTGGCTGGTCGAGGCGCTCGTCGCCCGAGGCCGGCGGCCGGCGATCGTCAGTCGCGGCTACGGCGCCCGGGCCGACGTGCCGCGCCTGGTCTCGGCCGACTGCCGGCCGGCCGAGGTCGGCGACGAGCCCTTGCTGCTCGCCCGTCGCAGCGGCGTTCCCGTCGCCGTCTGCCGTGACCGGGTGGCGGCGGCGCGTGCCGCACTCGCCGCCCATCCGGAGTGCGACGTGATCGTGGCCGACGACGGCCTGCAGCATTATCGGCTGGCGCGCGACGCCGAGATCGCGCTGTTCGACGGACGCGGCGCCGGCAATGGCTGGCTGCTGCCCTGCGGCCCGTTGCGCGAGCCGCTGTCCCGGCTGCGTCGTGTCGACGCGCTGGTGTGGAACGGCGCTCCCGCCGCCTTGCCGCGATGCGCCGGCAAGGCGCCGCGCTTCGACATGCGCCTCGATGGCGTACGCTTCCACGCGCTCGCCGACCCTGCCCGCACCTGCGGCGCGGCCGAGTTGGCCGGGCGGCCGCTGCATGCGCTCGCCGGCATCGGCGACCCGGCGCGCTTCTTCCGTACGCTCGACGCGCTCGGGCTGTCCTTCGTCGCGCATCCGTTTCCCGACCATCATGCCTACACCGCCGCCGACCTGCGGTTCGGCGACGATGCCGTTCTCCTGAT
The DNA here is from genome assembly GCA_024710925.1 of Rhodocyclaceae bacterium. Lineage (GTDB taxonomy): Bacteria > Pseudomonadota > Gammaproteobacteria > Burkholderiales > Rhodocyclaceae > Proximibacter. The sequence goes on along the minus strand of JANJTW010000131.1, from coordinate 8,186 downwards.
GACCGAGAAGGATGCGGTAAAATGCGCCGGCCTTATTGCCGGCGAAGCCTGGGTGCTGCCGGTGAGCGCCGTCGTCGACGACGGCCTGATCGAAAAAATTCTGGAGAAAATCGATGGACGCACGGCTCCTTGACATCCTCGTCTGCCCGGTCTGCAAGGGCAACCTCGAATACCGCAAGGCCGAGTCCGAACTCGTCTGCAAGCCCTGCAAGCTGGCCTATCCGATCCGCGACGACATCCCGGTGATGCTGGCCGACGAGGCGCGCCAGCTGCCTGCCGAACAGGCCTGAGCGCCGTGGACTTCAAGGTCGTCATCCCGGCGCGCTACGCGTCGTCGCGGCTGCCGGCGAAGCCGCTGCTCGACCTCGGCGGCAAGCCGATGGTCGTCCGTGTCGCCGAGCGCGCGGCGCTGTCCGGTGCCAGCGCGATCTGCGTCGCCACCGACCATCTCGAGGTCGAGGCGGCGGCGCGCGCGCACGGCCTCGATGTGCTGATGACGCGTGCCGACCACCCGAGCGGCACCGACCGCCTGGCCGAGGTGGTCGCGCTGAAGGGCTGGGCCGACGACACGCTGCTGGTCAACGTGCAGGGCGACGAGCCGCTGATCGAGCCGGCGCTGATCGCCCAGACCGCGTGCCAGCTCGCCGCCAGCGGTGCCGACATCGCCACCGTCGCGCATCCGATTCTCGATGCCGCCGATTTCTTCAATCCGAATGCGGTCAAGGTCGTCTGCCGCGAGGATGGCGATGCGCTCTACTTCTCGCGTGCGCCGATTCCCTACGCACGCGACCATTTCGCCCGCGAGGGCGGCGGCGAAACCTTGCCGGGAGGTTTCCCGGCGCTGCGTCACGTCGGTCTCTACGCGTACACCGCACGCTTTCTGAAAGCCTACGCGCGCCTTGCGCCGGCGCCGCTCGAAAATTTCGAGGCGCTGGAGCAGTTGCGCGCGCTGTGGCACGGCTACCGCATCACCGTCGCCGTCGTCGATCATGCGCCGGCGCCGGGGGTCGATACCCCCGCCGATGCGGAGCGCGTGAGGCGTCTGTTTGCCTGACAACTTGCGCCGAAAAATGCACCGGGAATTGCCGTAAATGGTTTGACCGAAGGCCGATTTGCAGGTAATTTTCGGCTGACCAGCGCGCAGCATAGCGTGCAAGAAAAACCAGCCAGAACAGCACTGGACATCCGCTTCATTTGTACTTTCCGAAGGACTGAAATGAGACTCATCCTGTTGGGCGCCCCCGGCGCCGGCAAAGGCACGCAAGCGCAATTCATCCGTGAAAAATACGGCATCCCGCAGATCTCCACCGGCGACATGCTGCGCGCCGCAGTGAAGGCCGGCACCCCGCTCGGGCTGGAAGCGAAGAAGGTGATGGACGCCGGCGGCCTCGTCTCCGACGACATCATCATCGGCCTGGTCAAGGACCGCCTGCAGCAGGCCGACTGCCAGGCCGGCTATCTGTTCGATGGCTTCCCGCGCACGATTCCGCAGGCCGAGGCGATGAAGGCCGCCGGCGTGGCGATCGACTACGTGCTCGAAATCGACGTGCCCGACCAGGACATCATCGACCGCATGAGCGGTCGCCGCGTGCATGTGGCCTCCGGCCGCACCTACCACGTCAAGTACAACCCGCCGAAGGTCGCCGGCAAGGACGATGTCACCGGCGAGGACCTGATCCAGCGCGACGACGACCAGGAAGTCACGGTCAGGAAGCGCCTGGAGGTCTATCACTCGCAGACCAAGCCGCTGGTCGATTACTACAGCACGTGGTCGGCGACCGGTGACGCGAAAGCGCCGAAATGCCGGAAGATCGCCGGCGTCGGCAGCGTCGAAGAGATCAAACAGGCCGCCTTCGCCGCACTCAAGTAAGCCAACATGAACGCCGCCCACCGCCCGACGAATGCCTTCTACGCTCAGTCGGGCGGGGTCACGGCAGTCATCAATGCCAGCGCCTGCGGGCTCATCGAGACCGCGCGCCGGCATCCCGACCGGATCGGCAAGGTCTTCGCCGGACGCAACGGCATCATCGGCGCGCTGAGCGAAGACCTGATCGACACCAGCCACGAATCCGACGCCGACATCGCCCGCCTGCGCCACACGCCGGGCGGCGCCTTCGGTTCCTGCCGCTACAAGCTGAAGGGACTCGATGAGCACCGTGCGCAGTACGAGCGCCTGATCGAGGTGTTCCGTGCGCACGATATCGGCTACTTCTTCTACAACGGCGGCAACGATTCGATGGACACCGCCTGGAAGGTGTCGCAGCTCTCCGAAACGCTGGGCTACCCGCTGACCTGCATCGGCATCCCGAAGACGGTCGACAACGACCTGCCGCATACCGACAGCTGCCCGGGCTTCGGCTCGGTCGCCAAGTACGTTGCCACCTCGATGCGCGAGGCCGGCCTCGACGTCGCATCGATGGCGGCGACCTCGACCAAGATCTTCGTGATGGAGGTGATGGGCCGCCACGCCGGCTGGATCACCGCCGCCTGCGGGCTGGCCAGCGAAGCCGCCGATGAACCGCCGCACCTGCTGCTGTTTCCCGAGATCCCGTTCGACGAGGCGGCCTTCCTCGCCCGCGTCGAGGACTGCGTGCGGCGCTTCGGCTACTGCACGGTCGCCGTTTCGGAAGGGCTGCACGATGCCGACGGGCGCTTCCTCTCCGACATGGGCACGCGGGATGCCTTCGGTCACGCGCAGCTGGGCGGCGTCGGCCAGGTCGTCGCGCAGCTGATCAAGGATCGTCTCGGCTACAAGTACCACTGGGCGCTGCCCGACTACCTGCAGCGCTCGGCCCGCCACCTGGCGTCGAAGACCGACGTCGAGCAGGCCTATGCGCTCGGCAAGGCGGCGGTCGAGCTGGCGCTGGCCGGCCGCCACGGCGTCATGCCGGGCATCGTGCGTACCGCCGACGCGCCGTACGCGTGGGAGATCGGCGTTGCCGGGCTGAAGGACGTCGCCAACGTCGAACGCAAGATGCCGCGCGATTTCATCAGCGCGGACGGTTTCCACATCACAGACAGGTGTCGCGCCTATCTCGCGCCGCTGATTGCCGGCGAGGACGTTCCGCCCTCCCGCAACGGCTTGCCGGATTACGTGCGCCTGAAGAACGTTGCCGTGCCCAGGCGCCTGGAGGGATTCACGATTTAGAGGACGCGATCAGCACGGAGGCGCCGGGAATGACACGACCGGCGCCGGCAAGGCAGGTTTGTTTCACTAGTTCCACTATGTAGGGCAAACCGATCCGAAGGGGGCGCCAAGTCCGCCGAGGGTCTGAGCAATCTAACCGGAGGGAGTTGTTCATGTCAGTAGCATTGATGCTTGCATTGGGGTGCGCCGTGCTGGCCGTGGTCTACGGCTGGCTGTCCAGTAGTCAAATTCTCGGTATGTCCGCGGGCAATGCCCGGATGCAGGAGATCGCCAAGGCGATCCAGGAAGGTGCGTCCGCCTATCTTGCCCGGCAGTACAAGACCATCGCCATCGTCGGCGGCCTGATGTTCCTCGTCATCGGCTTCGTGCCGAAGCTCGGCTGGGCGACCGCCATCGGCTTCCTGATCGGCGCCGTGCTCTCGGGGGCGGCCGGCTTCATCGGCATGAACGTCTCGGTCCGCGCCAACGTGCGCACCGCCGAAGCGGCGCGCGGCGGCATCGCGCCGGCGCTCGACGTCGCCTTCAAGGGGGGCGCCATCACCGGCATGCTCGTCGTCGGCCTCGGCCTGCTCGGCGTCGCCGGCTACTACGCCGTGCTGAAGATGACGGCCGGTGCCAACGCCGACCTGCACCACATGATCGAGCCGCTGATCGGACTCGCCTTCGGTTCATCGCTGATCTCGATCTTCGCCCGTCTCGGCGGCGGTATCTTCACCAAGGGCGCCGACGTCGGTGCCGACCTCGTCGGCAAGGTCGAAGCCGGTATCCCGGAAGACGATCCGCGCAACCCGGCGGTGATCGCCGACAACGTCGGCGACAACGTCGGCGACTGCGCCGGCATGGCTGCCGACCTGTTCGAAACCTACGCCGTGACCGTGGTGGCGACGATGGTGCTCGCCGCGCTGGTGATCAAGACCTCGCCCGGCCTCGGCGAGAACCTGCTGCTCTACCCGTTGGCGCTGGGCGGCGTTTCGATCATCGCCTCGATCGTCGGCTGCATGTTCGTCAAGGCCACCGAGGGCGGCAAGATCATGTCCGCGCTTTACCGCGGGCTGGCCGTCGCCGGCGTGCTGGCGCTGGTCGCCTACTATCCGATCACCTCGTGGCTGATCGGCGCCGGCGATGCCGCCGCCAAGATCACGACGATGAGCATGTTCGGCTGCTCGGTGGTCGGCCTGCTGCTGACGGCGGCGCTGGTGTGGATCACCGAGTACTACACCGGTACCGAGTATGCGCCGGTGAAGCACGTCGCCTCGTCGTGCCAGACCGGGCACGCGACCAACATCATCGCCGGCATCGGCGTCTCGATGAAGGCCTGCGCACTGCCGGTGATCTCGGTCTGCATCGCGATCTATGCCGCGTATGCGCTCGGTGGCCTGTTCGGTATCGCCATCGCCGCCACCTCGATGCTGTCGATGGCCGGCATCGTCGTTGCCCTCGACGCCTACGGCCCGATCACCGACAACGCCGGCGGCATCGCCGAAATGTCGGGGCTGCCGAAGGACGTGCGCGACGTCACCGATCCGCTCGACGCCGTCGGCAACACCACCAAGGCGGTGACCAAGGGCTATGCCATCGGTTCCGCCGGCCTCGCCGCGCTGGTCCTCTTCGCCGACTATACGCACGGCCTGGAAGCGGCCGGTCTGAAGGGGGTTACCTTCGATCTCTCCAACCATATGGTGATCATCGGCCTCTTCATCGGCGGCCTGATTCCCTACCTCTTCGCCGCGATGGCGATGGAGGCGGTCGGCCGGTCGGCCGGCGCGGTGGTGGTCGAGGTGCGTCGCCAGTTCAAGGAGATCGCCGGCATCATGGAGGGCACGGCCAAGCCGGATTACTCGCGCGCCGTCGACATGCTGACGGTGGCGGCGATCAAGGAGATGATGATCCCGTCGATCCTGCCGGTCGCCGTGCCGATCGTCGTCGGCCTGGCGCTCGGCCCGCAGGCGCTCGGCGGCCTGCTGGTCGGTACCATCGTCACCGGCCTCTTCGTCGCCATCTCGATGACCACCGGTGGCGGCGCCTGGGACAATGCCAAGAAGTACATCGAGGACGGTCACTTCGGCGGCAAAGGCTCGGAGGCGCACAAGGCGGCCGTAACCGGCGATACCGTCGGCGATCCGTACAAGGATACGGCCGGCCCGGCGGTGAACCCGCTGATCAAGATCATCAACCTCGTCGCGCTGCTGATCGTGCCGCTGATGGCCTGATTGACGGCAAGCGTCTGAAAAAGAACGGGGCAGCCAAGGCTGCCCCGTTTTTTCTGGCGCTGCGGAGCGTCAGATCTTCACTTCCGGGTTCAGCGTATAGATGCCGGTGATGCTCGCCTGCGTGAGGACATGCCCGGCCATTGCGTCGCGGACCTGCTGCCCGGTGAACTTGCCCTCGACCGGCAGGCGCTCGACGTCGAGCGCGAACACGGTGAATACGTAACGGTGGCGGATTTCGTCGTTCCACGGCGGGCAGGGGCCGTCGTAGCCATAGTAGTCGCCGGACATATCGCCGTCGCCGGCGAACCAGCCGGTGTAGTCGTTGATTCCCTGGCGGGCGCCATGCGGTGCCGCCGGTCCGGCCTTGCCACGCGGCGTGACGTCGGTCGAGAATTCGCCGGCGGCGATCTGCGTCAGCGAGGCCGGCAGGTCGACCAGCACCCAGTGGAAAAAGTCCACGCGCGGCAGCGTGGCAGGCACCGTGCGGCCTTCTTGGTTGACGTCGTCGCCACGGCTCGGCACGTCGGGGTCGTGGCAGATGACGGCCAGGGACTTCGTGCCGGCGGGCGTGCCGGCCCACGACAACTGCGGGTTTCGGTTTGCCCCCAGGCAGACGTGGTGCGTCGGGTCGGGGATGCAGAAGGCGAATTCGCCCGGAATTTTCTGGTGGTCGGAAAAACTGGCGCTGCTGAGCTGCATCGTCTCCTCCTTCGTCGGTTATGCTGCCCGCCGCCTGAAGTCGCGCAGGCGGAATCCCAAGCCCCACAGTGTAGCGAAATAGGCGATGGCGCCGAAGAGGACGAGGGTCGTCAGGCGCAGCACGCGTTCGCCGGTGGCGAAGCGCAGCCAGTCGGCTTCCGCGCCGGTGCCGAACCAGAGCAGGCCGGCCATGACGGCAAGGGCGAGCGTCAGCTTGGCGTAGAAGATCGGCCAGCCCGGTTGCGGGGCATAAATTCCGCCGCGGCGCAGTCCGCGGTAGAGAAGGCCGGCGTTGAGGCAGGCGGCCAGCCCGATCGACAGCGCCAGTCCGGCATGCTTGAGGTGCCAGACGAAGGCGAGGTTCATTGCCTGCGTGGCGAAGAGCGAGACGATGGCGATGCGTACCGGCGTGCGGATGTTCTGCCGGGCATAGAAGCCGGGGGCCAGCACCTTGACCAGGATCAGGCCGAGCAGGCCGAGGCTGTAGGCGACCAGTGCCTCGCGCGTGCGGAAGACGTCGTCGGCGGTAAAGGCGCCATGGAAGAAGAGGGTCGTGATCAGCGGCACCGACAGCAGCGCCAGCCCGAGCGCCGCCGGCGCGGCGAGCAGCAGGGTCAGGCGCAGTCCCCAGTCGAGCAGGCGCGCATATTCTTCCCGGTTGTCGCTGGCGTGGTATTTGGAAAGCGACGGCAGCAGGATGGTGCCCAGCGCGACACCGAGCATGCCCGCCGGAAATTCCATCAGCCGGTCGGCGTAGTACAGCCAGGAAACGCTGCCGGCGCCGAGGAAGGAGGCGAAGACGGTGTTGATCAGCAGGCTCACCTGCGACACCGAGACGCCCAGCAAGGCCGGTGCCATCAGCAGCAGGATGCGGCGCACCCCCTCGTCCCGCCAGTCGAGCGAGAAGCGCGGGAGCATGCCGATGCGGGCCAGTGCCGGCAACTGCAGGGCGAGCTGCAGCACGCCGCCGAGGAAGACCGCCCAGGCCAGTGCCAGTACCGGCGGATCGAAATGCGGGGCGGCGACCAGGGCCATGGCGATGAAGGCGACGTTGAGCAGGACCGGCGTGAACGCCGGCAGTGCGAAGCGGCTCCAGGTGTTGAGGATGCCGCCGGCGAGCGCGACCAGCGACATGAACAGTATGTAGGGGAAGGTGATGCGGGTGAGGGTCGCCGTCAGCTCGAATTTGTCCGTGTCGGCGGCGAAACCCGGTGCCGAGACGTAGACGAGGAGCGGAGCGGCAACGACGCCGAGCGCCGTGACGACGATCAATACGAGAAAGAGCAGCGTCGCGACGTGGTCGACGAGCCGCTTCGTTTCCGCTTCGCCGCGCTGGTTGCGGTATTCGCCGAGGATCGGCACGAAGGCCTGCGAGAAGGCTCCCTCGGCGAACATCCGGCGCAACAGGTTGGGCAGCTTGAAGGCGACGAAGAAGGCGTCGGTCATCATGCCGGCCCCGAAGGTGCGAGCGATGACGAAGTCCCTGACGAATCCGAGGATGCGCGACAGCAGCGTCATGCCACTGACGGTGACGAGGGCCTTGAGCAGGTTCATGGGGGCGAATGGTAGCATGCGCAGGCGGGGTGCCCTGCACGTGGACTTGCGTTGCCGGACGGCGGTCCGTATAATCGCGCGTTTTCGATTGTCACCAACGACTTTTTAGGAACTGAATCAATGGCCAACAGCGCTCAAGCACGCAAGCGTGCCCGTCAAGCCGACAAGCAACGCGCCCACAATGCCAGCCTGCGCTCGACCCTGCGCACTGCGATCAAGCGCGTGCAGAAGGCGATCGGCGCCGGCGACAAGGCGGCGGCCCAGGCGGTCTATCAGGAGTCGGTCGCCGTTCTCGACCGCATCGCCGACAAGAAGATCATCCACAAGAACAAAGCGTCGCGCCACAAGAGCCGCCTGTCGGCCCAGATCAAGGCTATCGCTGCCTGATTGCCGTCCGGTTTACGGAGAACGGCGCCCGCGGGCGCCGTTTTTGTTTGGCTCTGTTCGCATCGGCTGATGATTGCTCAAGGTTGGATAGCCAAGGTCAGAAACAGTGCGGGATTCGAGGCAGGGTCGGCGGACCGGTCGAGGGCGCGGAACCAGCCGAGATAATGAGCCAGGTAGCGCGTAGCGAT
>JANJTW010000114.1 GCA_024710925.1 Rhodocyclaceae bacterium | reverse complement strand
GCGCGCGCGTCCGGCGATGGCCTTCGGCGCGAAGAACGCGGATTCGAGGAAAAGCTCGGTCGTTTCCAGCGTGATGCCGCTCTCCTCGCCGCCCATGATGCCGGCCATGGCGAGGGGCTTCTCGTCATCGGCGATCACCAGCACGTCGGCGTCGACCGGGATGGTCTGCTCGTTGAGCAACAGCAGCCGCTCGCCCGGATTCGCCATGCGCGCATGGACGGTGCCGGAGAGCTTGGCATTGTCGAAGGCATGCAGCGGCTGACCGAGTTCGAGCATGACGTAATTGGTGATGTCGACCAGCGCGGAAATCGAGCGGATGCCGGAACGTTCGATGCGGCGTTTCATCCATTCGGGCGTGGCTGCCCTGGCATTCACCCCGGAAACGATGCGGCCGCAATAGAGCGGACACGCATCCGGTGCTTCGAGCGAAATTTCGCGCGAGGCGCCGATGGTCACTGGCACCTTGGCGATATCGACCTGACGGAGCGGCGCACCGGTCAGCGCCGAGACTTCGCGCGCGATGCCGGTCAGCGACAGGCAGTCGGCGCGATTCGGCGTCAGCTTGAGCGTCAGCAGGCGGTCATCGAGGTCGAGGTACTGGCGGATACTCTGTCCGACCGGCGCGTCGGCCGGCAGCACGAGCAGACCGGAAGCGTCCTCGGCGATACCGAGTTCTTTCGCCGAGCAGAGCATGCCGGAGGATTCGACGCCGCGCACCTTGGCGACCTTGATCGAGAAGTCGCCGGGCAGCGTGGCGCCGGGCAGCGCGCACGGCACCTTGAGGCCGGCAGTGACATTCGGCGCACCGCAGACGATCTGCTGCGGCGTACCGCTGCCGATGTCGACCTGGCAGACGTTGAGGCGGTCGGCGTCGGGATGCTTCACGACTTCGAGCACCTGCGCGACGATCACGTCGTTGAACGCCGGTGCGACGGTTTCCTCTTCCTCGACTTCGAGGCCGGCCATGGTCAGGAGGTGCGACAGTTCCTCGCCCGAAAGCTTCGGGTCAACGAAGGTACGCAGCCAGGATTCGGAGAATTTCATGATTCGCTTCTTTCCGGTGTCGAATCGAATGCTTAGACGAACTGGCGCAGGAAGCGCAGGTCGCCATCGAAGAACAGGCGCAGGTCATTGACGCCGTAGCGCAGCATGGTCAGGCGGTCCGGCCCCATGCCGAAGGCGAAGCCGATGTACTTCTCGGGGTCGATGCCGACGTGGCGCAGCACGTTCGGATGGACCATGCCGCAGCCGGCGATCTCCAACCAGCGCCCCTTCAGCGCGCCGCTCATGAAGGCGACGTCGATCTCGGCCGAGGGCTCGGTGAACGGGAAGAACGAGGGGCGGAAGCGCACCTGCAGGTCGTCGCTCTCGAAGAAGCGGCGCAGGAAGTCGGCGACGACGCCCTTCAAGTCGGCGAAGCTGACGTTCTCGCCGATCCACAGGCCTTCGACCTGGTGGAACATCGGCGAGTGCGTGGCGTCGGAGTCGACGCGATAGACGCGGCCCGGCGCGATGACGCGAATCTCGGGCATGGTTTCGAGGTGCTGGTACTTGGCCACATGCTGCTGCATGTAGCGCACCTGGATCGGGCTGGTGTGCGTGCGCAGCAGGATGCCTTCGGCCGGTTGGCCGTCGGCACCCTGCAGGTAGAAGGTGTCGTGCATCGAACGCGCCGGATGGTCGTCGGGCGTATTCAGCGCAGTGAAGTTGTGGAAGTCGGTCTCGATCTCGGGGCCGTCGGCGACCTCGAAGCCGATCGAGCGGAACAGCCCCTCGATGCGCTCCAGCGTGCGCGTCACCGGATGCAGGCCGCCCCGGGTCTCGCCGCGGCCGGGCAGCGTCACGTCGAGCGCCTCCTCGGCCAGGCGCGCTTCGAGCGCGGCCAGTTTGATCGCCTCGCGGCGCGCATTGAGCGCCGCCTCGACCGCTTCCTTGGCGCGGTTGATCGCAGCGCCGGCGGTCTTCTTCTCCTCGGGCGGCAGCTTGCCGAGGCCCTTCAGGAGTTCGGTGATCTGGCCGGACTTGCCGAGGTAGCGGGCCTTCACCTGCTCCAGCGCGTCCGGATCGTTGGTTGCGGCGAAAGCGCCACAGGCTTCGTTTACGATTGCGTCGAGATTCTGCATTTCAGTCCACCACTCTCACCGAAAAAAAAGGAGGCATTACGCCTCCTTTTTCTCAACCCCAAGGGTCAGGCGTCGAGGCTTTGCCTCAGGCGCCGAGGCTGGCCTTGGCCTGGTTCGCGATCGCCGCGAACGCCGCCTTGTCGAAGACGGCCAGATCAGCCAGCACCTTGCGGTCGACTTCGATCTGCGCCTTCTTCAGGCCGTTCATGAGGGTGCTGTACTTCAGACCCAGTTCGCGGGCTGCCGCGTTGATACGGGCGATCCACAGCGAACGGAACTGACGCTTGCGTTGACGGCGGTCACGGTAGGCATATTGACCGGCCTTCATCACCGCCTGTTTGGCGATGCGATATACGTTCTTGCGACGGCCGCGATAGCCTTTGGCCTGAACGAGAATCTTCTTGTGGCGCGCACGCGCCGTTACACCACGTTTGACTCGGGGCATGTCGGCTCTCCTTTACGCGTAGGGCATCATGGCGCGAACCTGGGCCTTGTCGGAATCGTGGACTCCGGTCATGCCGCGCAGCTGGCGCTTCGACTTGGTGGTTTTCTTGGTCAGGATGTGGCGCTTGAACGCCTGCGAGCGCTTGATACCGCCGCTCGAACGGACCTTGAAGCGCTTCTTGGCGCCGCTCTTGGTCTTCATCTTGGGCATTTGGATGCTCCTTAATGACATGTCGCCAGGTGGCCTCCCCTGTGGAAGCGCTTCAACTACCCGACGTCACTTGCATTGGCGCGCCGCCTCGTGGCGACACGCCGGATCCCTTACTTGACCGGCTTCTTCGCCGGCGCGATGATCATCACCATCTGCCGGCCTTCCATCTTCGGCATCTGCTCGACCTGGCCGATTGCCTCGACGTCGGTCTTAATCCGCTCCAGCTGGCGCATGCCGAATTCCTGGTGCGCCATCTCGCGCCCCCGGAAGCGCAGGGTCACCTTGACCTTGTCGCCTTCTTCGAGGAAACGCGTCATGTTCCTCAGCTTGATCTGGTAGTCGTTCTCGTCCGTACCCGGACGCAGCTTGACTTCCTTGACCTGCACCTGCTTCTGCTTGAGCTTGGCCTCGTGCGCCTTCTTCGCCTCCTGATACTTGAACTTGCCGTAATCCATGATCCGGCAGACAGGGGGCTGGGCGAGCGGGGCAATTTCGACGAGGTCGACTTCTGCCTCTTCGGCCATCTGCATGGCCGTTCTGATGCTCACGATTCCGACTTGCTCTCCGGCTTCGCCGATCAGGCGGACTTCCGGCACGTTAATCTCTTCGTTAACGCGATGCGCTTTTTGCAGTGCTATGGTCTTCGCTCCCAAGCGGACAAAAGTTAAGCCGTGCCACTCCGCGCCGCGACTTCACCGAGAAGTCGCTCGATCAAGGCCTCGATGGGCATCTGCCCGAGGTCTTGTCCGCCGCGTGTGCGCACGGCTACCAGTCCGGCTTCCTTTTCCTTGTCTCCGACAACAAGCTGATAAGGCAACCGGTTCAAGCTATGTTCGCGAATTTTATAGGTTATTTTCTCGTTGCGCAAATCCGGTTCGGCGCGGAGCCCGGCATTCCGTAGCGTTTGCGCAACATGCTCGGCGTAATCCGCCTGTTTTTCCGAGATATTCAGCACGACAGCCTGCACCGGCGCCAGCCAGAGCGGGAAAGCGCCCGAGAAGTTCTCGATCAGGATGCCGATGAAACGCTCAAGCGAACCAAGCACCGCACGGTGCAGCATCACCGGCGTCTTGCGCGCGTTGTCCTCGGCCACGTATTCGGCGCCGAGACGGGCCGGCATCGAGAAATCGACCTGCATCGTGCCGCACTGCCAGGAACGGCCGATCGCGTCCTTGATGTGGAATTCGATCTTCGGGCCATAGAAGGCGCCCTCGCCCGGCAGTTCATCCCATTCCAGTCCGGAGACGCGCAGCGCCTCACGCAGGGCGGCCTCGGCCTTGTCCCAGACCTCGTCGGAACCGACGCGCTTCTCCGGACGCAGCGCCAGCTTGACGGCGATGTCGGTGAAGCCGAAATCGGCATAGACGTTGCGCACGATGTCGTTGAAGGCCGTCACCTCGGTCTGGATCTGGTCTTCCGTACAGAAAATGTGGCCGTCGTCCTGGACGAAGCCGCGCACGCGCATCAGCCCGTGCAGCGCCCCCGAGGGCTCGTTGCGGTGGCACGAGCCGAACTCGCCGTAGCGCAGCGGCAGCTCGCGGTACGAGCGCAGGCCGGCGTTGAATACCTGGACGTGACCGGGACAGTTCATCGGCTTGATCGCGTAGTCGCGATTCTCGGAGGCCGTCGTGAACATGTTGTCCTTGTAGTTTTCCCAGTGCCCCGACTTCTCCCACAGCGTGCGGTCGAGAATCTGCGGACAGCGCACTTCCTGGTAGCCGTTGTCGCGATAGACCTTGCGCATGTACTGCTCGATCTCCTGCCACACGGCCCAGCCCTTCGGATGCCAGAAGACGAGGCCGGGCGCCTCGTCCTGCATGTGGAACAGGTCGAGGTGGCGGCCGACCTTGCGGTGATCGCGCTTCTCGGCCTCTTCAAGCATGTGCAGATAGGCGTCGAGATCTTCCTTCTTCGCCCAGGCGGTGCCGTAGATGCGCTGCAGCTGTTCGTTCTTCGCATCGCCGCGCCAGTAGGCGCCGGCCACCTTCATCAGCTTGAAGGCCTTGAGCTTGCCGGTCGAAGGGACGTGCGGGCCGCGGCAGAGGTCGACGAAATCGCCCTCGCGGTAGAGCGAGACTTCCTGGTCGGCGGGAATTGCCGCGATCAGCTCGGCCTTGTACTTCTCGCCGAGACCGAGGAAGAACTTGACCGCCTCGTCGCGCTGCCACACTTCGCGCGTCACCGGGATGTCGCGCTTGGCGAGCTCGCCCATGCGTTTCTCGATCGCCGCCAGGTCTTCCGGCGTAAACGGGCGCGAGTAGGCGAAATCGTAGTAGAAGCCGTTCTCGACCGTCGGCCCGATGGTGACCTGCGCCTCGGGGAACAATTCCTTGACGGCGTAAGCCAGCAAGTGAGCGGTGGAGTGACGGATGATTTCGACGCCGTCGACGTCGCGGTCGGTGATGATGGCCAGTTCGCAGTCCTGCGCGATGGCGAAGCCGGTATCGACGAGGCGGCCATCGACCTTGCCGGCCAGCGCGGCGCGCCCCAGGCCGGCACCGATGCTTTGCGCCACTTCGGCGACCGTCACCGCTTGCGCAAACTCCCGTTTCGATCCGTCAGGCAGAGTGATTACCGGCATAAATTCGATCCCAGAAACAAAAAAAGCCAGAGGCGGATGGCGCTCTGACTTTCGGTATTCTGGTAGGCGCGATTGGATTCGAACCAACGACCCCCACCATGTCAAGGTGGTGCTCTAACCAACTGAGCTACGCGCCTACTGCAAAGAAGGCCGCATTATAAACACTCGGCAGCCGATTGCAATAGCCTTTCGCAATTTTTTCACTCCGGCCAGGCGGCGAGGTATTCGTCCCAATGCTTCCGGGCGAGGCGCCCGAGCTCGCCGCGCACGAAGAGCAGTTCGGCGGCGTATTCGGCGTGCGTCATCTCGCCACGCATCAGGCGGAAACGGCAGAGCACGAGGTAGGTGTTCACCACGTCGGTCTCGCAGTAGTCGCGGATGTCGGCGATGTTGCCGGCCTGCCAGGCATCCCATACCTTGCCGCCGTCCATGCCGAGCTTGCCGGGAAAGCCGATCAGCTTCGCCAGATCGTCGAGCGGCGCATTGGCGCGCGGCTGGTAGAGCGCCAGCAGGTCCATCAGATCGAGGTGGCGGGTGTGGTAGCGGCTGATGTAATTGTTCCACTTGAAGTCGCGACTGTCGCCGTAGTCGCCGTCGCCCATGTCCCAGTAGCGCGGCGCGGTGACGCCGTGCACCAGGCCGCGGTAGTGCAGCACCGGCAGGTCGAAGCCGCCGCCGTTCCACGACACCAGCTGCGGCGTGAATTTTTCGACACCGTCGAAGAAGCGCTGGATGATCTCGCCCTCGCCCTGCTCGGGCTCGGACAGCGACCACACCTTCAGCGCGTCGCCGGAGCGCAGCACGCAGGAGATGGTGACAATGCGCTGCAGGTAGTGCGGCAGGAAGTCGCTGCCGTTCTGCGCACGCCGCTGCTGAAAGGCCAGCTCGGCGACCTCGGCGTCGGAGATGTCCGGCGGCAGGTCATGCAGCCGGCGCAGGCCGGCGACGTCGGGGATGCTCTCGATGTCGAAGACGAGGGTCGGCTTCATCAGGCAGGGAACACGCCGGTGGACAGGTAGCGGTCGCCGCGGTCGCAGACGATGCTGACGATGGTCGCATTCTCGACCTCGGCAGCGAGGCGCAGCGCGACGGCGAGCGCGCCGCCCGACGAGATGCCGGCGAAGATGCCCTCCTCGCGGGCGAGGCGCCGGGTCACTTCCTCGGCCTCGGCCTGCGACACGCTCTCGATGCGGTCGACGCGGCTGCGGTCGAAGATCTTCGGCAGGTATTCCTCCGGCCACTTGCGGATGCCCGGGATCTGCGAGCCGTCCTCGGGCTGGCAGCCGACGATGCAGATCGCCGGGTTCCGCTCCTTCAGGTAGCGCGAAACGCCCATGATCGTGCCGGTGGTGCCCATGCTGGAGACGAAGTGCGTGATCGCCCCGTCGGTGTCGCGCCAGATTTCCGGACCGGTCCCCTCGTAATGCGAAAGCGGATTGTCCGGGTTGGCGAACTGGTCGAGGATGATGCCCTTGCCTTCGTCGCGCATGCGCTCGGCGACGTCGCGCGCGAGCTCCATGCCGCCCTCCTTCGGCGTCAGCACCAGCTCGGCGCCGTAGGCACGCATCGACTGCCGGCGCTCGACGCTCTGGTTTTCCGGCATCACCAGAATCATCCGGTAGCCACGCATCGCCGCTGCCATCGCCAGCGCGATGCCGGTGTTGCCCGAGGTCGCCTCGATCAGCGTGTCGCCCGGCCTGATGTCGCCACGCGCCTCGGCGCGCACGACCATCGACAGCGCCGGCCGGTCCTTCACCGAACCGGCCGGATTGTTGCCTTCGAGCTTGGCGAGGATGACGTTGCCGCGCGCCTCGATCGCCGCGCCGGGCAGGCGCTGCAGGCGGACAAGCGGCGTGTTGCCGACGAAGTGTTCGAGCGTCTTATGCATTTTTCGCCAGCCATTCGACGTAGCGGCGGACGCCCTCTTCCACCGTCGCGAACTCGTCCTTGTAGCCGGCCGCGCGCAGCTTCGTCAGGTCGGCTTGGGTAAAGGCCTGGTACTTGCCCTTGAGCGCCTCGGGAAAGGCGACGTATTCGAGCAAGCCCTGCGCCACCATCGCATCGAGCGTCAGCTCGGACTCACCCTGCAGCGCGCGGGCACCGTTCACCGACGCGACGGCGACGTCGTTGAAGCTCTGCGCGCGGCCGGTACCGAGGTTGAAGATGCCCGACTTCTCCGGATGGTCGAGGAACCACAGGTTGACCTTCGCCACGTCCCCAACGTAAACGAAATCGCGCTGCTGGCCGCCCGGTCCGTAGCCGTGCGAGCCCTCGAACAGCTTGACGCGGCCTTCGTTGCGGAACTGGTGGAAATGATGAAAGGCGACCGAGGCCATGCGCCCCTTGTGGTTCTCGCGCGGGCCATAGACGTTGAAGTAACGGAAGCCGACGACCTGCGACGAGGCCTCCGGCAGGCGCTTGCGGACGATCTGGTCGAAGAGGAACTTGGAGTAGCCGTAGACGTTCAGCGGCCCCTCGTACTGGCGCTCCTCCTTGAACACCGTCGTCGCGCCGTAGGTCGCCGCGCTCGACGCGTAGAGGAACTGCACCTCCTGTTCCAGGCACCAGTCGAGCAGACCGAGCGAGTAGCGGTAGTTGTTTTCCATCATGTAGCGGCCGTCGGTCTCCATCGTGTCGGAGCAGGCACCCTCGTGGAAGATCGCCTCGACGTCGCCGTCGAACTGGCCGGACAGCACGCGGTCGAGGAACTCGCCCTTGTCCAGGTAATCGACGATCTCGCAGTCGACGAGGTTCCGGAACTTGTCCGCCTTGCTCAGGTTGTCGACGGCGATGATGCGGTCGACGCCGCGCTCGTTGAGCGCCTTGACGATGTTGGAACCGATGAAGCCGGCGGCGCCGGTGACGATGGTGTACATGTTTCGAAAATCCTCTAGTTGAGCGCCGCGCCGAGTTCGTCGCGGGTAACGACGGCGGTCCCGAGCTTGCCGACGACGATGCCGCCGGCGAGGTTGGCGACATGCACCGCATCCTCCCAGGCACTACCGACGGCGAGCATCGCCGCCAGCGTGGCGATGACCGTGTCGCCGGCACCCGACACGTCGTAGACTTCGAGCGCGCGCGCCGGTTCATGGAAGGCGCCGCCCGCGCGGAACAGGCTCATGCCCTCCTCGCTGCGCGTGACGAGCAACGCGTCGAGGGCAAGCTCGTTGCGCAGCTTCTCGGCGCGGACGGCGAGGTCCGCCTCGCCCGTCCAGCGGCCGACGACCTCGCGCAATTCGGCGCGGTTCGGGGTGATCGCCGACGCACCGGCGTACTTCGAATAATCGTCGCCCTTCGGATCGACCAACACCCGCTTGCCGGTGGCGCGCGCGAGCCGGATCATCTCGGCGATGTGGGCGAGGCCGCCTTTGCCGTAATCGGAGAGGACGACCACGTCGCATTCGGGCAAGAGCTTCTCGAACTCGGCCAGCTTCGCCCGCAACACCTCGTGCGACGGCGCCGTCTCGAAGTCGATACGCAGCAGCTGTTGCTGGCGGCCGATGACGCGCAGCTTGACCGTGGTGCTGATCGCCGCGTCGCGATGCAGGCTGGCGCGTACGTTCTCGCCTTCCATCAAGCGCCCGAGCGTGGCACCGGCCTCGTCGTCACCGACAACGGAAAGCAACGACACCTGCGCGCCGAGCGCCGCGGCGTTGCGCGCGACGTTGGCGGCGCCGCCCGGACGCTCCTCGCTCTTCTCGACCTTGACGACCGGCACCGGCGCTTCCGGCGAAATGCGGCTGACGTCGCCGAACCAGTAGCGGTCGAGCATCACGTCGCCGACGACGAGCAGGCGGGCAGCGGAAAGGTCGGGCAGGGAGAAGTGGGAAGAAGGCATACGCAATCGGGTTTCTGGATATCGGAGTTTCTGCGCCGGATCGGCGGCCTGCGCCGGCAGCGGCTCAGGGCGTCAGGTCGAATTCCTCGGTGCGCTTCGGCGGATAGGTTTCCCAGCCGCCGCAGGCCGGACAGCGCCAGTAGAACTGGCGCGCCTTGAAGCCGCAATTATCGCACCGGTAGCGGGCAAGGCGGCGCGTATAGCCCTGTACGATGCCCTTGGCGAGGTCGATGTCCGCGCGCACTTCCGGCGAAGCGGTAAACAAGCGGGCCTCAAGCAGCTTGTCGAACCCGAGCAGCGTCGGGTTGCGCCGCAGTTCGTCGCGCACCAGCGCATAGGCCGCATCCGGCCCCTCGCTCTCCAGCACCAGCTGGAAGACGACGTCGAGCAGGTCGAGCGAATGATAGTTCTCAAGGTAGCCGCGCAGCAGGCGCAGGCCGTCGTCGCGACGATCCATCGTGCGGTAGGCGGCGAGCAGGCGCTGCGCGACGAGGGCGAGGTAGGCAGGATTTTGCGACTCGATCTGCTGCCAGCAGTCGATCGCCGCCTGCTGATCGCCTTCCTGCGCATGCAGGTCGCCCTGCAGCAGGCTGGCACGCACGCACAGCCGGTTCGTCTCCAGCGCCGTCGCCAGGTGCGCCCGTGCCTCGTCGCGCCGCGAGCGGATCATCTCGGCGGCAGCAAGCTCGCAGTAGTACTCGGCGATCTCCTTGCGCGAAGCGACGTCGGGCAGCTCGCGCGCGATGGCGATGGCGCCCTCCCAATCCTTGCCGAGCTGGTAGATCTCGAGCAGATTGCGCTTCGCCTCCTCGTCGAGGGCGGTGCCGCGCAGGCGCTCGAAGGCTTCCTCGGCGCGGTCGAGCAGGCCGGCCTTCAGGTAATCCTGTCCAAGTTCGGAAACGGCGGCGAGCTTGAGATCATCGGGCAGATCGTCGCGCTCGATCAGGTTCTGGTGCATGCGGATCGCCCGCTCGGTCTCGCCGCGGCGACGGAACAGACTGCCCAGCGCGAAATGCAGCTCGACCGTCTGCGGATCGACCTTGACCGCCTCGACGAAGGACTCGATGGCGCGGTCGGGCTGCTCATTCAGGAGGAAGTTCAGTCCCTGGAAGTAGGAGCGCGGCAGCGAACGCGACTCCTTCACCAGATGGCGTATGTCGATGCGCGCCGCCGCCCAGCCGAGCGCGAAGAAGGCCGGGAAG
>JANJTW010000054.1 GCA_024710925.1 Rhodocyclaceae bacterium | reverse complement strand
CCGAGTACCTCAAGGGCGGCGGGGTGCCCTCGCTGATCGCGGTTCACCAGGACAAGTCCGGCAAGGCCAAGGACATCGCCCTGTCGTATGCGGCTGCCAACGGCGGCACCAAGGGCGGCGTGATCGAGACCAACTTCCGTGAAGAGACCGAGACCGACCTCTTCGGCGAGCAGGCCGTGCTGTGCGGCGGCGCTGTCGAACTCGTCAAGATGGGCTTCGAGACCCTCACCGAAGCCGGCTACGCGCCCGAGATGGCCTACTTCGAGTGCCTGCACGAGCTCAAGCTGATCGTCGACCTGATGTACGAGGGCGGCATCGCGAACATGAACTACTCGATCTCGAACAACGCCGAGTACGGCGAGTACGTGACCGGTCCGGAAGTCATCAACGAGGAATCGCGCTATGCCATGCGCGCCGCGCTGAAGCGCATCCAGACCGGCGAGTACGCCAAGATGTTCATCCAGGAAGGCAAGACCAACTACCCGTCGATGACCGCGCGTCGCCGCCTGACCGCCGAGCATCCGATCGAGCAGGTCGGCGAGAAGCTGCGCGACATGATGCCGTGGATCAAGAAGAACAAGCTGGTCGACCAGTCGAAGAACTGATCGCCGTCGCCCGCTGTTCCTGACGAACTCGCCCGGACCCGTGCCGGGCGAGTTTCTTTCAGCCCCGCGAAAAGGTATCCTTTCGCCACTTCTTCGCTGAACCGGCGCGATCGCGCCCCGACCGAAACGACTTATGGCGGACCCCAAACTTCCCCGCAAGGCCATCTTCAATCCGGAACTTCGCCGCAAGGGCATCTACATCCTGCCCAACCTGTTTACGACGGCGGCGCTCTTCTCCGGCTTCTTCGCCATCGTCATGGCGATGCAGGGCAATTTCGAGCGGGCCGCGGTGGCGATCTTCATCGCCATGGTGCTCGACGGCCTCGACGGCCGCGTGGCGCGGCTGACGCGCACGCAATCGGCCTTCGGGGCGGAATACGATTCGCTCTCCGACATGGTCTCCTTCGGCGCCGCGCCGTCGCTGGTGATGTACGAATGGGCGCTGAAGGATCTCGGCCGGCTGGGCTGGATCGCTGCCTTCATCTACTGCGCCGGCGCCGCGCTGCGGCTGGCGCGCTTCAACACCACGCTGGAAGTGATGGACAAGCGTTACTTCCAGGGCTTGCCGAGTCCGGCTGCGGCGGCGCTGGTCGCCGGCTTCATCTGGGTGGCCATCGACAGCGGCTTCGCCGGTTCCGATTTCGCCATCCTGGCAGCGCTGACGACGATCTTCGCCGGCGTGACGATGGTCACCAACGTCCGCTACTACAGCTTCAAGGACATCAACCTCCGGAAGAGCGTGCCGTTTGTGGCGGTCGCGGCGATCGCGCTGGTCTTCGCGCTGATGGCGCTGAAACCCGAGGTGACGCTGTTCGGCTTCTTCGTCGTCTATGCGCTTTCCGGCTACGTCATGGCGGCCTGGCGCCGCCTGCAGCGGAAGGCCGGTCCGGCGGCCTGAGCCGAATTGACAATGGCGCGGCCCAGTGTTTATAGTCGGAGCCATGTTCGCGCCTTCTTATTCCCTTCGTTTCGCCCTGCGCGCCGTGCTGCTGGCCCGGCCGCTGCTGCGCCTCGCGCGCTAGATTCCATTCCCCCCCAATTTGTGCAGCATCCTCCGTCCGGCCCCGCTGAAGCGGTGCCGCTGATCGATATCCATCTCCGGAGTCAGACATGAAAGAACGTTTGGTAATTTTCGACACCACCTTGCGCGACGGCGAGCAGAGCCCCGGCGCCTCGATGACCAAGGAAGAGAAGATCCGCGTCGCCCGCCAGCTTGAACGGATGAAGGTCGACGTCATCGAGGCCGGCTTCGCCGCCGCCTCGCCCGGTGACTTCGACGCGATCCGCGCGATCGCCGAAGCGATCAAGGAGTCTACCGTCTGTTCGCTGGCGCGCGCCAACGAGAACGACATCCGCCGCGCCGGCGAGGCGATCAGGCCGGCGGCGAAGGGGCGTATCCACACTTTCATCGCCACCAGCCCGATCCACATGGAGAAGAAGCTGCGCATGACGCCGGACCAGGTCGTCGAGCAGGCGGTGAAGGCGATCGGCTGGGCGCGCGAATACACCGACGACGTCGAATTTTCGGCCGAGGACGCCGGCCGTTCCGAGCTCGACTTCCTGTGCCGCATCTTCGAGGCGGTGATCAAGGCCGGCGCGACGACGATCAACGTGCCGGACACCGTCGGCTACAACCTGCCCGGCCAGTTCGCCGAGACGATCCGGCAGCTGGTCGCGCGCGTGCCGGGTGCCGACAAGGTGGTCTGGTCGGTGCATTGCCACAACGACCTCGGCCTGGCGGTCGCCAACTCGCTTGCCGCCGTGCTGGTCGGCGCGCGCCAGGTCGAGTGCACGATCAACGGCCTCGGCGAGCGCGCCGGTAACGCCTCGCTGGAGGAGATCGTGATGGCGGTGCGCACGCGCGCCGACATCTTCCCGGTCGAGACCGGCGTGGACACGACGCAGATCGTTCCGGCGTCGAAGCTCGTCTCGCAGATCACCGGCTATCCGGTGCAGCCGAACAAGGCGGTGGTCGGCGCCAACGCCTTTGCGCACGAGTCCGGCATCCACCAGGACGGCGTGCTCAAGCACCGCGAAACCTACGAGATCATGCGCGCCGAGGACGTCGGCTGGACGCAGAACAAGCTGGTGCTCGGCAAGCACTCCGGGCGCAACGCGTTCAAGACGCGGCTGGCCGAGCTCGGCATCGAGCTCGCCGGCGACGAGGCGCTGAACGCGGCGTTTGCCCGTTTCAAGGAGCTTGCCGACAAGAAGCACGAGATCTTCGACGAGGATCTGCAGGCGCTCGTTTCCGACGAGACGGTGACGCCCGAGGACGAGCACTACAAGCTGGTCTATTCGCGCGTCTGCTCGGAAACCGGCGAGACGCCGCAGGCGGCGGTGACGCTGACCGTCGGCGGCGCCGAGCACAAGGCGGGCGCCGCTGGTAGCGGCCCGGTCGATGCCACTTTCCGGGCGATCGAGTCGGTGGCGAAGAGCGGCTCGGAACTGCTGCTTTATTCGGTCAATGCGATCACCACTGGGACCGATGCCCAGGGCGAGGTGACCGTCCGTCTGGCGCGCGGCGGCCGCATCGTGAACGGCAACGGCGCCGATACCGACATCGTCATCGCCTCGGCGAAGGCCTACCTGAATGCGCTGAACAAGCTGCACTCGGCCGGCGAGAAGGTGAATCCGCAGGGCGACGTCTGATTTTCGCCGTGCTCGCGGCTTCACGGAAAACGCCGGATTCGCTCCCGGCGTTTTTTTTCATGCCTGCCGCGTGCCCCGCACGTAGGTGACCGCCGCCGCGAAGAAACCGGTGGCCAGCAGGATTTCGGCGATCGCCAGCCAGCGGGCCGGGGGCGCTTCGGTGGTGGCGCGCACGAGCCCTTCGGCGAAATACAGCAGGATCAGCAGCGATGACCATTTGTAGGTGTAACGCTTGCCGTGCAGGATGCCGAAGAGCGGCAGCAGGAGCGGCAGCGCCTTGAAGACCAGCGCCGAACCGCCCGGGGCGAGCGGCGCCAGCTTCAGTTCCCAGGCGACACAGAGGAAAATCAGGGCGATCAGGCTGCCGCAGGCGGTGAAATAGGCGAGGCGGGTCATCGGGAGGTGGCCGTCCGGTGGTGGGCGGCAAGGATGCGTATGCGGCTATTATATCGGCCCTATGCCCCGTTCCCGTCCGTTCTTGCTGTCGTTCGTCGCCCGTGTCGCCCGCCGTTTCGGCGAGGAGGAGTTCGGCCAGGTCAGTGCCAGCCTGGCGTTCACCACGCTGCTTTCGCTGGTGCCGCTGGCGGCGCTGGCGCTGGCCTTCGTTTCCGCCTTTCCGGCCTTCGCCAGCTTCGTCGACCACGTCGACCGCTTGCTGGTTGCGCACCTGCTGCCGGCCGGAGCGGCCGGCCTGATCGCCGGCAAGATCCTGCATTTTTCGCGGCGGGCCGCCGAGGTCAGCGGCTGGGGCGTCGCACTGCTGGCGGTCACGGCCTTCCTGCTGATGAACACGGTCGAGCGTGCGCTCAACCGTGCCTGGCAGGTGCGCGAGCCGCGCCGGCTGTGGCGCCGGGTCGCCCTCTGTGCGCTCGTCACGGCCGCCTTGCCGCTTTTCGTCGGGGCCTTGCTGGCTGCCACGTCGACCGCGCTGACCGTCTCGTTCGGATTGCTCGGCGAGTTGCGCTGGATGCGTGCGCCGCTGTTCAAGGGGATTTCCCTTGTCGTCCTGGTCCTTTTCTTTGCCGTTCTCTACCGGACGGTGCCGAATGCCGCCGTCCGCTGGCGGTATGCCGTGCTTGCCGGTGGCTTTGCGGCGACCGGCTTCGCCGCGCTGCAGCGCGCGTTCGAGCTCTACCTGGCCTATTTTCCGTCCTACAAGGCGATCTATGGGGCCTTCGCGACGGTTCCGATCTTCCTATTGTGGGTCTATCTGTCCTGGGCGGTGATTCTCGTCGGGGCGCTGGTGGCAGCGACGCTGCCCGCTTTCGAACGGCGGCCGCCGCGTCGCCTCACGGCATCTCGTCCGGGACGAAGGTGATCAACTCGACGGCGGCGGTCTGTTCGGCAAGGCCGGTTGCGCGAATTTCGCGGATTTCGAGATTCTCCCGCTCGATCAGCAGGATCAGCTTCTGCGCGCCAGCGGCGGCCGTTCCGGTCGGTGCCAGCAGCGCCTCGTCCGAGCGGATCGGCGGTAGCGCCGGCAGTGCCAGCACCGGCCAGCGCCTGCCTTGTGCGGTATTGCTGGGGGTAACGAGGGTGGCGGCGATGGCGTGCGTCGCCACGATCTGCAGCCCGAGTTCCAGGTGCTCGGGATTTTCCGATTGCGCCCAGCGGACGATGCAGACCTGCCAGTCCGCCTTGCTCTCGCTGCGCACGGCGACGGCGTCGCCGGCGGCCAGGCGGCCGGTCTTGCCGGCAACGTGCATCACCGCGTAGCCATCGGGGCTTTCGTTGGTCACCATCCATTGGGTCGGCTCGGCGTCGGTTTCCGGGTTGCCGTCGAACAGCGCGCGGACCGCGCCCAGGCCGATGCAAAGCTCGGCACGGTAGTTCTGGCGCCGCCGCGGAAAGCGCCGCTTGCCCGGATGTCCCCAGTGATGCGCCAGGCGGCGGAGGACGCCGTGCCCGGCGGGCGTGTCGGCCGATTCCGGGAGGTCCAGCGCGGCGGCCCGGACGCCGGCCTGGAGCGCGTCTGCCTGCTCTTCGGCCAGTTGTGCCAGGCGTTCGCAGGCGAAGCAGAGGGCCCCCGCCGGCGCCGGGCGCCGGCCGGCCGAGGTCGGCGGCGCATCGCGATCGGGGTCGATCCAGAAGACGCCTTCGGCCGTCGCGGCCGCGGCGTCCGCGACGAAGACGGCGCGACTGGAAAAGCGGGCGATGTAGTCGACGACCAGGGCAATTTCGCGCGAGGTGAACGACGCCGGCTGCGCGCAGGCGAGCAGGCTGGCGCGCAGATAGGTGTCCTCGATCGTGCATCCGGCCTCGCGTATGTGCGCCGACGCGTAGCCGGCGTCGGCTGCTGCGCGGTAAATCCGGTGGGCCATCTTCCATACGCCGGGGCCGTAGGGTGCGCCGGCGTAGCCGCTGATCAGCAGGTGGCAGGCCAGCGCGTCGAGTGCCCGCCAGGCGCTCAGCGGATCGCTTCCACCGTGCTTCATGCGGACGTCTGCGCCCGGCTGCAGATGATCCTCGGCAAGCATCAGCAGCACTGTCTGCATGCCGCGGACGGTCTGGCGGCTGCGGCGCGACAGGGGCAGTGAAACGCCGACGATTTCCGGCAGCAGGCGTTGTACCGCCGCCTTGGCGCGTGCGTCGAGCATGTCGAGCACCTTGCGGCGCTGTACCGGTGCCGTGCGTGTATCGCGGACGGCGGTCAGGTGGGCATGCAGCGGGGCGAGGTCATCCGCTGCCTGTGCCGGCGGCGTCGTCGCCAGCCAGGTCAGTGTCGCGCGCAGGTCGATCAGCGCCAGGATGTCGTCGTCGGTCAGGAGGGCGTTGTTCATTGTTCGTGTTCTGGGATTGCCGCCGTGATTATAGTCGGAGACGCCGGTCGATCCCTGTCCGCCGGAGCGGGGCGGCCCGTCCGTCGGCCGTTCGCCGGGGCGCTTTTTTCGTTCGCGACTAGGGGATTGTTTTGTCTTGCTTTCTTGCTATAATCTCCCCCTTTTTCTGAATCCGGAAGAGAACACACAATGGTCGTGATTCGCCTTGCCCGTGGTGGCTCCAAGAAGCGCCCCTTCTACAACATCGTTGCTGCCGACTCGCGCAACCGCCGCGACGGCCGCTTCATCGAGCGCGTCGGCTTCTACAACCCGGTGGCGTCCGGTGCCGAGCAGTCGCTGCGTATCGCCACCGATCGCCTGACCTACTGGCAGCAGAACGGCGCCCAGCTGTCGCCGACCGTCGCCCGCCTGGTTAAGCAGTCGGCCAAGGCCGCAGCCTAATCGGGGTAGATTCTGGCTGCCTCGTCCGCCCAGCCTTTCGTCGTCCTCGGCAAGATCGTCGGGGCCTATGGAGTGCAGGGCTGGGTGAGGGTGCATCCCTTCGCCGACGATCCGCGCGCCTGGAGCAAGCTGCCGGCGTGGTGGCTGGGGCGGGACGATGCGCCGTCGGCCGATTGGCATGAAACCGAGGTGGTGCGCTGTCGCGTGCATCTCGGGGCGCTGGTTGCGCAGCTGGCCGGCGTTGCCGGCCGCGACGCCGCCGAGGCGCTGAAGGGAACGCTGGTCGGGGTGCCGCGCGAAGCGCTGCCGCCGGCCGGGAAAGACGAGTATTACTGGGACGACCTGATCGGCCTGGACGTGGTGAATGTCCGCGGCGAACGGCTCGGCGAGGTGAGCAGCCTGATCGAGACCGGTGCTAACGACGTGTTGTGCGTGCGCGCGGGCGACGGGAAGGAATTGTTGCTGCCTTTCGTCGGTGCCGTCGTGCTCGACGTGGATCTGGCGCAGAAGCGCATCCGCGTCGAATGGGAAACCGACTGGTGAAACCCTATGTCGTCGATGCGGTGACTCTCTTTCCCGAGATGTTCGCCGCGCTGACCGACTGCGGGGTGACGCGGCGGGCGCTGGAAGACGGGATCTGGTCGCTGGGGTGCCACAACCCGCGCGACTTCGTCGAGAACAATTACCGGACGGTGGACGACCGGCCCTACGGCGGCGGTCCCGGCATGGTGATGTTGCCCGAACCGCTGGAGAAGGCGATCGGCGCGGCGAAGGCGCGGCAGGGCGAGCGGGGAGTGGCGGTGAGCCGCGTCGTTTACCTGTCGCCGCAGGGCAGGCCGCTGACGCACGCGCGGGTGATGCGGATGGCGACGGCCGACGAGGGCTTGATCCTCCTCTGCGGACGCTACGAAGGAGTCGACGAGCGGCTGATCGAACGCTGCGTCGACGAGGAAATCTCGATCGGGGATTTCGTGCTCTCCGGAGGCGAAATTCCGGCGATGGCGCTGATCGATGCCATCGTCAGGCAGTTGCCGGGTGTGCTCAACGATGCGCAGTCGGCGGTAGAGGATTCGTTCGTGTCGGGCCTGCTGGATTGC
>JANJTW010000027.1 GCA_024710925.1 Rhodocyclaceae bacterium | reverse complement strand
ATCCACGGCAAGGCGATGCGCGAGATCATCCTGCCGACGGTGCAGGGCATGATGAAGGACGGCATTCCCTACACCGGCTTCCTCTACGCCGGCCTGATGATCGGCAAGGACGGCAGCGTCAAGACGCTCGAATTCAACTGCCGCATGGGCGATCCGGAAACGCAGCCGATCATGATGCGGCTGAAGTCGGATCTGGTGCAGCTGCTCGAACACGCGATCGCCGGCACGCTCGACCAGGTCGAGGCCGAGTGGGACCGCCGCGTCGCGTTGGGCGTCGTGCTCGCCGCCGCCAACTATCCGGACACGCCGAAGAAGGGCGACGTCATCCACGGCCTGCCGGCCGGCAACCGCTTCGGCGACGACGCGCACGTCTTCCACGCCGGCACCGCCAGCCAGGACAGCCAGGTCGTCACCGCCGGCGGCCGCGTGCTCTGCGTCACCGCCCTCGGCGAGAACGTCAAGCTGGCGCAGAAGCGCGCCTACGAGGCCGCCGCCGCGATCAGCTGGGACGGCATGCAGTTCCGCAAGGACATCGGCTACCGCGCCATTTCCCGCTAGACCGGAACCAAATCGGACAAGGGCGGCCGAAGGATGCTTCGGACCGCCCGTTTTTTTGCCCACGGAGATTCAATGTCGATCGACACCACCCGCCTCAAGGACTACTTCACCCACCTGCAGACGCGCATCGTCGGCGAACTGGAAGCCTTCGACGGGCAGCCGTTCCGCAGCGATTCCTGGGATCGCCCGGAGGGCGGCGGCGGGGTCTCGCGGCTGATCGAGCAGGGCGATGTCTTCGAGCGCGGCGGCGTCAATTTCTCGCACGTCGCCGGCAGGTCGTTGCCGGCGACGGCCACCGCCGTCCGCCCGCAGCTCGCCGGCCGCGCTTGGCAGGCGATGGGCGTCTCGCTGGTGCTGCATCCGGAGAATCCGTACTGCCCGACCGCGCACATGAACGTGCGCTGCTTCGTCGCGACGAAGGACGGCGAGGAGGACGTCTGGTGGTTCGGCGGCGGCATGGACCTGACGCCGTACTACGCCTTCGAGGACGACGTGCGCCACTTCCACGCCCGCTGCAAGGCGGCGCTGGCGCCGTTCGGCGACGGCGTGCACGCCAAGTACAAGCAGTGGTGCGACGAATATTTTTTCCTGAAGCACAGGAACGAGCCGCGCGGCGTCGGCGGCGTCTTCTTCGACGATCTGAACGACGGCGGCTTCGAGCGCTGTTTCGCGCTGACGCAGGCAGTTGGCGACGTGTTCACGCAGGCCTACCTGCCGATCCTGGCGAAGCGCCGCGACACTCCGTACGGCGAGCGCGAGCGCGACTTCCAGGCCTACCGGCGCGGCCGCTACGTCGAATTCAACCTGGTCTGGGACCGCGGCACGCTGTTCGGGCTGCAGTCGGGCGGGCGCACCGAGTCGATCCTGATGTCGCTGCCGCCGGTGGTGAAGTGGCGCTACGACTGGCAGCCCGAGGCCGGGACGCCGGAAGCCGAACTCTACGAAAAGTACCTGCAGCCGCGCGACTGGGCCTGAGCCCGCGACGATGCGGGAAGGCTACTTGAGCTTCCCGGTCATCACGCGCAGGCGGCCCGGGTCGCGAATTTCGACCTTGCCGCCAGCCCCGGCGAGATTGCCGCAAGCGCATTGCGCCGGCGCGTGCGGCGTCGAGTTCACGATGACCTGACAGTCGAGGCATTCGTAGTAGTACATCGCCCCGCTCGGCAAGGCTTCCGACGGTTTCAGCGTCACCGGCGTAAAGCGATAGATTTTCCGCAGATCGAGATTCAGCATTTTTCCACCTTCTTCAGCATCCGGTCCGTGTTTGCATGCGCGTCAGCCCGGCGGGAGCTGTGCCGCGACGCGGTAATGGCGGTTGGCATCGGTTTCCCGTCCCAGCGCATCCGCCATGCGCGCCAGTTCGAGGTGGGCTTCGCGGCTGGCCGCGACCGACAGCGACGCCTCCAGGTAGCTCTGCGCCTTGCCCCACAGCTGGCAGCGCATGCACAGGCGGCCGAGCGTCACCAGCAGCGAAGCTTCCTGCGGATGCCGGGTCAGCCATGCTTCGGCGCGGGCGATGCGCGCAATGGCATCGTCGCCGTCGCCGCGACCGTAGAGGTCGGCCAGGTCGGCATCCCACGCCCGCTCCAGCTGGCGCTCGATACAGCGCCGCGCGTCATCGTGCGCGCCGACCGCCATCAGCGCGGCAGCCGCCGCCTGCGTCAGGCGCGGACCGAAATCCGTCGCCGGCACCCGGTCGAGATAGGCGCGCAGTTGCGCGGCGTCGCCGCAACGCCGCGCGACGTTCTCCTGGTGCGCCTTCAGCGTCAGTTCGCGCGCCGCCTCGGCGGCAATCGCGTCCCGCTTTTCCAGCTGGCGGACGATGCGCAGCACCTCCTCCCAGTTGCCGCAGCCCTGCTGTGCGCGCAATTCGAGCCGGAGCGCGGCGATGTGCCGGCCGGCCACCTGCTGCAGGCGGGCGAGGATCGCCACCGCCGCCTCGAAGCGGCGGCCGTCGATGCACATCTCGGCCTCCAGCATCAGCCGCGCCGCTTCGGTACGCGCGTCGTCGAGCGTGGCGCGTTCCAGCCAGGCCTGCTGCTTTTCCGACTCGCGCATGCGCTGCGCGGCGCGCGCCGCGATCAGCGCCGCCAGCCCCGGCGCCTCGCCGGCGGCGTGCGCTTCCGCCGCCTTCTTCAGCGCGTGGCCGAAACGCCCCTCGAAGAGCAGGCGGACGGCTTCCTGGAAGATCGCCGCCGCCTTCGCCCGCCGCCGCCGCTCGCGGAAGGCGCGCACGCGGCCGGGCAAGGCCAGCGTCGCGGCGACGCCGCGCAACAACAGGTGCAGCAGCAGGAAGCCGCCGACCAGCACGGCCAGCGCCAGATTAAGCGTCACTTCCATCCGCCAGGGCGGCAGCACCAGCAGCAGGTAGCCCTCGTTGAAGCGCGCCGCCATCGACAGGCCGACGGCCAGCGCAAACAGCGAGAGGACCCAGAACAGTCCTTTCATTTACGACCGCCCCGCGTCTCGCGCTCGCGCGTCGCCCGGAAGCTGCGGATCGCCGACAGGCTCTCGTTGAGCGTCGGCAACTCGATGCTGAGTTCGGCGCCGCCGAGCTGGCGAAGCGCGCCGACGGCCGTCTGCACCGATTTGTCGCGCGCGTCGAAATGGCGCTCGAGCAGGGCCTGCGCCGCCTTCAGCTCGCTGCGGAAAGTCCATTGGTCGCGCCCGAGCATCGCCAGGCGGGCGCTGAGCAGGCGCAGCTTGAGGTTCTCGCGCAGGAAGAAGACCTGCCCCGGCGCGAGCAGGACCGGCTCGTCGCGGTCGAAGCGCTGGATGCGCACCAGTCCCTTCACCTCATCCCAGGTATCGCGCAGCATGCGCTGCCAGGCCGGCGCCGCCGGCTCGCCCTCCGTCCTCGCCGCCGGCTCGGCGCGCGGGCGCACGTCCACCGCCAGCGGCAGCGAGTCGATCGCGGTGATGACGCTTTCCAGGCGCACGCTCATGCCGGGCAGGTCGACCTGCGGCACCGCCTTCAGGCGGTCGAGGTCGCGGCCGAAGGACTTGCGCAGGCCGATGTAGTGCGGCAGCGTCGATGCCGCCAGGCGCGCGTCGGCGGCCTGCAGCGCCATCACCGCCCCCTGCACGTTGCCGGCGAGTTGCAGTTGCTGCGCCGCCAGCGTGACGCTCTGCTCGATCTCCGACAGCGCCCATTCGTCGCGGTTGCGCGCCAGATCCTGATAGAGGTTCTCCAGCGCCGCCTGCTGGCTCTGCGATTCGGCCAGCCGCGCGTCGAGTTCGCCGAGCTTGCCCTGCAGCGACGCCAGCTGGTCCTGCGCCTGCTTCGCCAGCACGCGACTTTCCTTCGCCACGCCGTCGCTCTCCGCCAGCCGGCGCGCCAGTTCCTGCTGGGTGTCGGCCAGGCGCAGGCGGGTCTCGAACCACTGCCAGGCGAACAGGCCGATGGCGACGAGGCCGAGCAACAGCCACGGACTGAGCCTGGCGGCGGTGCGCGCGTCCCCGCTGGCGGCGGTCGCGGCGGCGGCGGGGGCGGGATCGGCGGACGGGGCGGTCGGCTTGGCGGATTCTTCAGTCATGGTGCGGCCAATTATACGTGCACAGCCCGTCGATGATGCCGGCATCGGCCGGCCCGGTCAGGACGACGCGGGCGAGGCCGAGCGCCGCCGCGTTCTCGGCGATGCGGGCGTGCGGCACGAAGACCGGCGTTACCGAAAGCCGCGCCCGGCCGTCGACGTCGAGCATGTCGACGAGATAACGCAGGCCCTCGCTGCTCGACACGGTGAAGGCATCGATGCGCCCTTCGCGCCAGCGCGCGAGCAGCGGCGCCGCGCCGTCGGCCGGCGCGCTGCGCGTGTAGCAGGGGATGCGGTCGACGGTCGCGCCGCGCGCGGCGAGCGTATCGCCGAGCAGTTCGCGGCCGCCGTCGCCGCGGAAGATGGCGATGCGCCGGCCGGCAACCCGCCCGGCCTGCAGTTCGGGCAGTTCGAGCAGAGCCTCGGAATCGAAGCGCTCGCTCGGCGCGACGGTGCCGTGCACGCCGTGCGCGGCGAGCGCGCGCACCGTGCCCTGACCGACCGCCGCCGGCGTCAGCCCGGCCGGCCACGGGCCGCCAGCAAGGATCGCCGGCAGGCTGTAGTCGACCGCATTGGGGCTGATGAAGACGGCCAGCGCGTAGTCGGCGAGCCGGTCGACGGCGGCAGCGAGCGGCGCCGGGTCGGGCGCCGGCCCGATTTCGAGCAGCGGGAAAATGAACGGATCGCCACCGGCGGCGCGGATCGCCGCCGCCAGCGCGTCGGCCTGCGCGCGCGGGCGGGTGACGACGATGGTCCGCCCGGCGAGCGGCCCGCAGGCGGCAGCCATCAGGCGCAGGCGGCGAGCTTTTCGAGGATCGCGTCGGCGCCCTGGTCGCGCAGCATCTGCGCCAGGATGCGGCCGATCGAGTCGGCCTCGGTCGGCTGGCCGCGCAGTTCGCCGGCGACCATTTCCTTGCCGTCCGGCGTGGCAACGAAGCCGCGCAGCCAGAGGTCGCCGTTGTCGAAAATGGCGTAGCCGCCAAGCGGCACCTGGCAGCTGCCGCCGAGCGCGCGCGAGAAGGCGCGTTCGGCGGTGACGCAGGCGGCGGTCTCGGCGTCGTTCAGCGGCGCCACCCAGGCGGCGGCGTCGGCGCGGTCGGACGGCACCTCGATGCCGAGCGCGCCCTGCCCCGGCGCCGGCAGCGACTGCTCCGGCGTCAGCACGGTCTTGATGCGGTCCTTGAGGCCGAGGCGGATGAGGCCGGCGGCGGCGAGGATGATCGCATCGTACTGGCCGTCGTCGAGCTTCCGGAGGCGGGTGTCGAGGTTGCCCCGGAGGGGCTCGATTTTCAGCT
Organism: Rhodocyclaceae bacterium; assembly: GCA_024710925.1. Classification (GTDB taxonomy): domain Bacteria; phylum Pseudomonadota; class Gammaproteobacteria; order Burkholderiales; family Rhodocyclaceae; genus Proximibacter. The sequence goes on along the minus strand of JANJTW010000027.1, from coordinate 1,787 downwards.
GCGGATACTTGGCGCGCAGGATCGCCTCGCGGCGCAGACTGGAGGTGCCGACGACGGCGCCGGCCGGCAGTTCGTCGAGACCGGCGTACTTGTTCGAGACGAAGGCGTCGCGCGGATTTTCGCGGGCGGTGATGGCGGTCAGTGAGAAGCCTTCCGGCATCTCCATCGGCACGTCCTTCAGCGAATGCACGGCGAGGTCGGCGCGGCCTTCCTGCATCGCCACTTCGAGTTCCTTGATGAACAGGCCCTTGCCGCCGATCTGCGACAGCGGCCGGTCGAGGATCTGGTCGCCCTTGGTGGTCATGCCGAGGATGCTCACCTCGGCGCCGGCCCATAGACCGCTCAGACGGTCGCGGATATGCTCCGCCTGCCACATGGCGAGGCGGGATTCGCGCGAGGCGATGACGATTTTCCTGGGGGAGGAAGCGGGGGAAGCGTTGGAACTCAAGACGGAATCTCCGGAATCGGGGCCCTTGCGGCCGGCGTGGGAAGGCGCGATTTTACCACGGCGGACGGCCGGCCAAGGCCCGCCGCGACAGGAAGAAAGAGCGAACGAGGAGTCAATCCGCGATGAACGACAAGCCCGACCACCAGCGCCCCGAACTGCCCGATTTCTGGGACAAGCGTTTCGACGAAGGGGTGACGCCGTGGAACGCCGGCGGCGTTCCCGCCGCCCTCGCCGGCTACGCGGCCGCCCGCGGCGACCGGCCGCGCACGCTGATCCCCGGCTGCGGCCACGCCTGGGAGGCCGGCTGGCTGGCGGCGCACGGCTGGGAGGTGACGGCGCTCGACTTCTCGCCGGCAGCGATCGCCGCCGCCCGCGAAATTCTCGGCGACTGGCCGGGACAGCTGCTCTGCGCCGACTTCTTCACGTTCGCGCCGACGCAGGCCTTCGACCTCGTCTACGAACGCGCCTTCCTCTGCGCCATGCCGCGCCGGCTGTGGCCGGACTACGGCCGGCGCATGCACGCGCTGCTGGCGCCGGGCGGCGAACTGGCCGGCTTCTTCCTGCTCGGCGACGAGCCGAAGGGGCCGCCCTTCGCCATCGCCGCCGACGCGCTCGACGCGCTGCTCGCGCCGTGGTTCGAGCGCGTCGCGGACGCGCCGGTGGCCGATTCGCTGCCGGTCTTCGCCGGCCGCGAGCGCTGGCAGGTCTGGCGGCGGCGCGACTGACGCCGCCCCGTCAGGACCTGACGACCGCGATGCGCGGCCGCCGTTCGGCGTGCATTGCCTCGTCGATCGCCGCGTCGAGCTCGTCGCCGCCGAGGCGGCGCAGGCCGTCGACCACCTGCGGCCAGCAGCGTGCTGCCTGCTGCTGGCGCAGCCAGCGGTAGCGCGCGGCGTCCTCGCGCAGGCTGCCGAGGTTCTCGTCGGCGTGATCGGCCACCAGGGCCAGGGCTGTTTCCGTCATGCAGCGTCTCCTTCGCGGGGGCGGACCGGGGAAAGCGGCGACTATGCGCGCCGCGCCGCCGCCCGGCCATTCGCAGCACTACCCAGCCGGCTTGCGTAGAACTACGCAGGCGGCGCGCGACACCGGGCCGGCGGGCGGTCGCTACAATGCCCCGCTACGCCCCGGCAACCGCGCCGGAAAAGGATCCGCCATGCGCCTCAAGCACAAGATCATCGTCCTCGCCGTCCTGCCGCTGGTCACCGCCGTCCTCGCCATCGCCGCGCTGGTCGGCGTGCAGGCGCGCGAACTGGCGCGCAGCGAGGCGGCGCTGCTCGAGGAGAGCATGCTCGCCGCCAAGCGCACCGAACTGCGCCACTACGTGCAGCTCGGCCTGACC
>JANJTW010000240.1 GCA_024710925.1 Rhodocyclaceae bacterium | reverse complement strand
TCGATGTCCCTTCCGCTGCTCGCCCAGATCGTCCTCGCCTGCCTGCTCGGCGGCGCGCTCAGCGTCGCCGCCGCGGCGCTGGTCATGTTCGGGCTGAAGAAGCGCTGGCTGTCGCTGTCGGTCAGCTTCTCGACCGGCCTCCTGCTGGCGATGGCGCTCTTGCACCTGCTGCCGGAAGCGCTGGAAAGCGGGCTGACGCCGCACGAAGCCTTCCCGCTGCTGCTCGGCGGCATCCTCGTCTTCTTCGCGCTGGAGAAGTTCGCCTTGTGGCGGCATGCGCACACCGGCGCCGACGACGCCGACGGCGACGCGCATGCCGGCGCCCATGCCTGCAACGACCACACGCACAGCCACCACCACGACCCTGCGCACGGCGACGGCCAGACGCTGGTCATCCTGATCGGCGACAGCTTCCACAACTTCACCGACGGCCTGCTGATCGCCGCCGCCTTCCTCGCCGACCCGGTGCTCGGCTGGAGCACCACCTTCGCCATCATCGCCCACGAGGTGCCGCAGGAGGCGAGCGACTTCGCCATCCTGCTCGCCGCCGGCTGGAAGCGCGCCCGCGCCCTCTTGTGGAACGGGCTGGCCAGCCTCACCGCCGTCGCCGGCGGCGTCATCGGCTACCTCGCGCTCGACCAGGCGCGCGACTGGGTGCCGATCATCATCACCCTCGCCGCGTCGAGCTTCCTCTACATCGCCATCGCCGACCTGATGCCGCGGCTGAAGCGCGAGCACACCGCCATCGGCTGGCACGGCGTGCTGCTCGCCGCCGGCATCGCCGTCGTCGTCATCGGCACCGGACACGCCCATTGAGACCCTCGCAGGAGACCGCCATGAAGAAGCTGCTCATCGTCACCGCCCTGCTCGCCGCCACCGGCGCCGCCCATGCCGGCAAGGGCCACACGCACGGCGTCGGCCGCCTCGACGTCGTCGTCGACGGCGGCGCGCTCTCGTTCGCCCTCGAACTGCCGCTCGACGCCGCCGTCGGCTTCGAGCGCGCACCGAAGACCGCCGCCGAGAAGGCGGCGCTGGAAAACGCCGGCAAGCTGCTCAACGACGGCGCCGCGCTGTTCATGCCGACGCCGGCCGCCGGCTGCGCGCTGAAGTCGACGCAGGTGACGGTGCCCTTCGCCGACGGCAAGCCGGCCAGCGCCGACCACGCCGACCTCGACGCCGCCTACGTCTTCGAATGCGCCAGCCCGGCCGCGCTGAAGGGCTTCGAGACCGCCGTCTTCAAGCACTTCCGCCGCCTCTACCGGATCGAGGCGCAGCGCGTCGGCCCGGCCAGCCAGGGCGCCGGCCGGCTGACGCCGAAGACGCCGTCGCTCGCCTGGTAAGCGGCGCGCGAGGACCGCTCGCCATGGCCGACGCAGCCCCCGGGCGCAGCGACCGAAACATGGCACCCGCCGGCAACGGCGCCGCCATCCGCATTGCCGACCTCGCCTTCCGCTGGCCGCGCCAGCCGGCGCCATGCCTGGAGATCGGCGAATTCGCCGTCGCCGCCGGCGAGCGCGTCTTCCTGCACGGCCCGAGCGGCAGCGGGAAGAGCACGTTGCTCGGCCTGATCGGCGGTGTCGCCCTACCCGAACGCGGCCGCATCGAAGTGCTCGGCAACGACCTCGGCCGCCTCTCCGGCCGCCGCCGCGACCGCCTGCGCGCCGACCACGTCGGCTTCCTCTTCCAGCAGTTCAACCTGCTGCCCTGGCTGTCGGCGCTCGACAACGTGCTGCTGCCGACCACCTTCTCCGCGCTGCGCAAGGCGCGCGCCGCCGTCGAGCGGTCGCCGCGGGAAGAGGCTGAACGCCTGCTCGGTCGCCTCGACCTCGCCGCCGCCGACTGGCACCGCCCCGCCGGCATGCTCTCGATCGGCCAGCAGCAGCGCGTCGCCGCCGCCCGCGCGCTGATCGGCCGACCGGAAATCATCGTCGCCGACGAACCGACCTCGGCGCTCGACGCCGAACGCCAGCAGCTGTTCGTCGACCTGCTGCTACAGGAAGCGGCAGCCGGCGGCACCGCCCTCGTCTTCGTCAGCCACGACCACCGGTTGGCCGCGCACTTCGACCGCACGGTCGAACTCGCCGCGATCAACCGTGCCGCCGAAACTGGAGCGGCGGCATGAAGGCGGTGCTCATCCTCGCCATGAAGGGGGCACTGGCGCGGCGTGGCACGCTCGGCCTGATGCTCGTCTCGATCGCGCTCGCCACCGCGCTGCTGCTCGCCGTCGAGCGCATCCGCCACGACGCGCGGCAGAGCTTCGTGCAGTCGGTCTCCGGCGTCGACCTCGTCGTCGGCCCGCGCGGCGGCGCCGTGCCGCTGCTGATGCACGCCGTCTTCCGCGTCGGCGACGCGAGCACCGGCATGCGTTGGGAAAGCTACCGCCAGATCGCCACCCACCCAGCGGTGGACTGGGCGCTGCCGCTGGCGCTCGGCGATTCCTACCGCGGCTTTTCCGTGCTCGGCACGACGCCCGACTATTTCGAACGTTTCCGCTACGGCGACCGGCAGTCGCTGCGGCTCGCCGATGGCCGGCCCTTTACCGGGCTGTTCGAAGCCGTGCTCGGCAGCGAGGTGGCGAAGCGCTTCGGCCACCGCCCGGGCGACCGCATCGCGCTGGCGCACGGCAGCGGCCACATCGAGGATGGAGCGAAGGAACTCGCCGGCCCGGGTCACGACAACCGGCCGTTCACCGTCGTCGGCATCCTGGCGCCGACCGGCACGCCGGTCGACCGCAGCGTGCATGTCAGCCTCGAATCGATTTCCGCGCTGCACGTCGACTGGGTCGGCGGCGCGCCGGCACCGGGCCTGTCGCTGCCCGCCGCGGCGCTCTCAAAATTCGACCTGGCACCGAAGGAAATCAGCGCCGCGCTCGTCGGCCTCAAGCGCCGCGCCGACGCCTTCCGCATGCAACGCCACGTGAACGAACTGCGCGACGAGCCGTTGATGGCAGTGCTACCCGGCATCGCCCTCGACGAACTATGGCGCACGCTCGGCCTGATGGAGCGGACGCTGTTCGCCGTCTCGGCGCTGGTCGTCGCCGTCGGCCTGGCCGGCCTCGCCGCGACGATGCTCGCCGGCCTCGCCGAGCGCCGCCGCGAACTCGCCGTACTGCGCGCCCTCGGTGCCGGCCCCGGCGCGCTGTGCCTGATGCTGCTCGCCGAAGGCCTCTTCGTCACCGCCGCCGGCGCCCTCGCCGGCCTCGTGCTGCTCGCCGCCGGCAGCGCCGCCGCCGCGCCCTGGCTGCTCGACCAGTTCGGCATCGTCCTCGGCCAGCGCTGGCCGAGCGTTAACGAACTGGCGCTCGTCGGCGCGATCATCGGCACCGGCCTCATAGCCAGCCTGATCCCCGGCTGGCGCGCCTGGCGCATGTCGCTCGCCGACGGCCTGACGCCGCGCACCTGAACCAAGGACATCCCCATGCGTACCCTGCTTCTGCTGCTCTCGCTGCTGTTCTCAATCCTCGTCGCCATGCCGCTGCACGCCGCCGACGCCTATCCGGAAATCAAGTGGGAAGAACTGGTGCCGAAGGGCTGGAACCCGGCCAAGGACCTGCAGGCGCTCGACTTCGCCAACCTGAAGGACTCCGACCCGCGCGCAATGGAGGCGATGGACAAGATGAAGGCGCTGTGGGACGACGCGCCGACCGAAGCGGCGCTGGCCGGGAAGAAAGTGCGCCTGCCCGGCTTCGTCATCCCGCTCGAACGGAAGGGCGAGAAGGTCACCGAGTTCCTGGTCGTCCCCTACTTCGGCGCCTGCATCCACTCGCCGCCGCCGCCCGCCAACCAGATCATCCGCGCCGTCTCGGCGAAACCGCTCGGCAAGATGCAGACGATGGACGCCGTCTGGGTCAGCGGCACCCTCGGCCTCGAACGCGTCGACACACCGTGGGGCAAGGCGGGCTACCGGATTGAGGTGGAGCGGGTGGTGCCGTACAAGGCGCCGAAGTAGGCCGCGCTTGGGCAGGGATCAACTGGGGCAGGTAAGGAGTGCGTGACGAAGTAACATAAACTTGATCGCAGTTGCGGTACAAGATAATCTTTATGTTATGTCAAAACCCTCCATCGCCCTTTCGTCACTGCCTCCGGAAGCGCTCGCCTCGCTGCAGACGCTGGGCGAACACCTTGCGCTGGCGCGCCTGCGCCGCCAGGAATCGCAGAAGCAATGGGCGGCCCGTCTCGGCGTCTCGGTGCCGACACTGATCCGCCTGGAAAAAGGAGACCCGAGCGTGAGCATGGGGGCGTACGCCACCGCCCTGTGGCTGCTCGGATTGTCGGGCGGGCTCGCCGAACTCGCCGCCCCGGCCAAGGACATGCGCGCGCTGGAATCCGATGTCCGGCAGGCCAGCCAGTTGCGCGCCGCCCGCACCCGGGCGGCACGGACGGCGCAACTCGCCCGCAAGAAGGAGGGCTGAGCATGCACGCCGCGCCGCCGGACACCCTCTATCTCTGGCACCTCGGCAACCCCGACGCGCCGGCGCTGGTCGGCGAGCTGAACCTCGTCATGAACCGGCGCGGCGTTTCGCTCAGGTACGCCGACACCTGGCTCAAGGCCGGCTTCCCGCTGAGCGAAGACCTGCCGCTGATCGACATCGAACACCTGCCGCGGGAAAAGGACACCGCCGCCGGCGCGGTCGACGACGCCCGGCCCGACCGCTGGGGCGAACGCGTCATCCGCCATATCGACCGCCCGCCCCGGCTGTCGCTGCTGGAATATCTCTACTACGCCGGCGACGACCGCTTCGGCGCGCTCGGCGTGTCACTCACGAAAGAAGCCTACCGACCGCGCCAGATCGGCCCGCTGCCGACGCTCGCCGACGTCGATGCGGTCAACGAGGTCGTGCGCCGGGTGCTGGCCAACGAACCGGTCGATGCGCGACAGAAGCGCCTGATCGCGCCCGGCGTCACGCTCGGCGGTGCGCGCCCGAAGGCGCTGCTGCAGCTGGACGGTGAGGAATGGGTGCTCAAGTTCGCCGAGCCCGACCGCCCCGCCGAACCGCTCGTCGAACACGCCGCGATGACGCTCGCCGCCGACGCCGGCATCGACGTCGCCGAGACACGCCCGATCCCGCTGGCGAACGGCATGGCGCTGGCCATCCGCCGCTTCGACCGGGCGGCCGGACGGCGCCTGCACGCGCTGTCGGCCAACGTCGCGCTGCACGCCGCCGGCGCCGAGCGCTCCTATCCCGAGCTGGCCCTGCTGCTGCGCCGGCGCGGCCCCGTCGACCGGCACCGGCAACAGATGCGCGAGCTGTTCCGGCGACTGGTGTTCAACATCCTCATCGACAACACCGACGACCACGAGAAGAACCACGCGATCCTCGTCCGCGACGACCGGCAATACCTCCTCGCACCGGCCTTCGACGTCCTGCCCATCGGGCACTCGCTCGGCTACCAGTCGATGACGGTGGGCGTGCGCGGCGCCGAATCGACCGTCGACAACGCGCTCACGGCGGCGACGCAATACTGGCTGACGCCGCAGGACGCCCTGGAAGAAGCACGCCGGGTCGCCCGCGTCGTGGACGGCTGGCAGCGCCACTTCGCGGCGCAGGGAGTGTCCGGGGCGGTCATCGAAGAACTCGCCCGGCACATTGACCGGCCCTTCCTGCGGGAACAGCGTCTGGGGGTGATGTAGCGGGGTTCGCAGCAACGGGGCGAGAACGGAGAATGGCTCGCTGCTTTCGGAGGCGCCCGGTTGAAATCTTTTGGAATATTCGTAGTTCAGGCCATCTAAAAATGAAAAAACTCAACTCCATTCCTCTTATAGCCCTGTTACTTGGGGCATGTTCAAATTCGCCGATAAGGTTTTCGGATGCCGAACCAGTTCCAGAAAGTCGTATCTATGCCTATCAGGAGACCAATAAGTCCTATTTGCGTGTTACAAGGGACCAAGGACTGCTGGCAGCGGGATGCAACATCTCCCTATTCATCAATGGAAAACGATCAGCGGATTTTGCTCAGGGTGAAGGTGCAAGTTTCCAAATACCGGCGGGCCAACTCATCGTTGGCGTAACCCCGAGTGCGAACTGCGGTGGTGGTGAATTTATTGAAAGGAAAATCACCTCACTCCCCGGAGAGGTGATTCGTCGAAGAATTTTTGTTTCGCCAACTCGGATTGACCTGTTACCAACATTGATCGATTATTGATCCGGCCCGTAAAACTCATGATGCGGCATAGCGGACATGGGGATCGCGGAAGTAGGCCATGACGCGTTCCGGTTCCCGTTCGAGTTGTTCCATGTGCGCAGCGGTTGCCGCCCGCAGCTTTGCCTTGGTCCGAA
>JANJTW010000238.1 GCA_024710925.1 Rhodocyclaceae bacterium | reverse complement strand
TTGAGCGCCACTTCGACGGCGTCGGCGGCCTCGACGACGTGGTAGTTGGTCAGGATGTAGCCGTCGGCGCTGACGATGACGCCGGAGCCGAGGCCGGAGCGGCGCTGCCGGTCCTCCTCCAGGCGCTCGCCGAAGAAGTGGCGGAAGATCGGGTCGTCGAGCAGCGGATGGCGGCTTTGCCGCGACGCCTGCGTCGTGTAGATATGCACGACGCTCGGCACGACCTTGCGTGCCGCCTCGTTGTACGAAGCCGCCGCCGGCTTCGCTTCGCCCGGCGCCGATTCATGGATGCGCACGACGCCCGGCTTCTCGCCCAGCCATTCGGGCTTGAGCGTGCCGACGACGAAAAGGACGGCGAGACCGATCGTCACCGTTTGTGCAAAAATCAGCCATAGTCTATTCATAACCGGCGAACGGAACCCCGCATGAATCGTGATGAACTGGCGCGCTACCTCGACGAAACCCTTGAAACTGCGCGCTTCCGGGATTATTGCCCAAACGGACTGCAAGTGGAAGGACGGCCCGAGGTGCGGCGCATCGTCGCCGGCGTCACCGCCAGCCGGGCACTGATCGATGCCGCCGTCGCGCGCGCTGCCGATGCCATCCTCGTGCACCACGGCTGGTTCTGGAAGGGCGAGGACGGCCGCATCACCGGCTTGCGCAAGGCCCGCATCGGCACCTTGCTGGCCCATGACATCAGCCTCTACGCCTACCACCTGCCGCTCGACGCGCACCCCGAACTCGGCAACAACGCGCAGCTCGCCGCCCGCCTCGGCTGGATCGCGGAAGGCCGCTTCGGCGAGCAGGACATCGGCTGGCTCGGCCGCCCGGCGGCACCGACCACCGCCGGCGACCTCGCCGCCACCATCGCCGCCGGCCTCGGCCGCGAACCGTTGCTGATCGGCGAGGCAGCCCGGCCGGTGGCGCGCATCGGCTGGTGCTCGGGCGGCGCGCAGGGCTGGTTCGAGCAGGCCATCGCGCTTGGCGTCGACGCCTATGTCAGCGGCGAAATCTCCGAGCAGACCGTGCACCTCGCGCGCGAATCCGGCGTCGCCTACCTCGCCGCCGGCCATCACGCGACCGAGCGCGGCGGCGCGGCGGCGCTCGCCGCGCACCTCGCCGCGCGCTTCGGCCTCGACTGCGAATTCGTCGATATCGACAACCCCGTCTGAACGCAGACGCACATCCCCGTACAGGAACGCCCATGAACTTTGTCTTTCCCCCCGCCCCGCAGCCCTCGCTGGCCGTCGCCGGCAGCACCGCCCGCTTCCCGATCCGCCGCGTCTACTGCGTTGGCCGCAACTACGCCGACCACGCGCGCGAGATGGGCGCGTTTGATCAGGCCGACGGTCGCGAGCCGCCGTTCTTCTTCTCGAAGCCGGCCGATGCCGTCGTCGCCGGCGGGGACGTCCCCTATCCGCCGGCCACCGCCAACCTGCAGCACGAAGTCGAGCTGGTCGTCGCCCTCGGCCCGGAAACGGCGACGCATGGCGACGGCGGCGCCGACATCCCGGTCGCGCAGGCGCTGCAGTGCGTCTTCGGCTATGCCGTCGGCTTCGACCTGACGCGCCGCGACGTGCAGGCGCGGGCGAAGGAGAAGGGGCATCCGTGGGACATGGGCAAGGGCTTCGACGCCTCGGCGCCGACCGGCCTGCTGCATCCGGCCGCCGCCGTCGGCCATCCGCAGCAGGGCGCGATCTGGCTCAGGGTGAACGGCGAGGCGCGGCAGCAGGGCGATCTGGCGAACATGTCGTGGCAGGTCGCCGAGGTCATCGCCAACCTGTCCACCTTCGTCCGCCTGGCGCCGGGCGACCTGATCTTCACCGGCACGCCGGCCGGCGTGTCGACGGTGGTGCGCGGCGACGTGCTCGAAGGCGGCGTCGCCGGCGTCGGCGAGCTGCGGGTCCGGCTGGTGTGAGGGAAGGGGTCGGCGCTCAGCGCCGGCCGGCGGCGACGATCGCTTCGTGGATGCGGTCGAGCGGCAGCACGTCCTTCACCGCGCCGAGCTCGATCGCCACCTTCGGCATGCCGAAGACGACGCAGGATTTCTCGTCCTGCGCCACCGTGTGCGCGCCGGCCTCGGCCATCTCCTTCATGCCGCGTGCGCCGTCGTCGCCCATGCCGGTCATGATGATGCCGGTCGCCGCCGGCCCGGCGCAGTTGGCGACCGAGCGGAAGAGCACGTCGACCGACGGCTTGTGCCGGTTCACCGGCGGCCCGTCGATGACGCCGACCTGATAGTGGCCGCCGACGCGGCGGACCAGCATGTGCTTGCCGCCGGGGGCGATCAGCGCCAGGCCGGGGGTGACGCGGTCGCCGTCCTTCGCTTCCCGGACCTCGATCTGGCAGTGCGTGTTCAGCCGCTCGGCGAAGGTCGTCGTGAACTGCGCCGGCATGTGCTGGACGACGACGATGCCCGGCACCTCCTTCGGCAGCCGGCGCAGCACCGAATCGAGCGCCTGCGTGCCGCCGGTCGAGGTGCCGATGGCGACCAGCTTCTCGCTTGGCCACGAACTGCCGCGCTCGCGTCCGGCGGGAAGGATGATGTCGGCGGAGTGCTTGGGCGTGGGGAGCATTGTCGGGCGGGTGGGTAGCGCGGCGTCATGCCGCGGAGAACTGCGGCATGATACCAAACAAGCGCCGGCGCTCCCGGCCGGCCGTTACTTCGGCCGCTTGTCGATGACCCGCTTCGCCTTGCCGACCGAGCGCTCGATGCCGCCGACCTCGACCACGCGCACCTGCACCGAGATGCCGATGTAGGACTTGATGTGGTGCTGCAGGTCCTTTGCCGCGAAATCCTTCTCGGCGGCGGTGGCGTACTGGAACTCCGGCTTCATCTCGACGTTGACCGTCAGCGCGTCGAGGTGTCCGTCGCGGTAGACCTCGATCACGTAGTGCGGCGACAGCCGGTCGCGCTTCAGGATCAGCTCCTCGATCTGCGACGGGAAGACGTTCACGCCGCGGATGATCAGCATGTCGTCGGAGCGGCCGGTGATCTTGCCCATGCGCCGCATCGAGCGTGCCGTCGGCGCCAGGAGGCGCGTCAGGTCGCGCGTGCGGTAGCGGATCACCGGCAGCGCCTCCTTCGAGAGCGAGGTGAATACCAGTTCGCCGTGCTCGCCGTCGGGCAGCACCGCACCGGTCGCCGGGTCGATGATCTCGGGGTAGAAGTGGTCCTCCCAGATGGTCGGGCCGTCCTTGGTCTCGATGCACTCGTTGGCGACGCCGGGGCCGATCACTTCCGACAGGCCGTAGATGTCGATGGCGTCGATGCCGAAGGTGGCCTCGATCTCCTTGCGCATCTGGTCGGTCCACGGCTCGGCGCCGAAGATGCCGAGCCGGAGCTTGGTCTCGCGCGGGTCGATGCCCTGGCGCTTGAACTCGTCGGCGATGTTGAGGATATACGACGGCGTGACCATGATGATGTCCGGCTGGAAATCCATGATCAGCTGCACCTGCTTCTCGGTCTGCCCGCCGGACATCGG
>JANJTW010000218.1 GCA_024710925.1 Rhodocyclaceae bacterium | reverse complement strand
TCCTGCAGGATCTTCAGCTGCGCCAGCGACAGCTCCTGATGGCCGATGCGGTTGGCCGGCACCTGCAGCAGGTACTCGAACAGCGCGATGCCCCACGAGGCCAGCGCGGCGATCCACCACGGCCGGTCGTTGAGGTTCTTCAGGTGCGCGTACCAGGCGAAGGTCATGAAGACGTTCGACGCGGTGAGCAGCAGCACCGTCTTCCATAGCACCGGGACGTTGGCGAACAGGCTCACCGGGCCCTCCCTGGCGCGGGCGGGCAACGGGGCGCTGGCGACGGCCGGGCGCGGGCGCTCATCGCAGCCGCTCGATGCGCTGCGTCGCCACCGCCGGCAGCCAGGCGGCGACCGTGCCGCGGCCGGGGATGCGGCAGTCCGGCGCGATCTCGGCGAGCGGCGCGACGACGAAGGCGCGCAGATGCAGCCGCGGGTGCGGCAGGTGCAGCTGCGGCCGGTCGAGCGTCAGCGCGTCGTAGAGCAGCAGGTCGAGGTCGAGCGTGCGCGGGCCGTTCTTCTCGGCGCGGACGCGGCCGAAGCCGGCCTCGGTCGCCAGCAGCGCGTCGAGCAGCGCCTCCGGCGCGAGGCCGGTGGCGAGTTCGGCGACGGCGTTGATGAAGTCGGGTTGTCCGGCCAGCCCGATCGGCGCCGTGCGGTAGAGCGACGAGGCGGCGACGAGGCGCGTCTGCGGCAGTCGGTCGAGCGCGGCGAGCGCCGCGCGCACCTGCGCCGCCGGGTCGTCGAGGTTGGCGCCGAGGGCGACGAAGGCCTGATGGGTCATGTCGATGCGTCTGGCGGAGCGCCGGCGACGGTCACTCGGCGGCCGGCGCCTCGCCGCGCGGACCGGCCGGCTTCTTGCGGCGGCGGCGCTTCTTCTTCTCGGCGGTTTCCGGCAGCAGCATCGCCGCCCGCTCGTCGCCGTCGGCGTCGACGAAGCGCGTCCACCAGTCGGCCAGCTCCTGCGGCACCTCGCCCGATTCGGCGCGCAGCAGCAGGAAATCGTAGCCGGCGCGGAAGCGCGGCTGCTCCAGCAGGCCGTAGGGCTTCTTGCCGGCACGCGCCTCGAAGCGCGGCTGGATGGCCCAGATGTCCTTGATGTCGCCGGCGATGCGGCGGGTGATGGCGAGCTTCTCGGCCTGCGTGTCGAGCACCTCGTCCATCGCCGCGAAGAGCGCCGGGATCGAGCGCTCGCCCTTGCCCTTGATGCGCTCCCAGTGCGCCAGCACCTCGTGCCAGAGCAGCGTGGCGAAGAGGAAACCGGGCGAGATCGGCTTGCCGGCACGCACGCGGCGGTCGGTGTTGTCCAGCGCCAGCATGACGAAGCGTTCGCCGAGCGGCTGTTCGAGGATCACGTCGAGCAGCGGCAGCAGGCCGTGGTGCAGGCCGGCGTCGCGCAGCTGCTTGATGCACTTCACGGCGTGGCCGGAGGTGAGCAGCTTGAGCATCTCGTCGAAGAGGCGCGCCGGCGGCACGTTCTCCAAGAGCGAGGCCATCTCGCGGATCGGCTTCTCGGCGGCCGGGTCGATGATGAGGCCGAGCTTGGCGGCCAGCCGCACCGCACGCAGCATGCGCACCGGGTCCTCGCGGTAGCGTGCGCGCGGTTCGCCGATCATGCGCAGCGTCTTCTGCTTCAGGTCGGCGACGCCGTGGTGGTAGTCGACGATGGTCTCGCTGGCCGGGTCGTAATAGAGCGCGTTCACCGTGAAGTCGCGGCGCGCCGCGTCCTCGGCCTGCGTGCCGAAGACGTTGTCGTGCAGCACGCGGCCGTGCTCGTCCTTCTTCGTGTCGTGCGCCAGCGCGCCGCGGAAGGTGGTCACCTCCAGCGTCTCGGCACCGATCATCACGTGCACGATCTGGAAGCGGCGGCCGATGATGCGGGCGCGGCGGAAGGCGGCGCGCACCTGCTCCGGCGTCGCGTCGGTAGCGATGTCGAAATCCTTGGGATCTTCGCCGATCAGCAGGTCGCGTACCGCGCCGCCGACGACGAAGGCCTGGAAGCCCTTGTCCTGCAGGGTCTCGCAGACGCGCCGGGCGGAACTGTGGAGGTGCTCGCGGCGGATGCCGTGCACCGAATGCGGAATGATCGCCGGCTCGGCCGAGAGCGGTTTCTTGCGGCCGAGGGCTTTCGATACGCGGGTAATGAACTTGCGGATCATTGCGTCTGGAAGGCTTTCTTTGTGCGGTACGGCAGGCGGCGATTATGACACGGCGCCGTGCAGCGAGCGCACCGGCCAGCCGGCCGTTTCGGCGTGCGCGCGCAGCGTGTCGTCGGGGTCCACGGCGACCGGGTCGCTGACCTTCTGCAAGAGCGGCAGGTCGTTGTGCGAATCGCTGTAGAAATACGTGCGGTCGAAGCTCTGCCAGCACAGGCCGAGCGACTCCAGCCAGGCGTCGACACGCAGGATCTTGCCCTCGCGGAAGGCCGGCGTGCCGCGCGGCTGGCCGGTGAAGCGGCCGTCCTCGACCGCCGGCACCGTTGCGATCAGGTGCGGGATGCCGAATGCGCGGGCAATCGGGCCGGTGACGAAGCTGTTGGTGGCGGTGACGATGGCGCAGAGGTCGCCGTTGGCCAGATGTTCGCGCACCAGCGCCTGCGCCGCCGGCGTCATGATCGGCCGGATGCGGGCGGTCATGAAGTCGCGGTGCCAGGCGTCGAGTTCGGCGCGCGGGTGGCGGGAAAGCGGCTTCAGCTGGAAGTCGAGAAACTCGTGGATGTCCAGCGTGCCGGCCTTGTACTGCTCGTAGAACTGGCGGTTCCGCGCCTCGTGCAGTTCGCGGTCGAGGACGCCGCGGCCGATCAGGAACTGCGCCCACTCGAAGTCGGAATCGCCGGCGAGCAGGGTGTTGTCGAGGTCGAAGAGGGCGAGGTTGAAGGTGGCGGTCATGGTCGGCGGCGGGTCACGGGGTGGTCAGCGGCGCCTGCAGCACTTCGCGCAAGAGCGGCAGCGTCAGCGGGCGCTTGTGTTCGAGGGAATAGCGGTCGAGCGCGGCGAGCAGCGCGGCCAGCGAGCGCATGTCGCGCGGCGCGCGCGCCAGCAGGTAGTCGAGCGCCTCCGGCGGCAGGCGCATGCCGCGCCGCGCCGCCTGCTCGGCGAGCGCGGCGACCTTCTCGGCGTCGGACAGCGGACGCAGCCGGTAGATCAGGCCGGAGCCGAGGCGCGTGCGCAGGTCCTCGCGCAGGTCGAGCTGCGCCGGCGGCAGCGCGGCGGCGGCGAGCAGCCGGCCGCCGCCCATGCGCAGGCGGTTGAAATGGTTGAAGAGGGCGATCTGGCCGTCGCCGGCGAGCGCCGCGACGTTGTCCACGGCGAGGAAGCGCGCCTCGGCCGGCGCCGTCGCCAGCGCCGGGTCGGCGGCGGCGTCGACGTAGCAGGCGCCGGCGGCGGCGAGCAGGTGGCTCTTGCCGGCGCCGCTGTCGCCCCACAGGAACAGGCAGGGCTCGCGGTTGTCGGCGGCCAGCCAGCCGGCGAGCGCGGTCAGCGCGTCGGCGTTGCCGCCGGCGACGAAGTTTTCCAGCGTCGGCGGGGCGTCGGGGATCAGGTCGAGGAGCAACTGGCGCATGGCGTTGGCGCGGCGTGGGCGGCGGCAGGAAGTTCGTCCGGGCGGGCGGGGCTGGCCGGGGTTCGGCGGCGGCGCGTGCCGGGGCGGTTTCGGGTAAAATTCGCGTCTTTACATCTCAAGGCCCGGCATTTTAGCACCCGGGCCCCCTCAAACGTCCCGAACGGATAGCCCGATGACGCAGCAATCTCTTTCCTATCGTGACGCCGGCGTAGACATCGACGCCGGCGACGCCCTCGTCGACCGCATCAAGCCCTTCGCCAA
>JANJTW010000210.1 GCA_024710925.1 Rhodocyclaceae bacterium | reverse complement strand
ATCGCTACGCGCTACCTGGCTCATTATCTCGGCTGGTTCCGCGCCCTCGACCGGTCCGCCGACCCTGCCTCGAATCCCGCACTGTTTCTGACCTTGGCTATCCAACCTTGAGCAATCATCAGCCGATGCGAACAGAGCCATTGGAAAGCCGCGCTCACTCGCTTTACCATCCAGTTCGAGGAACGAATTCCTCAGATGTAATCAGAAACCCCGTTTACACAAAAATTCGGACAGGCCCGTTACACTCAATTTTTATAGACGTAAGTTATTGAAAATAAACAACATTTTTCGTATGTCTTTATTGGGTGGGAGTGAGGCAGCGCCCTTGGGCGCCCCTCGTCGGCAGGGGAGCAAGCCGGTCGCCGGCTTCCCCCTCCGGCTGCAGCGTGCGGAACCGGTACGGCCGCCGCTTTCCTCGCACCTGAAGCGCCTTGGCGCACGCGCCCGATCGTGAAACTTTCCCGGCTCTTCCAGCCCCGCAACCCGCAGTTCTGGCTGCTGGTCGTCCTCAACGCGCTGTCGACCGCAATTTCCTTCGTCCTGCGCGCCTACGCCTTGCCGTTGCCGGTCGCACTGCTCCTGGCGGGCTTTGCGATTGCCAACGTCGTCCTCGGCCTGCGCATTGCCTGGCGCCTGATGGCCGACCCTCCCGGCGATTGTTGATCAGTTTTTTACGAATTGATTCTGCCGATAATTATTGTTTTTGTTGAACTGGCAAGCGCGTATCCTTAGCGCGTTGCATCACAATTCCACAGGAGACCTCGATGAAGACCTTCTCGCTCATGGCCGCGATTTTCGCGCTCGGCCTGACCCTGACCGCCGGCGACGCCGATGCGGCAAAGCGCCTCGGCGGCGGCAAGTCCGCCGGCATGCAACGTGAAATGACCACGCCGACGCCGGCCAAGTCGCCGACCGCCGCGCCGGCACCGGCTTCCGCGCCTAACGCTGCCGCTGCGCCGGCGGCGCAGCCGAAGCGCTCCTGGCTCGGCCCCGTCGCCGGCCTGGCTGCCGGCCTCGGCCTGGCGGCGCTCGCCTCCCACCTCGGCTTCGGCGAGGAGCTCGCCTCGATGCTGCTGATCGGCCTCGTCGTCATGGCCGTGCTGGTCGTCGTCGGCATGATCATGCGCAAGCGGGCAGCGGCGCAGCAGCCGGCCATGGCTGGCGCCGGCATCTCGCAGTATTCGGCGAACGCCCCGGCCAGCCGGGCCTACGACGTGGCGATGCCGGCCGCCGGTGCAGGGGCGCCGGCTGCAGCAGCCAGCGGCGGCGGCAACATTCCGGCCGACTTCGACGTTGCCGGTTTCGTGCGCAACGCCAAGGTGAACTTCATCCGTCTGCAGGCCGCCAACGACGCCGGCAACCTCGACGACATCCGCGAATTCACGACGCCGGAGATGTTCGCCGAGCTGAAGATGAACATTTCCGAGCGCGGCAGCGAAGCGCAGGAAACCGACGTCGTCAGCATCGAGGCGGACGTCATCGACGTCGCCGAGGAAGCCAACCGCTACGTCGTCAGCGTCCGCTTCACCGGTCTCGTCCGCGAAGAGAAGAACGGCGCGGCCGAGCCGGTCGACGAGATCTGGCACCTGACCAAGCCGCGCGACGGCAAGGGTGGCTGGCTGCTCGCCGGCATCCAGCAGATCCAGTAATTCCCGGCACGGACTCTCCGGCGCAAGGCCGCGGGAGTCCCTTCCATTGTAAGACCGGTCCGGCGCCGCTCCCGAAAAGACGGCGTCAGACCATATCCTCCGGTCGCACCCAGCGGTCGAAATCTTCCCCCGTGACATGGCCCGAGGCCAGCGCCGCCTCGCGCAGCGTGCTGCCTTCGCGATGGGCGCGCTTGGCGATTTCCGCCGCCCGGTCGTAGCCGATATGCGGGCTGAGCGCCGTCACCAGCATCAGCGAGCGTGCCAGCAGGTCGGCGATGCGTTCCCGGTCGGCGACGAGGCCGCGCGCGCAGTACGTCTCGAAACTGTCCATGCCGTCCGCGAGCAGCCGTGCGCTCTGCAGGAAATCGTGGGCGATCAGCGGCTTGAATACGTTCAGCTCGAAGTTCCCGGAAGCGCCGCCGACAGCGATGGCGACGTCGTTGCCGATCACCTGGCAGCAGAGCATGGTCAGCGCCTCGCACTGGGTCGGGTTCACCTTGCCCGGCATGATCGAACTGCCCGGCTCGTTTTCCGGCAGGCGCAGCTCGCCGAGGCCGCAACGCGGGCCGGAAGCGAGCCAGCGCACGTCGTTGGCAACCTTCATCAGCGCCGTCGCCAGCGTTTTCAGCGTGCCGTGCGCCGAAACCATCGCGTCGTGGCCGGCGAGCGCGGCGAAGCGGTTGGCGGCCGGGACGAAAGGCTGGCCGGTCGCCGCCGCGAGCAGCGTGGCGACGCGCCCGCCGAAGGCCGGGTGGGCGTTCAGTCCGGTACCGACGGCAGTGCCACCGATGGCCAGTTCGTGCAGTCCGGGCAGCGCCGCCTCGATGGCGCGGCCGGCATGGTCGAGCTGCGCCACCCAGCCCGAGATTTCCTGGCCGAGCGTCAGCGGCGTCGCATCCTGCAGGTGGGTGCGGCCGATCTTGACGATGTCGGCGAAGGCCGCCGATTTTTCCGCCAGCGTCGCGCGCAGGCGGGCGAGGGCGGGGAGGACGTCGTCGCGCAGCGCGGTCGCCGCGGCAACATGCATCGCCGTCGGGAAGACGTCGTTCGACGACTGGCCCTGGTTGACATGGTCGTTCGGGTGCACCCGGCGACCGTCGCCGAGCAGCGCCGAGGCGCGTGCGGCAAGCACCTCGTTCATGTTCATGTTGCTCTGCGTGCCCGAGCCGGTCTGCCAGACCGACAGCGGGAAGGCGTCGGCATGGGCCCCGGCAAGGACCTCGTCGGCGGCGGCGACGATCGCCCGGGCGATCTCCGCGTCGAGCCGGCCGAGCTCGGCATTGGCCGTGGCGCCGGCCCGCTTGACCTGCGCCAGTGCGTGCAGCAGCGGCGGCGGCAAGGTTTCGCAGGAAATCCTGAAATAGTGCAGCGAGCGCTGCGTCTGCGCGCCCCAGAGGGCGTCGACCGGCACCTCGACCGGGCCGAGGGCGTCGTGTTCGGTGCGCGTTGGCTTCGGGTTCATCGCGTTCTCCTCGCGGATATTGTCTTTGCTTCCGGGCTTTCCGATTGGACAGAAGGCGGGCGGTTTCGTCACGGGCGGGCCACCGGCGCTCGCCAAGCGCCGCCATTTGTTATCACATGATTAACATTGACGGCACACATAAAGGGAATAAAATGCACCGAACAACCTGAACGCCATGAATTTCCTCTTCCGCCCCAAGCTCCTCGACTGCCTTCCCGGCTATACCCGCGCGCAATTCGGCAAGGACCTCGCTGCCGGCATCACCGTCGGCGTGCTGGCGCTGCCCTTGGCCATGGCCTTCGCCATCGCCAGCGGCGTTTCGCCGACCGCCGGCATCTGGACGGCGATCGTCGCCGGCTTCCTGACCGCCGCCTTTGGTGGTTCGCGCGTGCAGATCGGCGGTCCGACCGGCGCCTTCATCCCCATCGTCTACGGCATCGTTGCCGTGCACGGCTTCGCGAACCTGCTCGGCGCGACCATGCTCGCCGGCGTCTTCCTGCTGGCGATGGGTATCGCGCGCATGGGGCAGCTGATCCGCTTCATTCCGGTGACGGTGGTGATCGGCTTCACCAACGGCATCGCCGTGGTCATCTTCATGGCGCAGATCAA
>JANJTW010000179.1 GCA_024710925.1 Rhodocyclaceae bacterium | reverse complement strand
CGCGCAATTTCAAGCAGGTGCTGGGACGGATGAAGTCCTGGTTCGAAAAGAATTTCTGATTTTTTGACTATCAACGGTTTTTTGCAGAGGAGGCCCCACCATGTTTGAAATCATCGACATCGAAGAAGTGACGAACGACACAGGCACCGTGATCAAGGTCATCGGCGTCGGCGGCGCCGGTGGCAACGCGGTCGACCACATGATCCGCGAGGGTGTGAACGGCGTCGAATTCATCGCCGCCAATACCGATGCGCAGGCATTGAAACGCAGCGGCGCGTCGGTCAAGGTCGCGCTCGGCCGGAGCGGGCTCGGCGCCGGCGCCAAGCCGGAAGCCGGCCGCAGCGCCGCCATCGAGGAGCGCGAGCGCATTGCCGAGGCACTGAAGGGCGCGCACATGGTCTTCATCACCGCCGGCATGGGCGGCGGTACCGGTACCGGTGCCGCGCCGATCGTCGCCGAGGTGGCGCGCGAGCTGGGCATCCTCACCGTCGCTGTCGTCACCAAGCCGTTCGGCTTCGAGGGCAAGCGCATGAAGGTCGCCGAAGCCGGGCTGGCCGAGCTGCAGAAGCAGGTCGATTCGCTGATCGTCATCCTCAACGACAAGCTGATGGAAGTGCTCGGCGACGACGTGTCGATGGACGACGCCTTCAAGGCCGCCGACAACGTGCTCAGGAACGCCGTCGGCGGCATCGCCGAGATCATCAACTTCCCCGGCCTGGTCAACGTCGACTTCGAGGACGTGCGCACGGTGATGGGCGAGATGGGCATGGCGATGATGGGCTCGGCCTCTTCCGCCGGTGTCGATCGCGCGCGCATCGCCGCCGAGCAGGCGGTCGCCTCGCCGCTGCTGGAGGGCATCAACCTGTCCGGCGCCAAGGGCGTGCTGGTCAACATCACTGCCACCCGCGGCTTGAAGATGAAGGAAGTGAACGAGGTGATGAACACCGTCCGCGAGTTCGCTGCCGAGGACGCGCACATCATCTTCGGCGCCGTCTACGACGAAGCGATGGGCGAGAACATCCGCGTTACCGTCGTTGCCACCGGCCTCGGTCAGGCACAGGCCAAGCGGCAGACCTTCGAGGTGATCAACACCCCGGTGCTGCAGGCCACCGGCACGCACGACGCGTCGGCAATGGTGTCGCCGGCAATCAATTACAGCGACCTCGACAGCGTGCCGGCGATCGTCAGGAAGCGCGGCAGCACGACGGTCGAGGCGCTGGCCAACAGCGGCGTCGACCGTTACGACATCCCCGCGTTCCTGCGCAAGCAGGCCGACTGACCGGGCGAGTTGTAAGCAATTTGTAATGCCTCTGCAAAGGGAGGGCGGTGCATGCTAAAATGCGCCGCTTTCCCATATTTTTCAGACACATGCTCAAGCAACGAACGCTCAAGACCCTGATTCGCGCGACCGGCGTCGGCCTCCATTCCGGCGAGCGCGTGAACATGGTGCTGCGTCCGGCCGCCCCCGATACCGGCATCGTCTTCCGCCGCGTCGACCTCGACGTGCCGGTCGACCTGCCCGCGTCGGCCGTCGCCGTCGGCGATACGCGCATGTGCTCCTGCCTCGAACGCGACGGCGTCAAGGTGGGAACGATCGAACACCTGATGTCCGCCTTCGCCGGGTTGGGCATCGACAACGCCTGGGTCGACCTCGATGCGGCCGAAGTGCCGATCCTCGACGGCAGCGCCGCGCCCTTCGTCTTCCTGATCCAGTCCGCCGGCATCGAGGAGCAGGCGGTGGCGAAGAAGTTCATCCGCGTCACCCGGCCGATCGAAGTCCGCGATGGCGACAAGTGGGCGCGCTTTACCCCTTACGACGGTTTTCGTCTGAAGTTTTCGATCGTCTTCAATCATCCGGCGATCGATCGCACCGGCCAGGACGTGACCGTAGACTTCGCCGAAAATTCCTACGTCCGCGAAGTCGCCCGCGCGCGCACCTTCGGCTTCATGCAGGAGGTCGAGTGGCTGCGCGAGAACGGGCTGGCCCAGGGGGGCGGTCTCGACAATGCGGTGGTCCTCGACGAATACCGCGTGCTCAATGCAGACGGCTTGCGCTACGCCGACGAGTTCGTCAAGCACAAGGTGCTCGACGCGATCGGCGACCTCTACCTGCTCGGGCATCCGCTGCTCGCCGAATTTTCGGCGCACAAATCCGGCCACGCACTGAACAACCAGCTTGCCCGGGCGTTGCTCGACGCCCGCGATTCCTGGGAAATGGTCAGTTTTGCCGAGGCCGCGACGGCGCCGGTCGCCGTTTCGCGCTGGCTGGCAGCCAACGCCGCCGCCTGAGTGATGTGCAGCACATCACGAAGCAGTGCCCGCGGGGTGCGCCTGAGTGATGTGCCCGGCGCACCGCGAAGCGGACGGGCCTCTGGCTCAAGGGCCCTCAAGGGGCGCCTGAACGGCGGCGCGGGCGAGCGGTGCTGATCCTCCGCCTGCTGGCCGTCGTCGTCGTCATCGCCGTCATCGGCGGCATCGTTGCCTACCTGTTTACCGGCGAGTCCAGATTCATCCGCTTCGCGTGGCGGGTGTTCCGCTATGCGCTGATCGTCGCGCTGCTCATCTTCGCGCTGATGGTGCTCGAACGCGTTGCCGTCATTCCGCTCTAGCCGAGCGGCGCAGCAGGGTTTCGATCGCCTCGCGCAGCGGCGAATCGGGCATGCCGCCGGCCAGGTCGGCGAGTTCCCGGCCCGCTCGGGCGGGCAGCGGGCGGTGCGGCGGCGTGCTGGAATGGCTTGATATTTCAAGGGCTTGCACTTTTACCTGGACGCCGCTACACTCAACCCCCCGATTCGAAAATTCGCGGGCGAGGGTGGGTGCCATCTGCCTCAGCTTGACCGCGACCGCGCCGTTGTCGGCGTGGATAACGACCGTCCCCGACTTGTAGTTGGCCACCCGGCTGGCTTGCCCGAGATGTTCCGGCGCCGTGTTTTCATAGATGCGCGCCAGCTTCCGCAACAACGCGACATGCGCC
>JANJTW010000171.1 GCA_024710925.1 Rhodocyclaceae bacterium | reverse complement strand
CTGGCGCACAAGGCGATGGAAGAGGGCGTCATGGTCGCCGAGCTGATGGCCGGCCAGGCCGGTCACTGCAACTTCGACACGATTCCGTGGGTCATCTACACCAGCCCGGAGATCGCCTGGGTCGGCAAGACCGAGCAGCAGTTGAAGGCCGACGGCATCGCCTACAAGGCCGGCAAGATCCCGTTCCTCGCCAACGGCCGCGCGCTCGGCATGGGCGCCCCGGCGGGCTTCGTCAAGATGCTGGCCTGCGCCGAGACCGACCGTATCCTCGGCGTGCACGTCATCGGCGCCAACGCTTCCGAACTGATCTCGGAAGGCGTCGTCGCGATGGAGTTCGGTGCCGCTTCCGAAGACCTGGCGCGCATCTGCCACGCCCACCCGACGCTGTCGGAAGCGGTGCACGAAGCGGCGCTGGCCTGCGACAAGCGGCCGCTGCACTTCTGACGGCCGGCGGGTCGCTGCCAACGGACGGGGCGCTTCGGCGCCCCGTTTTCTTTGCCGGCACCGCAGCGAAAAATGTGACGCCAATGTGAAGTTTTCTGATGTGCGTCATGCCTGCCGGATGTCCCTGCGGCTATCATGGGCAACCGAATCCGAACCTGTTCCCGACGCCCCGCCTGCCGCCGATGAACCACGACGTCCTTCCGTCCTCCGCGCTGCCGAGGCGCTGCGGCAATTGTCACCATGCGATGCGCACCGGCGCCTTCGAGGGCACCATCGTCGCCTGCCTGGCGCTGCTCGAATACCATTGCGCCGACCGCATTCCCGAGTGCAGCCACTACCGCCCGGCCACCGGCGGCGCCGGCCCGGAGGGCGACGCCGCCTGAGCGGCGGCGCGGTGCTATCATCGCGCTCTTTGCCGACCTGTGCCGCCCGCCATGAAGTTCGCCATCGTTCCCGTCACGCCCTTCCAGCAGAACGCCACCGTTCTTTGGTGCGAAGAGACGCGCCGCGCCGCCGTCTGCGATCCCGGCGGCGACCTGCCGCTGATCCTGCGCGTCGTCGAACGCGAGGGGCTGACGCTGGAGAAGATCCTGGTGACGCACGGTCACATCGACCACGCCGGCGGCGTCGCCGACCTGGCCGAACAGTGCGGGATTCCGGTCGAGGGGCCGCACGCGGACGACCGATTCTGGATCGATGGCATGCCCGAGCAGAGCCGGATGTTCGGCTTCCCGAAGGTGCGCGCCTTCACCCCGGACCGCTGGCTGCAGGACGGCGACCGCGTCACCGTCGGCAAGGTCGTGCTGGATGTCATCCACTGCCCCGGCCATACGCCGGGCCACGTCGTCTTCCATCAGCCGGAGAGCCGGCTGGCGCTCGTCGGCGACGTGCTCTTCCAGGGCTCGATCGGCCGTACCGATTTCCCGAAGGGCGACTACGAGGCGCTGATCGCCTCGATCCGCGGCCGCCTGTTCCCGCTCGGCGACGACGTCGAGTTCATCCCCGGGCATGGCCCGATGTCCACCTTCGGCGAAGAGCGCCGCTACAACCCCTTCGTGAACGGTTGACGGCTCAGCCGTTCACTTCGCGCAGCAGGCGCGCGAAGGCGTCGGCCGCCAACGGCCGGCTGAACCAGTAACCCTGGACCTCGTCGCAGCCGGCTTTTTTCAGGAAGGCCTGCTGCTCGCCGGTTTCCACGCCTTCGGCGATGACGCGCAGGCGCAGCGCCTTGGCCATGCTGATGATCGCCGTCGCGATCGCGCTGTCGTCGGTGTCCGTCGGGATGCCGCGGACGAAGGACTGGTCGATCTTCAGCGTGTCGATCGGGAAGCGCTTCAGGTAGGACAGGCTCGAATAGCCGGTGCCGAAGTCGTCGAGCGACATCGAGATGCCGGCGGCGGCGAATTCCTGCATCATCGCGACGACCGAATCGGCGTTGTGCATGAGCATGCTTTCGGTGATCTCCACTTCGAGCAGGGCCGGCGGCACGTCGTACGCATGCAGGATGTCGAGCACCGTGCGCGGCAGGTTGTGGCTGAACTGGCGCGGTGACAGGTTGACCGCCACCTTCACCGGACGCAGTCCGGCGTCCAGCCAGGTGCGTAGCTGCCGGCAGGTGGCATCGATCACCCACTCGCCGATCGGAATGATCAATCCGGTTTCCTCGGCGACCGGCACGAACAGCGTCGGCGACACCAGGCCGTGCCCCGGCGCCTCCCAGCGCAACAGCGCCTCGGCGCCGACGATGCGGCCGCTGGCGAGGTCGAGCTGCGGCTGGAAATGCAGCAGGAATTCGTGGCGCGCGAGCGCATGGCGCAGATTGCCTTCGAGCTTCAGGCGTTCGAGCGAGCGCAGGTTCATCTCCCGCGAGTAGTAGAGGAAGCTGCTGCTGCCGAGCTGCTTGGCGCGGTACATGGCGACGTCGGCATTGCGGATCAGCGTTTCGGCGTCGCGGCCGTCGTCGGGAAAGACGGCGATGCCGATGCTGGCCGAGAGCAGCACCTCGTGGCGCTCGACGAAGAACGGCTCGGCCAGCGCCGCCAGCAGCTTGCGGGCGACGACGGCGGCGTCGTCGCGGCGCTTGATGTCGAACAGCGCGACGACGAACTCGTCGCCGCCCGGCCGGGAAACCACGTCCTCCTTGCGCAGGCTGCCGCTCAGGCGGCGGGCGACCTCGGCCAGCAACTCGTCGGCGGGCGCGTGGCCGAAGGAATCGTTGATGTGCTTGAAGCGGTTGAGGTCGACGAAGAGGACGGCGCCGTGTTCGTGCTTGCGGTGCGCCTCGGCGATCGCCTGTTCGAGCAGCGAGTAGAGCAGCGAGCGGTTCGGCAGTTCGGTCAGCGGATCGAAGTAGGCCAGCCGGTAGATCTGTTCCTCGGCCTGCCGGCGTTCGGTGATGTCGGCGAAGACGAAGCAGTAGTGCGTCGGCAGGCCGCGCCCGTTGCGCACCAGGCTGACCGAGACCCAGGCCGGGTACTCGTCGCCGCCGCGCCGGCGCAGCTGCAGCTCGCCCGACCAGTGGCCCTGGGCGTCGAGGGCGCGGCGGATCTCGCCGCCGCGCGGCCCGCTCAGGCCAAGATTCATGGTTGCCGGCGTTTCGCCCCGCAGCTGCGCCTCGGCGAAGCCGGTGATGTTGCAGAACGCCTGGTTAACCGAAACGATGCGCTCGTCGGCGTCGGTGACGAGGATCGCTTCGCCGGCGCACTCGAAGATGCGCGCGTGCAGGCGCAGCTTCTCCGCTGCCGTCAGCTGGTCGCTGATGTCCACGAGGTAGCCGATCAACCCGTTCGGCCTGCCATCCTCGTCGTGCGAGACCGACAGCGAGACGCTCGCCCAGAACACCTCGCCCGACTTCTTGCGCCGGCGCACGGTCATCTCGCGGCTGCCGTTCTCCAGGAAGGCGTTGTAGAAACCCTCCATGCTTTCATCCTCGTCGGCATAGAGGAGCAGGAGGTGGCGGCCGACCGCCTCGTCCGCGGTGTAGCCGAAAAGGCGTTCGGCGCCGTTGTTCCAGCCGGTGATGTAGCCCTGCGGGTCCAGCGTGATCACCGAATCGTGGATCTGGTCGAGGATCTGCGATTGCCGGCGGATTTCGTTTTCGCTGCGCGCCAGCGCCTGCAGCCGCTGGTCGTGGCTGGCGCGCGCCTGCAGCATCGCCGCTAGCAGCGCGCCGAGGTCGGCGAAGCGGCGCCTGGCGGCTTCGTCGTAGCCGCCGCTACGACCGGCGACGCCGACGAAGCCGAGCGACTGGCCGGCGAAATCGAGAGCGATGCCGAGGCGGGCCGGCAGCGATTCGCCGAAGGCCGGCGGGGCGGCGGCCGGCTGTCCGCTGTCGCGGGCGGTTGCCTGCAGTTCGGCCCAGGCCGGATCGGCGGCAAGGCCGTCGCCGAGGACAAGGCAGCCTTCCGGGCTGTGCAGCGCGCTGCAGCAGAGCTGGCGGACGGCGGCTTCGCTGACCGGTCCGTCGTGGAAGAAGAGGGCGCGGTAGAGCTGCGCGCTCAATTCGAATTCAGAGGCGCCGGCAGCGAAGCCCGGCGTGAGCGACTGCCCGTTCTCCGGCGCCATCCCGCTCATTCAAGGTTGATGCGGGCGGCCCAGGCGTATGCCGATACCTGTGCCTCGACGTGGTCGCGCGGGGCGATGCCGAAACCGTCGAGCAGCCGCGCGGCGGTCTCAAGGTCGCCGGCGTCGGCGGCGGTGACCGCGCTCAGCAGGCTGCCGAGCAGGCCGCCGCGTTCGGCCAGCGCCTGCGCGATCGGCGGCGCCACCGGCAGCGATGCCAGCACCTCGCCCATCGGCATGCGCAGCAGCGTATCGAGCAGCGAGAAGATGCCGACCATGAACGCCGCTTCGCCCGGGTCGGGCAGGTCCGGATCGGCCGGCTGCGTTGCCACCAGCACCTCCATCTGCCGGCCGCGCGCCGCGGCCAGTTGCAGCAGCGGATTGGGCTGGCAGCCCTGGGTGAACTGGTTGGCGTAGATGAGCAGCTGCAGCCAGCGCTGCAGCTGGCGCCGGCCGAGCACGGTGATCGCCTGGTGGAAACCGGTGATCGGTGTCTTCGGCCCGACGGCGACGGAGTTGACGAGGCGGAGCAGGTTGTAGGAAAGCTTCGGCTCCTGGCGGAATATTTCCTCGATCTCGCGCGTGTCGGCATCCTGCACGACGAGGCTGAGCAGCCGGAGCAGCTTCAGCCGGGTGGTGTCGGCATCCGCCGGCGTGCGCGGGTCGTTGGCGGGAATGAACTCCGCCCCGGCGATCGAGAAGCGCTTGGCGCAGGCCCAGTCGAACATCTCGTGCGTATGCACGCCGCTCGCGACGAGGCTGATGCCGTGCTGGTGCGCATTGATCAGGTCGAGCAGCGGAATGGCGCTGCGTGCCACCTGCACGTCGATCACGGCGTGGTCGGCAACGGCCGGCTGCAGGCTGCGCAGCGCTTCGCCGTCGGCGACCTCGATCGCCATGTGGCTGCCGGCCGCGCGCAGCTGGCGGCAGCCGGATTCGGCCGCCGCGTCCAGCGCCGGCAGGCACGGAATCGCCCGTTCCGGGCCGAGGCCGCGCAGCAGGTGGAGGTAGGCGCCGTCGCCGAGCCAGTCCGGCTGGCAGGGCAGGAAGAGCGGATAGAGGCGGGTCAGCGGAGCGGCGGCGGCTGCCGTCGCCGCCAGCGCCTGGAGGTCGTCGCCGGCGGCCGGGAAGGCCTGCCAGCGGAAGGCCGTCCACGCCTGCGCGGGAGAGAGCAGCGGTCTGAAAAAATGGTACGCCTGCATGGCTGTGTTCCTGTTTCCGGTTTGCGGCGCCGGTCAATCGCGACCAGCCCGTGCGGGCCTGCCGCCATCTTCCGTCGCCCCGGGGCACTGGGCCCGCTTCCCGGTCCTTCCGGGGGTGATCCGCCATCGTCGGGCGTGGCGCTGATTATGCAGGATGTTCAGTTGCTTGCGCCACACTTCCGACGCGATTTGTGAACCGTCGGCGGCGCTCCGCGCTTGCCCGCCGATGCCGGCCCGTGATCGAATAGCGACTGTACGCCGCCGGCCCGCGAAACGGTCCGGCGGGCGGGGGGAGGGTACAGGCAGTGACTCAGAACGACGGCGCCGCCGTCGCCGATTTCGGCAACTGGCAGGCGTTCTCCATTCTCATCGTCGACGACGAGGCCGGCATGCGCAGCTTCCTCGATCGCGCGCTGAAGGCGCGCTGCGGGCGCGTGCAGACGGCTGCCAACGTCGAGGATGCGGCCGAGCTGATGGCGCGCCTGCACTTCGACCTGATCGTCCTCGACATCTCGCTGCCGGGCAAGAGCGGCATCGAATGGCTGATGGAACTGCGCCGCGGCGGCTACGCCGGCGACGTCGTCCTCATCACCGCCTTCGCCGATATGGAAACGGCGATCAGCGCGCTGCGCGGCGGCGCCTCCGACTTCATCCTCAAGCCCTTCCGCGTCGACCAGATCCTCAATTCGATCAAGCGCTGCTTCGAGCGCGCCGGCCTGGCGCGCGAGAATTTCGTGCTGCGCCGCGAGCTGGCCGAACTGTGCGCCGACGTCGACGGCTTCGTCGGCCATTCACCGGCGATCCAGCATCTGCGTGCGCTCGTCCGGCGCATCGCGCCGATGCCGACGACCGTCCTGCTGCAGGGCGAGTCGGGTACCGGCAAGGAAGTTACCGCACGCGCACTGCACCAGATGAGTCCGCGCGCGCAGCGCCCGTTCGTGCCGGTCAACTGTGCGGCGATTTCGCCGGAGTTGATCGAGAGCGAGCTGTTCGGCCACGTCAAGGGCGCCCTCACCGGCGCCAGCGAGGCGCGCAACGGCCTTTTCTACTACGCGCACGGCGGCACGCTGTTCCTCGACGAGATCGGCGAGCTGCCGCTGGCGATGCAGACCAAGCTGCTGCGCGCCCTGGAAGAGCGGCGCATCCGGCCGGTCGGCTCGGTGCGCGAGGTGCCGGTGGACGTGCGCATCATCGCCGCCAGCAACCGCGACCTGAACGAGGAGGTCGCCGCCGGCCGCTTCCGCCAGGACCTCTATTTCCGGCTGGCCGTCGTGGATCTCACCATTCCGCCGCTGCGCTCGCGCAGCGAGGACATCCCCGACCTCGCCCGACATTTCATGGAACTGTTCTCGGCGCAGCTCGGCGTCGACCCGCTGCCGCTGCGGCCGGACATCATCGCCCGTCTGGCCGCCTATCCGTGGCCGGGCAACGTTCGCGAACTGCGCAACTTCGTCGAGCGCTCGCTGATCCTCGGCGCCTTCGTCGACCAGGGCGCGGCATCGCCGGTGCCGGTGGCCGGCGACGAGACGCTGACGCTGGAGGAGGTCGAGCGTCAGCACATCCTGCGCGTGCTCGCCGCCAGCGGCGGCAACAAATCGGAGGCAGCGCGGCGCCTCGGCGTTTCGCGCAAGACGTTGGAGCGGAAGTGCGCCGAGTGGGGACGCGCCGGCGACGGCGACGAGCAGCCGGCGCTATCCACCGCCTGCCTCGGCTGATGAATCCGGTTGCCCGTCTGGCCGGGGTGTTCGCCGC
>JANJTW010000091.1 GCA_024710925.1 Rhodocyclaceae bacterium | reverse complement strand
CCGGCCAGTGACAGGCGGACAACCTGCTTGCGCAGTGCGTACAGCTGATCCAGCGTCCTGGCTTCCTTTTTCTGGTCCATCACGGATAAATATGACAAATAAATTGAATTATCCGCTGTTTTAAGGGCCGTGTCTATAGCGCACTTGTTCAGGACTTTTCCACAGACTTGCTCCACCGTTGCGGGGATAAGTCGATGTTATGGCGCTGCGCCCCCCCTACCTAGCTCACGCCTTACTTTGAAACTTGCCACACGGCCATTGCCATCGTTCCGCCTGGAGACGGATTCGGTCAGGGGGTACAGAATTTTGTGAAAACGGACTCTCGTCGGGAAACTGCCGAATTGGCCAGAGCCACAATGAGTACGAAGAAACACAACGCCCCTGAAGCCCTCTTGGCCAGCCTGCTGGCCGACTACAAGACAGATTCCCCCTCATGCACCCGCAATCCCTTGCCATTACGCATTGGGCGGCACATCGGGCTGCCTTGGGGAGAACCCCGGGAACCAGCCGGGCACGTTCTTCCGGTATGCGCGATACGCATCGCCGAACTGGCGCAAGGCTTCCGTTTCTTCACGCCGTGCCAACCTGATGTAGCTGACCGCGAGAACCGGGAATGTCGCCATGGTAATCAGCGTCGGCCACTGCAGCAGGAAGCCGGCCATGATCAGCAGAAAAGCAGCGTACTGTGGGTGACGGATACGCGCGTAGGGACCGGTTCGGGCCAGCACGCCCGCCTGCTGGGCCGCATAGAGTATTGGCCAGGCTTTCGCCAGCAGCCAGAAACCGCCGATGATGAAGACGTTCGACAGCAGGTGGAAGGGGCCGAAATGCGGATTGAGCCGCCAGCCGAACAGCATTTCGAGAAGATGCCCGGCGTCGTGCGAGAGGAAGTCGACGCCGGGGACGCGCTCGGCGAGCCAGCCGGAAAGCAGGTAGATGGTCAGCGGGAAGCCGTACATCTCGGTGAACAACGCCACGACAAAGGCCGAGAACATGCCCAGCGTGCGCCAGTCATGACGCGTTTGCGGTTTGAAGAAACTGGCGGCGAAGAGGATGAAGAAGACCGAATTGATCAGCACCAGCGACCACAGGCCGTAATCGTTGCTGTCGGTGGCGTTCATGGCTGCTTCTCCCGGTCGTCAGCCGCGTGGCCGTGGTGCCGCCCGTGCCTGCCATGCATGAAAAAATGCATCAGCGGGCAGGCAAGAAGGAGCAGCCAGGGCAATACCCCGAACAGATGGGCGCGGTGCTCGGTCAGCAAATAGAACAGGGCAACGGCGGCGAAGAACCACCATGCCCACCGACTTGCCCGCTCATGCCGCGCTGCTTGGTTCCGATCGCTCACGTTCATGCTCCCCCATCCGAAGTCCCGGCCCGGCGCAGGCGCAGCGCGTTGCCGACGACGCTGGCCGACGACAGGCTCATCGCCAGCGCGGCGATGATCGGCGACAGCACCAGCCCGAAAGCCGGGTAGAGGACGCCGGCGGCGACCGGCACGCCGAGCGCGTTGTAGAGAAAGGCGAAGAGCAGGTTCTGGCGCATGTTGCGCACCGTCGCCGTCGAGATCGAGCGGGCGCGGGCGATGCCGCGCAGGTCGCCCTTGACCAGCGTCAGCTGCGCGCTGTTCATCGCCACGTCGGTGCCGGTGCCCATGGCGATGCCGACATCGGCCCGGGCCAGCGCCGGGGCGTCGTTGATGCCGTCGCCGGCCATCGCCACGACGCGACCTTCGCGCTGCAGCGCTTCGACCAGGGCCAGCTTGTCGGCCGGCTTCACTTCGCCGTGCACCTCGGTGATGCCCAGCTTCTCGCCGACGTGGCGCGCCGTCGCCAGCCCGTCGCCGGTGGCCATCACCACGCGCAGACCGGCAGCGCGCAGGGTCGCCAGCGCTTCCGGCGTGCTCTCCTTGATCGGATCGGCGACTGCCAGCAGGCCGAGCAGTTGCCCGTCGCCAGCCAGGTACATGACGCTGGCACCCTGCGCGCGCAGCGTATCGGCCACGGCGGCGAGCGCATCGACGGCGATCCGCTCTTCGGCCATCAGCGCGGTGTTGCCGAGACTCAGGCGAACACCGCCGACACGGCCATGCACGCCGATGCCGGTGGACGATTCGAATTCCTCGACCGCATCGAGCACCAGGCCGCGCTCGCGCGCGGCGCGGACGATGGCCTCGGCGAGCGGATGCTCGCTGCCCTGGTCGAGGCTGGCAGCTAGCCGCAGCACCTCGTCGGCGCCAACGCTACCGACGCCTTCGGCCCGCTCGAAACGCGGCCGACCTTCGGTCAGCGTGCCGGTCTTGTCGACGATCAGCGTATCGACGCGGCGCAGATGCTCGATTGCCGCCGCGTCGCGGAACAGGATGCCCTGCGTCGCCGCACGGCCGGTGGCGACCATGATCGACATCGGCGTCGCCAGCCCGAGGGCGCACGGGCAGGCAATGATCAGCACCGATACCGCGCTGATCAGTCCGAACACCCAGCCGCGCTCGCCGCCGAGGAGGCCCCAGGCGAAGAAACTGGCCAGCGCGATGACGACGACGACGAGCACGAACCAGCCGGCAACGACATCGGCCAGCCGCTGCATCGGCGCCTTCGAGCGCTGCGCCTGGGCGACCATCTGCACGATCTGGGCGAGCATCGTCGCCGCGCCGACCTTCTCCGAGCGGATGACGAGGCTGCCGCTGGCGTTCATCGTCGCACCGATCACCTTGTCGCCGACGCGTTTCGTCACCGGTAGCGGTTCGCCGGTCAGCATCGACTCGTCGACCGCGCTGCCACCCTCGATCACCACACCGTCGACCGGCACCTTTTCGCCGGGCCGCACGCGCAGGCGGTCGCCGACGTGCACCGTGTTCAGAGGGACGTCTTCCTCGCTGCCGTCGGCATTGATACGCCGCGCCGTCTTCGGCGCCAGCCCGAGCAGCGACTTGATTGCCGCCGAGGTCTGCGAGCGGGCGCGCAGTTCGAGCATCTGGCCGAGCAGCGTCAGCGAGATGATGACCGCTGCCGCCTCGAAATAGACGCCGATGCGCCCGTGCGCCATGAAGGACTCCGGAAACAGCCCGGGCGCCACCGTGGCGGCGACGCTGTAGACGAAGGCAGCGCCGGTGCCGAGACCGATCAGCGTCCACATGTTCGGGCTGCGGCGGAGCACCGACTGCCAGCCGCGGATAAAGAACGGCGCACCGGCCCAGAGTACGATCGGCGCCGCGATCGCGAGTTCCAGCCAGCTGCGTGCGGCAGGCGAGAGGCCGCCGAACAGGTGGCCGGCCATGGCCAGCACGACAACGATCAGCGTCAGCGGCAGGCTGCCCCAGAAGCGGCGGCGGAAGTCGCGATACTCGCTGTCGTCCTCTTCCGCATCGAGGTCGGGCAGCACCGGCTCCAGCGCCATGCCGCACTTCGGGCAGGAGCCGGGGCCTAGTTGCCGCACCTCGGGATGCATCGGGCAGGTGTATTCGGTGCCGGCCTCGCCGGTGGCGGGCGCTGCCGGTACCGGGGCGGGTGCGTGATGGTGAGGGTGTTGCGACGGCGACAGATAGGTGGCTGGCGCGGCGTCGAATTTTGCCTTGCACTTGGCGCTGCAGAAGCGGTACTCGACCCCTTCATGGAGGCTGCGATGCGGTGATTCGCTCTTGACCGACATGCCGCAGACAGGATCAGTACTCATGACGGACTCCCTGCGCTTGTTGTTTTCCGATCTCCCAGCCCGGCCAGCGACGGCCGGAGAAAGATCGCGCCTACGGACGCGGCATCGCGTCCCTGGCGGCATCGCGCCGGAGCATCTGATCCATCATCTGCTGCATCATGTCCATGCGCTTTTCCATCATCGCGTGCCCCGCCATCATGCCGCAGCCCATCATGCCGCCCGCCTTGTCGTCGGCCATGCCCTTGCCGCCGCCGGCCGGGCCCTGGCCCATCATCATGCCGCCACCCATGGCCCCCATGCCGCGCATCTTGCCCATGCCTTCGCGCATGGCCTGCAGGTGCTCGTGCATCAGGCGCTGCCGCTCGGCAGGGTCGCGCGTCTGCTCGATGCGCTGCATCAGCGCCTGCGCCTTGGTCAATTGCGTGCTCGCCTCGTCGGCGGGGGAAGCCTGTGCCGCTGGCGCGGGCTGCGCTGCGGCCGGCTGACTGCCGACAGCGGCGGCGCCACTCTTTTCCGGGTGGTGCGCGTCGTCGGCGAAGGCCGGCGAAAGAGTCAGGGAGAGGGCCGCCAGCAGCCCGGATACCATCGCGAAATTCTTCCGTTTCATGATCCACTCCTCTCAAGATGTCGCCACGCACGACCTGATCCGCACCCGATCGATCCGCTTGCGCCGTTCGTCACGGGTGCCTTTCAGCCTGACTTCAGTATGGTCGCCGCCCTCTGTCCGCCGGCTGACGCGACGATTACATTTCTGTCAGCATTCCTCGTGCTGTCAGCGGATGCCGACCTTGCGCTGCTCGGCCCGCACGTAGGCCGTGATATGCGCCACGTCGTCCGGCGTCACGCCGGGGACGGGCGGCATGTTGCCGAATTTCCAGTGGTGGGCGACGACCCCATTCTTCGCCGCCAGCTGGAAGGCGGCGTCGCCGTGATGGGATGGCTCGTAGATCTTGTGCAGCAGCGGCGGCCCTTTCTTGTCGCCTTTATCGTTGCCCATCAGGTCGAGGCCATGGCAGGCGGCGCAGTGCTTCTCGAACAGCGCCTTGCCCTGCGCCGGGTTCGGCATCAGGCCGCGGGTCGGCTGGGGAACCTGCCAGCCCTGCGCCTGGGCGGCGAAACCGATGGACATCAGCAGCGCCGCTGCCGACCACCTGCGTAGTTGCTCATGCATGCTGTCTTGCTCCTTCGTTCAGTTTTCCAGTCCGCGCTGTAGCCGCCACTGCTTGACGAGCGCATAGATCGCCGGGATCACGGCCAGCGTCAGCACGGTCGAGGAGATCATGCCGCCGACCATCGGCGCGGCGATGCGGCGCATCACTTCCGAGCCGGTGCCGGTACCCCACATGATCGGCAAGAGGCCGGCCATGATGGCGACGACGGTCATCATCTTCGGCCGCACGCGCTCGACGGCGCCCTCCATCACCGCCGCGTAGAGGTCGCCGAGGTCGGGCGATTTGCCGTCGCTGCGGCGCTTGGCTTTCAGCGCCTCCCAGGCATGGTCGAGGTAGATCAGCATGACGACGCCGGTCTCGGCGGCGACGCCGGCGAGAGCGATGAAGCCGACGGCCACCGCCACCGACAGGTTGTAGCCGAGCGCCCACATCAGCCAGATGCCGCCGACCAGCGCGAAGGGCACCGAGAGCATGACGATCAGCGTCTCGGTGATGCGCTTGAAGTTGAGGTAGAGCAGCAGGAAGATGGTCAGCAGCGTGACCGGGATGACCACCTTCATCTTGGCGATGGCGCGTTCCATGTACTCGAACTGGCCGCTCCAGGTGATGTAGTAGCCGGGCGGGAAGCTGACCTTGTCGGCGACGGCCTTCTTGGCGTCGGCGACGTAGCCGCCGATGTCGCGGTCGCGGATGTCGACGTAGATGTAGGCCGAGAGCAGCGCGTTCTCGGTGCGGATGCCGGGCGCGCCCTTGGCCACCTCGACCTTGGCCACCTGGCCGAGCGGCACCATGGCGCCGTCCATGGTCGGCACCAGCACCTCACGGGCGATCTGCTGCGGGTCGCCGCGCAATTCGCGCGGATAGCGCACGCCGACGCCGTAGCGCTCGCGCCCTTCGACGGTAGTGGTCACCATCTCGCCGCCGAGGGCGGTGGCGATCACCTCCTGCAGCTCGCCGACACCGAGGCCGTAGCGCGCCAGCTGCGCGCGGTCGGGTTCGATGTTCAGGTAGAAGCCGCCGGTGATGCGCTCGGCGAAGGCGCTGGTCGTTCCAGGAACGGTCTTCACCACCGCCTCGATCTCCTTGGCCAGCCGCTCCATCTCGTTCAGATCCTTGCCGAAGACCTTGATCCCGATCGGCGTGCGGATGCCGGTCGACAGCATGTCGATGCGTGCCTTGATCGGCATCGTCCACGAATTGGCGATACCCGGGAACTGCAGCGCCTTGTCCATCTCGGCGATCAGCTTGTCGATGTTCATCCCCGGCCGCCATTCGGATTCCGGCTTCAAGTTGATCACCGTCTCGAACATCTCGGTCGGCGCCGGGTCGGTCGCCGTGTTGGCGCGGCCGGCCTTGCCGTAGACCGACTCGACCTCGGGGAAGCTCTTGATGATCTTGTTCTGCGTCTGCAGCACCTCGGCGGCCTTGGTGATCGACATGCCGGGCAGCGAGGCCGGCATGTAGAACAGCGTGCCCTCGTTGAGCGTTGGCATGAACTCGGAACCGAGGCGCGACGCCGGGTAGATTGAGGCAGCCAGTGCGACGACGGCGAGGACGATGGTCGTCTTCTTCCAGCGCATGACAGCCTCGATGATCGGCCGGTAGGCCCAGATCAGCACGCGGTTCACCGGGTTCTTCGCCTCCGGGATGATGTGTCCGCGGATGAAGATCAGCATCAGCACCGGAATCAGCGTCACTGACAGCAGCGCGGCGCCGGCCATGGCGAAGGTCTTGGTCCAGGCGAGCGGCGCGAACAGCCGGCCCTCCTGCGATTCCAGCGTGAATACCGGCAGGAAGGAGACGGTGATGATCAGCAGCGAGAAGAACAGCGCCGGGCCGACCTCGCGGCAGGCGGCGAGCATCGCCTCGACCCGCTCGCCGGCGGTGTGTTCGGCCGGCAGCCGCTCCAGGTGCTTGTGCGCGTTCTCGATCATGACGATGGCTGCGTCGATCATCGCACCAATGGCGATGGCAATGCCGCCCAGGCTCATCAGGTTCGAGTTCATGCCGAGCGCACGCATGGCAATGATGGCGATCAGCACGCCGACCGGCAGCATCAGGATGGCCACCAGCGCGCTGCGTACGTGCAGCAGGAAGACGATGCAGACCAGTGCGACGATCAGGCTTTCCTCCAGCAACGTCATCTTGAGGGTATCGATGGCGCGGTGGATGAGGTCGGATCGGTCGTAGACGGTCTGCACCGAAACGCCTTCCGGCAGGCCGGCCGAGACTTCGGCGATCTTCTCCTTGACGTTATGGATCACTTCCAGCGCGTTCTGCCCGTAGCGCGCCATGACGATGCCGGAAACCACCTCGCCGTCGCCGTTGAGCTCGGTCAGGCCGCGCCGCTCGTCCGGTGCCAGCTCGACGCGGGCGATGTCGCGGATTAGCACCGGCGTGCCCTTGTCGGCTTTCACCACCAGTTGCTCGGTGTCGTCCCGGCCACGCAGGTAGCCCTTGCCGCGCACCATATATTCGGTCTCGGCCATCTCGACCACACGCCCGCCGACGTCGCGGTTCGAGTCGCGGATGACCTGCGCCACCCTGGCCAGCGGGATGCCGTAGGCGCGCAGCTTCACCGGGTCGACGGTGACCTGGTAGGTCTGCACGAAGCCGCCGATCGAGGCCACCTCGGCGACGCCGTGCGCCTTGGTCAGCTGGTAGCGCAGGTACCAGTCCTGGATGCTGCGCAGCTCGGCCAGCGTCTTTTCCTTGGCCACCAGCGCGTACTGGTAGACCCAGCCGACGCCGGTGGCGTCCGGGCCGATCTGCGGCGTGACCCCCTTGGGCATGCGGCCGGCGGCGAAGTTGAGGTATTCGAGGACGCGCGAGCGTGCCCAGTAGATGTCGGTGCCGTCCTCGAAGATAATGTAGACGAAGGAGGCGCCGAAGAACGAGAAGCCGCGCACCACCTTCGACTTCGGCACCGACAGCATGGCCGAGGTCAGCGGGTAGGTGACCTGGTCCTCGACCACCTGCGGCGCCTGCCCGGGGACCTCGGTATAGACGATGACCTGCACGTCGGAGAGATCGGGCAGCGCATCGATCGGCGTCCTGAGCACGGCGAAGACGCCGGCCAGCACGATGAACAGCGTCGCCAGCAGCACGAGGAAACGATTGCGGCCGGACCAGTCGATGATGGCGTTGAGCATTTTCTTTCTCTTTTTCTATCCCTGAAGTCCGGGCTTAGTGCCGATGCTCGGCCGCTGCGGCTGGCGCGATGCTGGTCACCACCCATTCGCCGGGCTGCCGCTCGACGAACTCGAAGGCAATCGCGCTGCCCGGCTTCAATCCCTGCAACAGCGTGGGGTTGGCTGCCTTGAACTCCATCGTCATCGCCGGCCACTTGAGGCTGGGGACCGGGCCGTGCTGCAGCATCAGCGAGCCGGTAGCGGCGTCGATGCTGTCGACCGTACCCTCGGCGCGATGGCCGACGGCCTTGGCCGGCGCTTTGGCGGACGTTTCGTCGGGAGCGGCTGCCAGCCCACCCAGCGCCGACTTCAGGTTGCTCTCGGCGTCGATCAGGAAGTTGGCGGCGACGACGACCTGGTCGCCATCGGCGATCCCTTCGCGGACTTCCACGTGCGTATCGCTGCGCGCGCCCAGCTTCACCTCGTGCGGCGAGAAGACGCCCTCGCCGCGGCGGACGAGAACGACGCGGCGCGTGCCGCTGTCGATGACGGCGGAGGCGGGAACGGTCAGCACCGGCTTCTGCTCGCCGGTTGCCACCTCGACCTGGGCAAACATCGCCGGCTTCAGCAGCCCGTCGGGGTTGGCAAGCTCGATGCGCACCGGCACCGTGCGCGTCGCCGCGCTCAGCGTCGGGTAGACGTAGGTCACCCGACCCTCGAAGCTACGGTCGGGATAGGCGTTGATGCGCACACTGGCCTTCGTCCCGTTCCTGACCAGCCCGATGTCCTGTTCGAAGACGTCGGCAATGACCCACACCGACGACAGATCAGCGATCTGATAGAGAGCTTCGCCGGGCATGAAGCGCATTCCCTGCACGGCCTTTTTCTCGGTGACGATGCCAGAAACCGGCGAATGGAAGGTTAGGGTCCGCTTCGCTTCGCCGCTGTTGGCAAGCGCCTTCAGCTGACCGTCGGAAATGTCCCAGTTGCGCAGGCGCCGCTGCGCCGAATCGGCCAGTTGCCGCATGCCGGATTCGGCGGTGCCGCCG
This sequence comes from Rhodocyclaceae bacterium, assembly GCA_024710925.1. Lineage (GTDB taxonomy): Bacteria > Pseudomonadota > Gammaproteobacteria > Burkholderiales > Rhodocyclaceae > Proximibacter. Next base: position 11,646 of record JANJTW010000091.1, on the reverse strand, counting down.
GCTGACTGGAGGGACGCCAGACCTTCGATGGCGATGGCGTATTCGCGCTGGGCCGACACCAGCTCCGGGCTGTAGACCTCGAACAGCGGCTGCCCCTTGCCGACCGGCTGGCCGGTCACGGCGACGTGCAGGCGCTCGACGTAGCCCTCGAATTTCGGCGAGATGGCATAGAGCCGGCGCTCGTCCGGCTCGATACGACCGGCCGCGCGCACCGTGCGCGAGAGCACCCGCAGCTGCGCCGGCTCGCTTTTCACGCCGAGCTTCTGCACCTTCTCGGTGCTGATCTTCACCGATCCGGCGGGGCTCGCCTCGTCGGCATCCTCGCCGCCTTCGTAGACCGGGATGTAATCCATGCCCATCGGGTCCTTCTTCGGTACCGGCGACGTATCCGGCAGACCCATCGGGTTGCGGTAGTAGAGGAGTTTCTTTTCCTTCTTGCCCGCCGCTTCGCCGGCGGGGACCGCTGCGGCGGACGGAGAAGCTTCGCCACCGTGCCCGCGCTGACTCCCCAGCCAGTACCCCGCCCCGCTGGCGGCGAGTACGGCAATCAGCCCGATGGCGATGCCGGCGCCCCGTCGGGTCGGATTGCGGCCGTTTTCCTGCGTCATAGTTCTTCTCCCAACAGTCGTTCGATGTCGGCCAGGCGCATTTGCGCCTCCGTCTGTGCCTTCAGCTGGCTGCGCTTCGCCTGACGGATCTGGCGCTGCGCGTCGAGCAGCGTGGCGAAGTCGACCTTGCCGTTCTCGTAGCCGGCGAGTGCAGCACGGAAGGACGTCTCCGCCTGCGGCAGCAACTGGTTGCTGGCCAGCAGCTCGCTGCGCCGGGCGGTTTCCAGGCTGCCCAGGTTTTCGTACAGATCGGCGAGCAGTTGCCAGGTCGTCGCGTCCTTGCGGGCGCGGGCGGCCGCCAACATGGCTTCCGATTCGCGTTCCTGGGCACGCCGCGACGACTGTTGCAGCGGAATGTTCATCTCCACCATCAGTTCCCATTCCTTGACCGAACTCTGGTACTGGATCGGCGAGACGCCGACGGTAAAGTCGGGGTAGCGGTTCCGGTAGGCGAGATCGCGTCCTTTTTCGGCAGCCCGGATGCGCGCAGCGTCGGCAAAGAGCTGCGGGTTCTTCGCTTGCAGGCGATCTTCCAGCGTTGCCTGGTCGAGCTTCGCCGGCGCCGGCAGCGGACGGGCTGCGGCCGGTTCGGCGAGCGGCGCGCCCGCCGGGCGTGCCAGCAAGGCGTTCATTCTTGCCCGCAGGTGGTGACCTTCGTTTTCGAGCGTCAGCAGCTCGTTGCGCATCGCCGTCTGCTCGACCTGCGCGCGGATGACGTCCTGCTGCGCAGCGAGGCCGCCGGCATAGCGTGCCTGGGCAACCTTTTCCAGACGCACCATCAGGTCCAGGATTTCCTGGGTCAGCGCGGCATCCCGCTGCACGTAGAAAAGCTGCGCGTAGGTCGCCTTGATACGGGCGGCGACTTCGCTCCAGGCCCCCTGCGCCCGTCCGCGCGCGCCAGCCGCCTCCTGCTCGGCGATTTCGCGCTTGAGATCGCGCTTGCCGTACCAGGGAAGATCCTGCATCAGCAGGTACTTGGTGCTGCCGACCTGACTCGGTGCGAGCGTCGCCTTCTGTTCGCCCATGCGCGTGATGTCGCGGAATTCGGTGCGGAATTTCGGGTCCGGCAAGGCGCCGGCGGGAACGACACGTTCGCCGGCGGCATCCGCCTCGAAGCGCATCGCCGCAATTTCCGGATTGCGGTCACGGGCATAGGCGAGCAGGGATTCGAGCGTCCCTCCCGGCACTGTCTCGCCGGCGGATGCCGTGAAATTCCAGGCGCCGGCCACGAGGATGACGATCAGGCTGCTGCGAAAGCGGCTCATGGTTCTACCTTCCCTTGACGTGGCCGGAGGAAAGGTCCTCCGGACATTCTTACTTTATCGTTTCGAACTTGGTCAGTGTCATCGTGCCCTGGCGGTCTTCGGCGGTGAAGCGGATCTTTTCGCCTTCCCGCAGCTTGCCCAGCCAGGCCGTTTCCAGCGGCTTGAACACCATGGTCATCGCCGGCATGCCGTTGGGCAGCGGACCGTGCGAAATCGTGACGCGCCCGGCTTGGCGATCGATCTTCTTGACGACGCCGTCGGCCATCGTCTGTGCGGACGGAGCATGCGCCTGATGTCCGTGACCGTGGTCGTGTCCGGTGTTGGCCGAGGCGACCATCGGCATGCCGATGCCTGCGGCGAAGAGGCTGGCGACGAGAAAGTGGGTGCGGAAGGACAGGCGGCGTTTGTTCATGTTCAGTCTCCGTAAGCGGGTTTCGTCATGGCAGATGGCCAGAAATGGTTCCAAATGGCCGGCTTGCGGATGAAAGTCTGACCGACGGCGCCCTACCGGAAGCTGACCCCGAGATTACATTTCCGTAATCTTCGAGCCCGCGCCCTCAGCCGGGGGCAAAATTGCAAGGCAGAATCGATAGCAGGTCATGGAGAGGGACAAGGCATGAAGATTCTCGTCGTCGAGGATGAACACAAGACGGGTGACTACCTGAAGCAGGGCCTGGTCGAGGCCGGCTTCGTCGTCGACCTGATGCGCGACGGACGGGACGGCTTGCACTGCGCGCTGACCGACAGCCACGACGTGATCGTTCTCGACGTGATGCTGCCCGGCATGGACGGCTGGGAGGTGCTGCGTGCCATTCGCGCTGCCGGCCGGGAGGTACCCGTGCTGTTCCTGACCGCACGCGACGAGGTGGATGACCGGGTGCGCGGACTGGAACTCGGCGCGGACGATTACCTGGTCAAACCGTTCGCCTTCTCCGAACTCCTGGCCCGCGTCCGGACACTGTTGCGGCGCGGCGGGAAAGCGAAGGAGGCGGAGTGCCTGCGCGCCGCCGACCTGGAACTCGATCTGCTGCGCCGGCGCGTCAACCGGGCCGGCAAGCGTATCGACCTGACGGCCAAGGAATTCGCGCTGCTCGAACTGCTGCTGCGCCGGCAGGGAGAAGTCCTGCCGCGTTCTCTGATCGCCTCCCAGGTCTGGGACATGAATTTCGACAGCGACACGAATGTCATTGAGGTGGCAATCAAGCGCCTGCGCGTCAAGATCGACGATGGCTTCGATCTCAAGCTGATTCGCACGGTCCGCGGCATGGGCTATGTGCTGGAGGCCGCCGATTGAAGCTGTCGCGCAGCCCCTCACTCACGCTTCGCCTGACCCTGCTGTTCGCGCTGGCCTCGGCCTGCGTGCTGTTCCTGCTCGGCGTACTGATCGGCCATGCCGTCGAGCGCCACTTCGAGGAGCAGGATCTGGAAGTATTGAAGGAAAAAATGGCGGTGGCCCGGAATATTCTGGAAGCGCTGCCCGATCAACCGGGAGATGCGTTTGCCGATCGCCTGGACGCGGCCTTCGGCGGACATCCCGGCCTGGCCGTTGCGGTGCATGACGGGAGCGGGGTGGCGGTCTATGCCAACACGCCCCTGGCGTTTCCCGATCGGCTCCTGTCCGGAAGCAGCGCAACGGCGACGCAAGGGCCGACGAAATGGACGACTCCGGACGGCCGATCATGGCGCGGCATCGCCATGCCAATCCCCCGGCCGGGGACGAATACGGCCCCTGTCGCCTCACCCGCGCATACGGTGGCGATTGCCGTCGACATCATCCATCACGAACACTTCATGCACTCGTTCCGGCAGTCGTTGTGGACTTTCATGGGGGCGGCAACCGTGGCTATGGGGCTCCTCGGCTGGTTTGCCGTCCGGCGCGGACTGTCGCCGCTGAAGGCGATCAAGCGCAGGGCGGCCGAGATCACCGCCAATCGCCTGCATACCCGCCTCCCCGTGGAGTCCATCCCGCACGAACTGGCCGATCTCGCCGACACCTTGAACGGCATGCTGTCGCGCCTGGAGGAGTCGTTTCAGCGGCTGTCGAATTTTTCGTCCGACCTTGCCCACGAGTTGAGAACGCCGGTCAGCAATCTGCTGACCCAGACCCAGGTGACCTTGTCCAAGGCAAGGACGGCAGAGGATTATCGTGTCGTCCTCGAATCCAACGCCGAAGAATTCGAACGCCTGTCGCGAACGATCTCCGACATGCTTTTCCTGGCGAAATCCGACAACGGGCAGATCATTCCGAATCGGGAAAGCATCGATCTGGCAAATGAAATCGGCAATCTGCTGGAGTTCTACAACGTTCTGGCCGAGGAAAAATCGATTGCCCTGTCGCTTGAGGGCCGGGCGCAACTCCTAGGCGATCGGCTGATGCTGCGCCGCGCCGTCGGAAACCTGCTAGCCAACGCCCTCCGGTACACGCCGGAGGGTGGCAGGGTGAACGTTCGGATCAAAGACAGCGGTGACGGCAGGACGGAGGTATCGGTCGAGAACACCGGAAACGACATCCCCCCCGAACATTTGCCGCACCTGTTCGATCGCTTTTATCGCGTTGACGGTTCGCGGCAACGCACAACGGAAAATTCCGGGCTGGGACTCGCGATCACCAAGTCTATCGTTATCGCACATGCGGGTACTGTCGATGCAGATTCGAGCAACGGAATCACTCGCTTCACGATGTCGTTTCCGGACATGCCCGAGACAGCAACTTGAATCACCTGCCTTTTTCGAGAGACTTTGGACGCGGACGCTCTCCCCTGAAATACTAGGGCGTGTTCTCATTCAATTCATGGGTGCGAATTGAATGAGAACACGCCCTAATGGCCGGTCTGTAACCGGGCGCGAGCGTACTTCTCAGCGAACTTCGCGAGCTTCTCCCTTCAACCTTCTGAATTTGGCCAGCGATTCGGCGACGGTTGTCGAGAAGCCGGCTCAGGCTCGGAGGTATACGGTAGGTAGGCACGGTGCCAGCTCAGGGGCCTCAAGGAACACAGCGCCATAACATCGGGACAACCCCGCTTTATGGCCCTCCCCCCCCCGCAATCGCCGGCGGCACCAAGCTTGCACAAAATTTCGGCAAGCGTTTTTTTGGCTGCGACGTCAGTCGCTTAGCGCACTTGTTCAGGACTTTTCCACAGACTTGCTCGACCGTTGCGGGGATAAGTCCACCGCATCTCTGTCTTATGGAAGAGTCAGCGGCGGCAGGCCGTGGCGCGCACGGGCGCGCGCGCAGGCGTCGTGCTGCGTGTCGAACTCGCGACACGGCGACGGCCGCGCGTCGTAGATCGTGCACGCGACCCGCTCGCCGATTTCGCCGGCGAGCGCCGCGCAGCGCGGCGGCGAGGCGTCGGTGCCGGACATGCGCACCAGTTGCTGCGTGACCGGGACGGTCAGCGCCGGCGGCACGCCGCCGGCCCAGGCGAAGGGGCGGCCGGCCAGTTCGGCCGGATGGAAGTCGACGCGGAAGGCGGCGCAGCAGGCGCCGCAGGCGGTGCAGGGATTCGCCTCGCTCACGCCGCGCCCCGCCGGTCGTCAAGGTCAATTTCGCAGCGGTAGAGCGCCTGCCCGGAGTCGCGGTACTTGCGCTCGAACGGCGAGACCGGCTCGTCCGGGACGAATTCCTGCCAGCCGACCTCGCGGCCGAGCAGGCGTCCCATGGCGAAGGCAAATTCCTCGACGTAGAGGCGCCAGTTGCTGCGGCATTCGATCAGCCCGCCCAATTGCGGCAGCACCGGGAACACCGCATGCCCGTGCCAACGCCGGGCGACATGACCGATCTTCGGCCACGGGTTGGGGTAGAACAGGCAGTGCCGTTCGAGCCGGGCGCCGCGCCCGGCAAGCAGGCGCCAGAAGTCGACGAGGTCGGCACGGACGAGGTGGAGGTTGGCCGGCAGATCGCCCTTCCCGGTCGTCAGCCGGGCTTCCGATTGGTCGACGCCGATGACGAAGCAGTCCGGATTGCGTTCGGCGAGCAGCACGCTGGACGCGCCGGTGCCGCAGGCGGCGTCGAGGATCAGCGGCGCCTCGTTGCCGCGCTCGCTCCACGCCGCCATCGCCGCGTCGAACGCGGCGCGGTTGTAGTCGAGGACCGGCTTGCGGAAGGGTTCGCGCCGGTGGCGGTCGACGAGTTCGGCGAGGCGCTCGTGGATGCCGGTCTGCGCGCTCTGCGGCACGCGCGAATTGGCGTACATCAGGCGGCCTCGCGCAGTTCCGGGAGCAAGCCCGCGAGCAGCACCGTCACCTCGGCCGGCTGGCGCAGCGGCCGCAGCGCCGCATACAGCGCCTCGGCCTGCGGCCAGGTCCGGCGCAGGTAGCCGAGCCACAGTTTCAGCCGTCCCGGCGCATGGCGCGCCTCGACCTTGGCCAGCACGCCCTGCCAGAAGGCGGCCAGATGCGGCAGCAGCGCCGCCCATTCCTCGGCGGTCGGCGCCGGCGCCGCGTCGCCGCGGATGCGCCGCGCCAGATACGGGTCGGACACCGCGCCGCGGCCGAGCATGACGTCGGCGCAGCCGCTGACCGCGCGGCAGCGCCGCCAGTCGTCGACCGTCCACACCTCGCCGTTGGCCACCACCGGCACGCGCACCGACTCGCGGATCGCGGCGATCCATTCCCAGTGCGCCGGCGGCCGGTAGCCCTGCTCCTTCGTCCGCGCATGCACCACCAGCGACTGGGCGCCGCCTTCGGCCAGCGCCGTCGCGCAGTCGATCGCCAGCGCCGTGTCGGCGATGCCCAGCCGCATCTTGGCGGTCACCGGAATGTCCGCCGGCACCGCCGCGCGCACCGCGGCAACGATGGTGTTCAAGAGTTCCGGCTCGCCGAGCAGCGCGGCACCGCCACGGTGGCGGTTCACCGTTGGCGCCGGGCAGCCGAAGTTGAGGTCGATCCCCGGCGGCGCGAGGCGCGCCAGCCGGGCGGCGTTCGCCGCGAGGCATGCCGGATCGCTGCCGAGCAGCTGCACGATGACCGGCGTCCCCGCCGTCGTCCGCCCGCCGTTCAGCAGCTCCGGCGACAGCCGCGTGAACGCGCGCGCCGGCAGCAGCGTGCCGGAGACGCGGACGAACTCGGTCACCGCGTGGTCGTAGCCGCCGACGCGCGTCAGCACCTCGCGCAGCACGTCGTCGGCGAGGCCTTCCATCGGGGCGAGCAGGAGTCGGGACATCGGGGGAGGAAGAAGGGCAGCGGGAGAAAGGCGGGTATTTTACAATGCCAGGCCTATGGAACAGATCACAGCCGCCATCATCGGCGCCGGCGTCGTCGGCCTCGCCTGCGCCCGCGCGCTCGCCGCGCGCGGCATCGACAGCGTCGTCCTCGAACGGCACGACGCCTTCGGCAGCGAGACCAGCGCGCGCAACAGCGAGGTCATCCACGCCGGCCTCTACTACCCGGGCGGATCGAAGAAGGCCGCGCTCTGCGTCGCCGGCCGCGACGCGCTCTATGCCTACTGCGACGAACGCCACGTCGCGCACCGCCGCTGCGGCAAGCTGGTCGTCGCCACGCACGAGGCGCAGCTGCCGAAGCTCGAAGCGCTGCGCCGGCAGGGCGAAGCCAACGGCGTGAGCGACCTGCGCCTGCTCGACGGTGCCGCTGCGCGCGCGCTGGAGCCCGAGCTTGCCTGCATCGCCGCGCTGCATTCGCCGTCGACCGGCATCGTCGACAGCCACGCCTTCATGCTCGCGTTGTTGGCCGACGCCGAGCGCAACGGCGCCCTGCTCGCGCTGAAGAGTCCGGTCGCCGGCGGCCGCATCGCGCCCGACGGCATCGTGCTGGCGGTTGGCAACGGCAGCGACACGACGCAGCTCAAGGCGCGCTTCATCGTGAACGCCGCCGGCCTCGCCGCGACGCAATTCGCGCGCAGCCTCGCCGGCTTCCCCGCCGCGCACTGCCCGACGCCGCACTACGCGAAGGGCAACTACTACGGCCTGGCCGGCCGCGCGCCGTTCTCGCGGCTGATCTACCCGCTGCCGGAGCCCGGCGGCCTCGGCGTGCACCTGACGCTGGACCTCGGCGGCCAGGCGCGCTTCGGCCCCGACGTCGAGTGGTTGCCCGACCACTGGATCGACCGCCCCGACTACACCGTCGATCCAGAGCGCAGCAGCGGCTTCTACGCCGAGGTCCGCCGCTACTGGCCGGGCCTGCCCGACGACGCGCTCGCTCCCGCCTACTGCGGCGTGCGGCCGAAGATCTCCGGCCCGCAGGACCCGGCTGCCGACTTCCTGATCCAGGGGCCGGCGGCGCACGGCGTGCCGGGACTGGTGAACCTGTTCGGCATCGAATCGCCCGGCCTCACCTCGGCGCTCGCCATCGCCGACGCGGTCTGCGCGGAACTTGGCGCATGAAGCTGGTCCTCGACACCAACGTCGTCCTCGAACTGCTGCACTGGCAGGACCCGCGCAGCGCACCGATCGCCGCCGCCCTCGCCGCCGGCCGCGCGCGCTGTTTCACCGACGACGCCTGCCTCGCCGAACTCGAACGCGTGCTCGCCTACCCGCAGTTCGCGCTCGATGCCGCCGCGCAGCAGGCGCTGCACGCCCGCTACCGCGCGCTCGCCGTCCGCGTCGCCGCAGCGGACGCCGACGCCGACGCCGCCGAACTGCCGCGCTGCCGCGACGCCGACGACCAGAAATTCATGGAACTCGCCGCGCGCTGCGCGGCCGACCTGCTGGTGACGCGCGACAAGGAACTGCTGCGCCTTGCCCGCCGCCGGGCCCGCCCGGCGCCCTTTGCCATCCTCGTGCCGGAGCGTGCCGCCGAACGGCTCGCCGCGCCGGCCACCGCCGGAGAATCCGCATGATCCGCACCGCCATTGCCGTCGCCGGCCTCATCGCTGCCGGCACCGCCGGCGCCGCCCCCGACGTCGAGATCGTCGGCGCCGAGTTCGGCCTCTTCGAGGCGGGGCGCGGCGACGAAACCGTTTTCCAGCCGGCGCGGCTCGTGCCGCGCGCCGTCGGCCAGCGCTACGGCTGGATCATCGAAGTGCGCACGAAGAAACGCAGCCTCGCCGTACGCGAAGAGTACGTGCTGCCCGAGGCGGCGCCCGCGCCGGCCCCGGACAGCCGCGTCGCGCAGAACCTGCACATCCCGGACCTGCGCCGCAGTCAGGTCAGCCAGCGGCAGCTGGTGCCAGTGGACGGCCAGATCGTCGGCGAATGGTCGGTCGGCCCGGACGAGCCGGCCGGCCGGCGCCGGCTGCAGGTGACGGTGGAAGGACAGTCCACCACCTTCGACTTCGAGGTCAGATAGGCGCAGCGCCTTTCGTTCCAACCGACCGGCCACGGACCCCCGCATGAACAGCTTCCGCATCCGTCTCACCCTCCTCTTCGGCGGCCTCTCGCTCGTCGCCGGCCTGGCGATCACGCTCTACATCGGCCAGGCCGCCAGCGCGCGCATGAGCGCGGCCGGCGGCGAGGCGCTGCTCGGCATTGGCAAGACGGCGGCAAACGCGCTCGGCGAAACGCTGAGGGAACGGGAACGCGAAATCGTCCTGATCAGCCAGCGGCCGCTGTTCGTGCAGCGCGATTTCGACGATGCCGAAATCCGCCGCGCCCTCGAACAGGCCAAGCGCACCTACCGCCATTACGCGTGGATGGGCGTCGCCGACGCCGACGGCATCGTCCGCGTCGAGGCCGACGGGCTGCTCGAAGGCGAGCGGGTCGGGCAGCGCGGCTGGTTCGTCGGCGGCCGCGCCGGGCCGTTCATCGGCGACGTGCACGACGCCGTGCTGCTGGCGAAGAAGATCGCCGCGCCGAATCCCGGCGAGCCGCTGCGTTTCGTCGACTTCGCCGCGCCGATCCACGACGGGCAGGGCCGCCTGCGCGGCGTCGTCGCCACGCACGCGCACTGGTCCTGGGCCGGCGACGTGCTCCGCGCCGCGCTGCCCGACCGGGCCGCCGACGCAGGCATCGAAGCCTTCGTCCTCAATGCGCGCAACGAAGTGATCTACCCCTACGAGGCCGTCGGCAAGGTCGCCGTGCCGGCGGCGCTGCCCGGCAACGGCGGTTTCGCCGCCGTCGACTGGGGCGACGGCGAAACCTACCTGACCGGCCGCGCGGCGGTGCGCAGCGCGGCGACCACCGACCTCGGCTGGCAGGTCGTCGTCCGCCAGCCGACGAGCAAGGCGCTGGCGCCGGTCGCCGAACTGCAGCGGACGCTGCTGCTGCTCGGCGGCATCGCCGCCGTCCTCTTCATGTTCGCCGCCTACCGGCTGGCGACCGCCTTCAGCCAGCCGGTGGAAGCGCTGGCGGCGACCGCCCAGCGCATCGCGCAAGGCGACGAGGAGACACCGCTCACCGTGCGCAGCGACATCCGCGAAGTGCGCGGCCTCGCCGACTCGCTGCGCGGCATGACCGCGCAACTGCTCGGCCGCCGGCGCGAACTGCAGGAAATCAACGCCACGCTGGAGCACAAGGTGCAGGAACGCACCGAGGAACTGGCGGCGGCCAACCGCGCGCTGGAGAAGCTCGCCCGCAGCGACGCGCTGACCGGGCTCGCCAACCGCCTCGCGGCGAACGAGCGGCTGCACGGCGAATTCCTGCGCATGCAGCGCAGCGGCCGCAGCTACGCGGTCCTGCTGATGGACGTCGATTTCTTCAAGCGGGTGAACGACACGCACGGCCACGAGGCCGGCGACCTCGTCCTCCGCCACGTCGCCGCCCTGGCCGCCGCTGCGGCGCGCGGCACCGACTTCGTCGCCCGCTTCGGCGGCGAGGAATTCCTCGCCGTGCTGCCGGAAACCGACCTCGCCGGCGCCCTCGTCGTCGCCGAGAAAATCCGCGCCGCCGTCGCCGACGGCGAGGCGCCGGTCGTCGGCCGGGTGACGCTGAGCGTCGGCGTCGCCATCGCCGGCAGCGCCGACGCGAACGAGGATGCGGCGGTCAATCGCGCCGATGCAAACCTCTACCGCGCCAAGGCGGAAGGACGCAACCGCGTGGTCGGGGACGAGGCCGGCACGGCGTAGGCGGCCGCGGGCCGTCGCCCCCGGAAAGGAAGCCGGCGCGCCCGCCGGGGCCGGCGCCTCAGCGCCTTGCCGACCGCTCGCCGCCGCCCTTGCGGGCACCGGCGGACGCCGGCTTGCGCTTCCCGTCGCCGTCCGCCGGCGGCCCGCACCTTTCCGTCGGCACCGCGCCACCGCTCGCCTGGTCGAGCCAGAGCAGCGCATCGGCATGGGCCATGAAGCGGTTCAGGTAGTCCGGCGAGAGTTCGCGCAGGCATTCGAGCGCGCGCAGGACGAGACGCTGCGAGTTCAGCGGGCCGGCGTTCTCCGGCGCCTGCGCAAGGGCTTCCGCCAGTTGCCGGTCGACGCTGAGGCGCGACCAGGTGTCGCGGAAATAGTGCAGCGATTTCAGTTCATCGGCAGGGGCGGGATGCGGCGCGCCGGCGTCGCTGGCAACGGGCGCGGCGGCCGCCGGCGACGCGCGGCGGTTGCCGTGTCCGGCGCCCGCGGAGAGCGCCGACAGCCCGGCCAGCGCCGCCGGCGGGCGATCCAGCGCGGCGATTCGCCGCCGCAGTGCGGCGAAGTCACCGGCATCGGCGAGCCGCCGCAAGTCGTCGGCGGCTTCGGGATGCTTCGCCACCGCCGTCGCGAGCGCCTGGCGGGCCTCGTCCTGCGCCTGCGCGAAGCGCCCGGCGTAGTCGTCGATCGCCCGCGCCAGCCGCGCGTCGAGCAGCCGCCGGGCGTCGCCGCGCTGCGCCTGCGCGCGGCGGGCGAGCGCCTCGACGAAGCGGAAGTGCACCGGCGCCAGTCGGTCGGCGCCGCGCGCGCGCAGCGCGGCGAG
>JANJTW010000102.1 GCA_024710925.1 Rhodocyclaceae bacterium | reverse complement strand
CCGCCGACGCCGCTCTTCCTGCGCCTCTTCCTCGCCGCCTACTTCTGCTGCGGCATCGGCTACGTCGTCAGCGCCACCTTCCTCGTCGCCATCGTCGACCGCCTGCCCGGGCTGGCCGGCCACGGCACGCTGGCCTTCGTCGCCGTCGGCGTCGGCGCCGCGCCGGCGTGCATCGTCTGGGACCTGATCGCCCGCCGCAGCGGCGACCTCAACGCGCTGATCCTCGCCGGCCTGCTGCAGGTCGTCGGCATCGTGCTGCCGCTCGTCGTCGGCGGACTGGCCGGGGCGCTCGCCGGCGCGCTGCTCTTCGGCGGCACCTTCATCGGCATGGTCAGCCTGGTGCTGACGATGGCCGGCCGCTACTACCCGACGCGGCCGGCGAAGATGATGGGCAAGATGACGCTCGCCTACGGCACGGCGCAGATCCTGGCGCCGGCGCTGACCGGCTGGCTGGCGACGATCACCGGCACCTACGCCTCCGGGCTGTGGCTGGCGGCCGGCGCGATGGTCGCCGGCACGCTGCTGCTGCTCGTGCTGAAGCGGGTCGAGCGGCGGGCCGCGCCGTCATAGCCGTCGCCGCTTCCACTTTTTCCGGGCTTCGCCGACAATCGGCCTGGCCCATGCCACCATCCTCGGGAGTCACGCATGTTCAACGGAATTCTCATCAACAAGGACGACGCCGGCTACCGCGCTGCCGTGCAGCCGATCGACGAAGCGCAGCTGCCGGACGGCGACGTCACCGTCCGCATCGACTGGTCCACCCTCAACTACAAGGACGGCCTCGCCATCACCGGCAAGTCGCCGGTCGTGCGCAAGTTCCCGATGGTGCCCGGCATCGACTTCGCCGGCACCGTCACCGCCAGTGCGCACCCCGAATGGAAGGCAGGCGACCGCGTCGTGCTCAACGGCTGGGGCGTCGGCGAGACGCACTGGGGCGGACTGGCGCAGCTGGCGCGGGTCAAGGGCGACTGGCTGGTGCCGCTGCCACCGGCGTTCACGCCACGGCAGGCGATGGCCATCGGCACCGCCGGCTACACGGCGATGCTGTGCGTGCTGGCCCTCGAAAAGCACGGCATCAGGCCGGCCGACGGCGAGATCCTCGTCACCGGCGCCAACGGCGGCGTCGGCAGCGTCGCCGTCGCCGTGCTGGCCAAGCTCGGCTACCGCGTCGTCGCCTCGACCGGCCGGCCGGCCGAAGCCGGGCACCTGCAGGCGCTCGGCGCCGCCGAGGTGATCGACCGCGGCGAGCTGTCGGCGCCGGGCAAGCCGCTCGGCAAGGAGCGCTGGGCCGGCGTCGTCGACGCCGTCGGCAGCCACACGCTGGCCAACGCCTGCGCGACGACCAAGTACCGCGGCGCCGTCGCCGCCTGCGGCCTCGCCCAGGGCATGGACTTCCCGGCCAGCGTCACCCCCTTCATCCTGCGCGGCGTCACCCTCTACGGCATCGACAGCGTCATGGCGCCGCAGACCGTGCGCCTGGAAGCCTGGGCGCGGCTGGCACGCGACCTCGATCCGGCGAGGCTCGACGCGATCACGTCCGAGATCGGCCTCGGCGACGCCATCGCCACCGCCGGCGCGCTGCTCGAAGGTAGGGTGCGCGGGCGCGTGGTCGTCGACGTGAACCGCTGACCGGATCGAGCACCGCGCGATGCCGCACGAAAATCTCTGGGAGCCGCACGGCCTGGTCAAGCGTTTCCACGGCTTCGTCAGCGGCGCCGAGTTCGTCGATTCGGTGCGGGAGGTCGCCGCCGACCCGCGCTTCGACGACGTCCGCTACATCATCAGCGACTTCCGCGACGTCAGCGGCCATTCGATCGACGCCGCGGCGCTCGAGGAAATCGCCGTCACGCGCATCGGCTCGATGCACACCAACCCGAACGTCCGTGTCCTGCTCGTCGCCCACGACGAGCGGGCGCTGGCGCTGGTGCGGGCGACCAGGGCGCCGCCGCTCGACGACACCTACGAGACCCTCGCCTTCCCGAGCATGGAAGCGGCCCGCGCCTGGCTCACCGGGCATCCGCGGCAGGATCGCCTACCCGACCGGGAATAGGCGACGCGCCGGGCCGTCCGCCGGCGGCGAAATGCACATGCCGCGGGCTCGCGCCAGCGGCGTCCGGCCGCGCCGTAACCAGTTGTAAGGCTTTGTTTCCGACGTCCCCGGGCGGCCGGCGTTCGTGCGTTAATCGTCGCACCAACCCCAGCCACGGAGAACCGCCATGGAAACCGCAGCCCTCCCGCACAAGACCCACCCGATGATCCTCGTCGCCGCCGCCTCGGTCACCGCACTCAGTCTGACCGGCGTCGCCGCTCTCGCCGGCTGGCTGCCGCCGGGCGGCGAGACGCCGGCCGCCGTTGCGCCGGTCGCCGCCGCGGCCCCGGCGGCGCAGTCCGCGCCGGCGATGACGACGGCGAAGAGCGAAGCGCCGGCAACGCTGCAGATTCCCGCCGGCTCAACGATCACCGTCGAGCCGAAGCGGCAGGCCAGCGCCCCGCGCGCGCCGGCCCCGGCTGCCAGCACCGCCGGCCATGAGCCGGCGCCGCCGGCCGCGCGCGCCACCCGCGTCGCCACGCAACCGGCCAACGACAGCGGCATCCATGTCGAGAGCACTCGCCCGGCCCCGGTGCAGGTGCAGCAGCCGAGCCAGCCGTCGGCGCAGGCGCCGGCCCTCTGCCACGACTGCGGCACCGTCGAGGCGGTGCGCGAAATCGCCGGCAAGGGCGAAGGCACCGGCCTCGGCGCCATCGCCGGCGGCGTCCTCGGCGGCCTCTTGGGCAGCCAGGTCGGCGGCGGCAACGGCAAGAAGGCGATGGCCGTGGTCGGCGCCGCCGGCGGCGCCAACGCCGGCCACGAGGTCGAGAAGCGCATGCGCGGCGAGACGCAGTACGAGGTCGTCGTCCGCTTCGACGACGGGCGCACGCGCACCTACACCGAAACGCAGGCGCCGCAGCTGCAGAACGGCGACCGCGTGCGGATCGAAAACGGCCGGCTGGTCATGCTCTGAGCGCTCCGGAACACCGCAGCACGGGGGTTTCCGCTACGCGGCGGCAACCCCCGCCGCATTTCCGGGTGATAAGATTCGGCCTTTCCTTCGACGACCGAACGAGGCGCCCGCATGAAGCTCGAAACGCTTGCCGTCCACGCCGGCTACAGCCCGGACCCGACCACCAAGGCGGTGGCCGTCCCGATCTACCAGACCACCTCCTACGCCTTCGACGACACCCAGCACGGCGCCGACCTGTTCGACCTCAAGGTGCAGGGCAACATCTACACGCGCATCATGAACCCGACGCAGGACGTGCTGGAGAAGCGCATCGCCGCGCTCGAAGGCGGCATCGCCGGCCTGGCGCTGGCCTCGGGGCAGGCGGCGATCACCTACGCCATCCAGACCATCGCCGAAGCCGGCGACAACATCGTCTCGGCGGCGACGCTCTACGGCGGCACCTACAACCTGTTCGCGCACACGCTGCCGCAGTACGGCATCCAGGTCCGCTTCGCCGACTACAGCAAGCCGGAGACCTTCGCCGCACTGATCGACGCGAAGACCAAGGCGATCTACTGCGAGTCGGTCGGCAATCCGCTCGGCAACATCACCGACTTCGAGAAGCTGGCCGAGATCGCCCATGCGCACGGCATCCCGCTGATCGTCGACAACACCGTGCCCTCGCCCTACCTATGCCGGCCGATCGAGCACGGCGCCGACATCGTCGTCCATTCGCTGACCAAATACGTCGCCGGCCACGGCAACTCGATCGGCGGCGCCATCGTCGATTCCGGCAAGTTCCCGTGGGCCGAGCACAAGGAGCGCTTCAAGCGCCTGAACGAGCCGGATGTTTCCTACCACGGCGTCGTCTACACCGAAGCCCTCGGCCCGGCCGCCTTCATCGGCCGCGCGCGCGTCGTGCCGCTCAGGAACATGGGCGCGGCGATCTCGCCGTTCAACGCCTTCCTGATCCTGCAGGGCTGCGAGACGCTGGCGCTGCGCATGGACCGCATCTGCGCCAACACCAGCAAGATCGCCTGGTTCCTCAAGGACCACCCGAAGGTGTCGTGGGTCAGCTACGCCGGCCTGCCCGAGCACCCGGACAACCACCTCGTCGAGAAATACATGGGCGGCCGCGCCTCCGGCATCCTGACCTTCGGCGTCAAGGGCGGCTTCGCCGCCGGCGGCCGCTTCCAGGACGCGCTGAAGCTGGTCACGCGCCTCGTGAACATCGGCGACTGCAAATCGCTCGCCTGCCACCCGGCGTCGACCACGCACCGCCAGCTCAACCCGGACGAGATGAAGAAGGCCGGCGTTTCGGAAGACATGATCCGCCTCTCGATCGGCATCGAGCACATCGAGGACCTGATCGCCGACCTCGACCAGGCGCTGAAGGCCGCCTGAGCGGAGCAAAAGCCCCGCGAGGAAGTACTCCCGGGGTGCGCCTGAGCCCGGCCACGGAACGAAAGGGCCGCGGGGCAGTCTGACCCGCGGCCCTTTTTCTTGTCCCTTGTCCGAACGAATTCCATGACGAATTCCATGACCCGCCTTGCCGAATCGCGCAGCGAAACCCTCGCCATCCGCGGCCTCCGCTACCACGTCCGCCACTGGGGGCCGGCCGATGCGCCGGCAATCTTCCTGCTGCACGGCTGGATGGATTCGTCGCCGACCTTCCAGTTCCTCGTCGACGCGCTGCAACAGGAATGGCACCTGATCGCCCCGGACTGGCGCGGCTACGGCCAGTCGGAATGGCTCGGCCGGCCGTACTGGTTCCCCGACTACTACGGCGATCTCGACGCGCTGCTCGCGCACTGTTCGCCGGAACGGCCGGCGCGGCTGGTCGGCCACAGCATGGGCGCCAACATCGCCGCCATCTACGCCAGCGCCCGCCCGCAGCGGGTGACGCAGGTGGCGATGCTCGACTTCCTCGGCCTGCCGGCGACCGACGCGAAGGATGCGCCGAAGCAGCTCACGCAATGGCTGGACCATCTCGGCGAGACGCCGCGACTGAACAGCTACGCCGACGTCGCCGCGCTGCAACGCCGGATGCGGCAGATCAACCCGCGACTGGACGAAGAGAAAGCCGGTTTCCTCGCCCGCGCGCTCAGCCGCACGCTGCCCGACGGCCGCGTGCAGATGGCCTGCGACCCGTGGCACCGCGTGCCGTCGCCGGTGCTCTACCGCATCGACGACCAGCTCGCCTGCTGGCAAGGGATCGAAGCGCCAGTGCTGATGCTGGAGGCGGCCGACGGTTTCGTGCACGAACGCTTCGGCAACGACCCGGGCGAGCGCGAACGCCGGCTCGGCGCCTTCCGCAACCTGCAGCTGGCAACCGTCGCCGACTGCGGCCACAACCTGCACCACGACCAGCCGGAACGGGTCGCGGCGGCGCTCGAAACCTTCCTGACGCGGGATTGAGTGTGCCGGCCGGGCTGCCGGCTCATTCCGGCAGGGCGACGCCGAGCGCCTTCAGTCCGTCGGCGATCGGCACGAACAGGTTGATGCGCGCGCGGCCGGCCTCGACGCCGCTCTGCGTCAGGCCGACGACGCGCCCCTGCTCGTCGAGCAGCGGGCCGCCGCTCGAACCGGAAAGGATGGCGACGTCGCTCTGGATGAAACGCTGCCCGTTGCGCACGCGGTAGGCGCTGACGATGCCCCTGGTCAGCGAGCCGCTGAATTTCTCGCCGAGCGGCGAGCCGATGGCATAGACCGTCTCGCCCGGCGCCAGGTCGCCGGCGCGCAGCGCCAGCGGGTCGAGGCCGCTCTCGGTCCTGACCAGCGCGACGTCGCGCGCCATGTCCTGCTGCACGACCTCGCCGACCAGCTCGCGGCCGCTGGCCAGGCGCAGCTTGACGAAACGGTTGCCGCCGACGACGTGCTGGTTGGTCAGCACGTAGCCCTGGCGCGAAACGACGAAGCCGCTGCCGGAACGACCGCCGCCTTCGATCGTCACCACCGACGCGCGCAACAGCGTTGCGTCGCCGGCCGTACCGCCGGCCGGCGGCGTTACCGGGTCGAGGCGCAGCGCCGCGTCCTTCCGCGCCACCGCCGGCGGCAACGGTTTCTCGCCGCCAAGCCAGGCGACGACGCCGGGTTCGGCAAGAAAGTTCTTCACCAGCGCATCGGCGCCGGCGCGGTAGAACTCGACGACGGTCGGTGCGCGCAGGCCGCCGACGCCGCCCTCGATCACCGGCGCATGCACCACCTTTTGCGCCGCCGGCGCCAGCAATTCCATGCGCGCCTTGAAGTAGAGGCTGCCCTCGACGCCGCCGGGCTTGCTGCAATAGGCCATCTGCACATCCTGGACAAGTGCGCCGACCTCGATCTCGACCGGCTTCTTCTGTGCCTCGGTGAACACCGACTCGTCGCCCGGGTTGCGCCGGTAGCCGTAATCGCGCAGGTTGCGGCCGAAGGCGAAGGTGATCGCCTCGGCCAGCGTCGCCGCCAGCTTGCGGTCGAGATAGACCGGCTTGCCATCGCTGCAGGCGGCGTTGCCGGCGCTTTCGCCGACCGCGCTGTTGGCGAGCTGGGCGAACTTCATCCGCTTCAGCGCGACGCCGCGCGCCTGCTCGCCGGCCTTCGGCGGCTCCGCGGTCGGAACCGCGCGGACCGCCGTTTCGCCGCCGGCCAGCGCCGGCCACAGGGAGAGCAATGCCACCGCGGCCACGGCGTGCATGCGGGAAAATGCGGACATCGCCGCCGGTCGTGAATTCATGGGCATCGCTCCGTATGGAGAAGCATCACAACGCAGAACGATCCGACGACCGGCCAGGGAACGGCCCGTGCCGCCCCTCGACCATCTCCTCGCCGACGAACACCGCGGCCAGGGGGCAATCGAGCGCCGGCGGACAGCCATGCTCGGCGGCGCAGGCCCGTTGCGTCCCGTCGGTCAGCACCATGACATGCATCGTCTCGCAGCGCGAGATCGGGGAATCGAACGTACACATCGCGCCCACCTCCTTTCCGGAAGGCATGCCGCCGGGATCGTTTTCGCGCGGCATGCCCCACAACTGTACTATAGGCAGCGCCCGCCAAAGCTGCCAGCATGACGCCGGGAACGCCGCCCGGCGCCGTCGCTAGCGCACCTCCTCGACCTTCAGCCAGACGCTGCGGTCATCGCGCACCTCCGCGGTACCGACGGACAGGTTGCCGCGTTCACGGCCAGCCGCCTGCTGGCCGCTGCCGCCAAGCTCGATCCACTCGCCGAGGCGGCCGGACACGGTCGTGCTCAGACGCTGCGTATTGACGCTGCCGTAGCCGGCATGGCCCGGCGTATCGAACTGCGGGCTGATTTCGAGCGTGACCGTCTCGCCGGCGAGCCGGGGCTCGGCATAGAACCCCTGCCCGATATCGCGGTAGACGACGCTGTCGGTGACGACGGCGCCGCCCGAGCCGACCACCACCTGGCGTAGCGGCAAGGGCAGCGACTGGCCGACATTGATGAAGGCGCGACCGCCTTCGACCACCTGTACGGTCTGCGTCGTGCCGGCGGTCCGTGCGCTGCGCGAGTCGACGACCTGGCCGCCGACGACGTTGCCGTTGTGCCGGATTTCGACGCGGCCGCCACCGGCGACAGCCCCCGACGGCGGCTGGACGATGCGCACGCCGCCGCTGCCGACGGTGCCGTAGACGTCGGCACCGCTACTGCGGACGACGGCGTCGCGGTTCTGGGTGACGTGGATGCGCAGCGAGCGCAACGGCGTATCGAGCGCCGCCAGCGCCCGCTTGATCTCGTCGCGGTTGCGCGGCGAAGCGCGCAGGATGAGCTGGTTGTTCATGCCGGAGAGAACGGCGCCCGGTTCGAGCAGCGGCCGCAGTACCGGCAGGACCTGATCGGGCGGACGATGGCGCAGCGGGATGATCTCCATCTCCTGCTGCGCGGCCGCGAGCAGCGGCAGCAGGGCGGACAGGAACAACAGGAAGCGCTTCATAGGACCTCCTCCGGAACAACCGGGACGAACCGCGTGCCGGACCGTCGCGCCGGCCGCCGACAGCGGCCGTTCCCGAACCTTAGCCGGCCAGGTGCTGCAGGGCAAGATACTCGCGCGAGCGCATCTCGGTCAGGCGGCTGACCGTGCGGAAGAACTCGCCGGCCTGCACGCCGGCGGTGTAGAGCCCTTCCGCCTCGCACTCGGCGGTGGCGATCAGCTTCACCCGATGGTCGTAGAAGACATCGACCAGCCAGGTGAAACGGCGCGCCTCGTTGGACTGCGCCGCGCTCATCCGCGGGATGCCGGAGACGAGGACGGTATGGTAGGCCTGCGCCAGTTCGAGGTAGTCGTTCTGCGAACGCGGGCCGCCGCAGAGCGCGGCGAAATCGAACCAGATCGCGCCGTGGCCGCGCCGCCGCGTCGGGATCGTCCGTCCGAGGATTTCGATGTCGCCGCCCGCCTCGCCCTCGCCGCCGTCGATGGCGGCGAAATATTCGGCCATCTTGCGCTCGGCCGCCTCGTCCGCCGGGCAATGGAAGATTTCGACCTGCTCCAGCGTGCGCAGCCGGTAATCGACGCCGGCGTCGACCTCCAGCACGTCGAGCCGCGCCTTCATCAGCGCGATCGTCGGCAGGAAACGGTCGCGCTGCAGGCCGTTCGGATAGAGGCGATCCGGCGGATAGTTGGAAGTCATGACGAAAACGACGCCGCGCTCGAACAGCGCCTCAAGCAGACGACCGAGGATCATCGCATCGGCGATGTCGGAAACGTGGAATTCGTCGAAGCAGAGCAGCCGCACCTCGCGCGCGATGCGCTCGGCGAGCGCCGCCATCGGATCGCTCTCGCCCTTCAGTTCCTCCAGTCGCTGATGCACCTGGTGCATGAAGGCATGGAAGTGGATGCGGCGCTTGCGCCGATACGGTACGGCGTCGTAGAAGCAGTCCATCAGGAAGCTCTTGCCGCGGCCGACGCCGCCCCAGAAATAGACGCCGCGCGGCGGCTGCGCCCGCGACAGCATGCGGCGCAGCGTACCGGTGCGCGCCACCTTGAAGGAGAGAAGCTCGCCGTAGAGACGCTGCAGGCGTTCCGCTGCCGCCTGCTGCGCGGCATCGGCGGCGTAGCCGCGGGCGGCGAGCGTCGCGGCGTAGGCATCGAGCATTCCGTGCTCGGGTACGTTGAGGGCTCGGTAAGGCATGTCGGTCTTCGCTGGGAAGGGCGGATTATCGCATGAGGGAGGCCCTTCAAGCCCTGCACGCTTTATGGCACAGTGTCGCCCGAACCCCACCGACACTGACGATACGGCAGGCCCGGCAATGGCGAAAAAAGCGAAATGGGTACCGCACCCCGGCGAGCTCGCGCACTACTGGTGCAGCAGCGGCAAGCTCGCGCGCGGCGGACTGAACGTGCGCGTCGTCGCCGAAGCCAGCGGCGGCTACATGATCGTCGAGGCAGCGCGCAACGACGGCTCGCTGGTACGCATCACGGTCAAGACCGGCAGCCTGACGGCACCGCAACCGTCGCTCTTCTGACGTGCCGCGACGGCACGCGGGCATCCCGGGAGTTTTCCGGAATCGGCTCAAACTGATCCCAAACAACTATTGAGCGGCCTTCGGTTCGGCGTGACAATGGGCTATGACGGACAAGAAGAAATAGCCCGCGTCAAATGAACATCCCGAGCCTGAGAAGATTCAACCAGCTGGCTGTCAAACACATCGAGCGATTCGGTACCCGGGACGACTTCAAGATCCTGCTCGAAATCGCCACGCATCAGGAAACCGGCGACCCGCTGACCCTGAAACGCCTCGTCCTCTGCTGCTCGGTTCCGGAATCGACGCTGAAGCGCCGGCTGTCGAAACTCGTCCGCGAAGGCTTCGTCATCAAGAAAATGACCGACGAGGACCATCGCGTGCATTGCTACACGGTGGCCGAACGAACAATGAAGCTGCTGCGCGGCTTCATCGTCGAGATCCGTGCCTTCGACTGGCGCTGAAGCGAGCGATGAACGAACGGCAGGCCCACGTCGCATCCCGCCTCGGCAGCTGCCGGAATGCGGCCGAGCTGCGCAGCGAGATCGAGGCCCTGTGCGCCGACGTCGGCGCCGTCCTCAACGTGACCCTGCTCTGCGGCAGCGACGAAGCCGACCGGAAGCTGTGCGTCGTCGATCTGGTTCCCGGCGAAGCCGACATCCAGAGCTGCGCCGGACATCTCGGCGGACGCGTCTTCGGCTTCAGCTCGGTCATCGTCGATATCGCGCTGCACCCGGAATTCGTCTGCCCGCGCGGCCTCACCCCGGAGGCACCGGGTTGCTCCTGCACCCCCAAGGCCTGACCCCCGCCGGAAATGAAAAAAGCCGCTGCGATGCAGCGGCTTTTTTACTTGGGAAACCCTGGCGGAGAGGGCGGGATTCGAACCCGCGTTGGGATATTATCCCAAACACGCTTTCCAGGCGTGCGACTTAAACCACTCATCCACCTCTCCGGAAGGCGCGCATTCTACCAGAATGACGCGGCCGGCTCGAATTTTTTTTGCCGCCGGCCCGGTGCCGCAGCGACGGTCGCGTCAGCAGGCCAGGCCGTTGGCGGCGCAGATCAGCCGGCGAACGTAGGCCAGCGCGATCCAGAGCCAGAACAGCAGGAAAAAGGCAACGAGCGGCAGGTGGCGGTCGATGACCACCCGCGGCACGACAAAGCGCACGATCCGCAGCACCGGCGCGGTGAGCACACAGAACAGCCGATAGACGGGGTTGCTCTCCCGCGCGGCGCCGGCGAGGAAGTAAAGGAGGCCCTGCCCAAGCAGAAAGTAACCGGCCAGTTCGACCAGCGAGCGCAGCGCGCCGACCAGCAGCAATCCAGTATCGACCATGTCGCGAGATTCCGAACGAGCGCACCATTCTAATCGCGCGCCTCCGGCAGACAAGGAGAAACGCCCGGCGGAGCTTGCACGGAGGCCCCCGGCCCGCGGGCGGCCGTTCAGTCGCCCTCGCCGTCCTTGACCCCGTACGCCTGGTCGAGGCGGTTCATGTAGCGGGCGTAGAACCAGATGATCAGCACGTAGACCAGCAGCGCGCCCTGCGCCGCCATGTAGAAACCGAGCGGAAAGCCGAAGATGACGACGGCGTTCAGCTCGCGGGCGTAGAACGGTGCGACGAAAGTGACGACGAACCAGATGAACAGGAGGACGGTCGTCACCAGCAGGTTGCGGTGCCAGTATTCCACGTGCTTCCCGGTCTGTTGCATGGAGGAATCCGTCCTTCGCAGAAAGTCCTTCGGCGCGTCCGCCCGTCGCATTGCCGCCATAGCGCCAGGGCGGCGGGTAGCGCCCCCGAACCCGGCAAGTCTACACGAGCGGCGTCAGGAACGCGGATAACGCAGCCGCTCGACCAGCGCCTGCGTCTGCGCCGGCGGCGGCGGCGTCAGCAGGCTGACGACGACGATGACGACGAAGCCGACCGGCACGCCCCAGACGCCGGCCGAGGTCGATTGCACTTCCAGCCAGGGCTCCATGCCGATGCCATGCAGGCCGAGCCACGGGATGTCGTGGAACTGCACGCGCACCATGTAGTAGAGCGTCATCGCCAGGCCGGCGACCATCCCGGCAACGGCGCCCTGCTTGTTCGCCCGCTTCCAGAAGATGCCGAGCACCAGTGCCGGGAAGAAGGCGGCGCCGGCGATCGAGAAGGCCCAGGCGACCATCGACAGGATCGTCGCCGGCTTCTGCGCGGCAAGCATGGCGGCCATCACCGCCACCACCAGCAGCAGCGACTTGGAGATCACCAGCCGCCACTGCGTCGACGCCTGCGGACGGATGATCTTGTAATAGACATCGTGCGACAGCGCGCCGGTGATCGTCAGCAGCAGGCCGTCGGCAGTCGACAGCGCTGCCGACAGCGCGCCAGCGGCGACCAGCCCGGAGACGACGTAGGGCAACCCGGCGATCTCCGGCGTCGCCAGCACGATCACATCCGGATTCAGCGTCAACTCGGCGAGTTGCAGCAGTCCGTCGGTGTTGATGTCCTCGATCGACACCAGGCCGAGCTTGCCCCAGGCGGCGATCCAGCCCGGCAGCTTGGCGATCTCGCTGTTCACCACGTGCTGGTAGATCTCGTACTTGGCGAAGACGGCGTAGGCCGGCGCCGTCAGGTAGAGGGCGAGGATGAAGACCAGCGACCAGACGACCGAGGTACGCGCCTCGCGCACGCTCGGCGTCGTGTAGTAGCGGACGAGGATGTGCGGCAGCGCGGCGGTACCGATCATCAGGCAGAAGACCAGCGTCAGGAAGTTGATGCGCGCCGCGTTGCGCTGCTCCTCGCTGTTGCCGGGAAAGGCGTCGGCATGGTGGCTCGGCACCGCCGCCCGCTCGAGCGCCGCCTGGCGCGCCTCGCCCCAGCGCGCCCGCGCCTGTTCGACGGTGGCCGGCAGCTCGCGACGCTGGCGCTCGAGCGCCAGCACCTCGCGCATCGGCGCATTCGGGTCGAGCTTGCGCGCGTTGATCTCCTCCGACAGGCGCTGCTTCTCCTCCAGCAGCGACGCCGGCAGCCGCTCGATGCGTTCGGCGTAGTCGTCGGCGCGCGCCTGGTAGCGCCGGCGCGCCTCATCTTCCGCCGGCAGGTGGAAGATTTCGCTTTCGAGCGTGCGCACCTTCTCCAGCACTTCGCCATAGACCGCCTGCGGCAGCGGGACGGAAGTCACCTTCATCGACAGCAGCGTCACCGGCGCCATGTAGGCGATGATCAGGATCACGTACTGCGCCACCTGCGTCCACGTCACCGCGCGCATGCCGCCGAGGAAGGAGCAGACGAGGATGCCGGCCAGGCCGAGGAAGACGCCGATCTCGAACTGCAGGCCGACGAAGCGGCTGGCGATCAGGCCGACGCCGTAGATCTGCGCGACGACATAGACGAAGGAGGCGAGCACGGCGGCGAAGACACCGACCAGCCGCGCCGCATTGCCGCCGTAGCGCGCGGCGAGAAAATCGGGAATCGTGTATTGCCCGAATTCGCGCAGGTAGGGCGCGAGCAGGAGCGCCACCAGCACGTAGCCGCCGGTCCAGCCCATGACGTAGGCCAGCCCCTGGTAGCCGGACAGGTAGAGGGTGCCGGCCAGGCCGATGAAGGAGGCGGCGCTCATCCAGTCGGCGCCGGTGGCCATGCCGTTGAACACCGCCGGCACGCGGCGGCCGGCGACGTAGTACTCGGAGACGTTGGCGGTGCGGCTGAGGATGCCGATCGCCGCGTAGATCATGATCGTGAAGAACATGAAGGCGTAGCCGATCCAGCGCGGCGGCATGCCCTGCCGTTCGAGCAGCGCGAGAACGGCGATGAGCACGATGAAGCCGCCGGTGTAGGCGAGGTAGTAGCTGCGCAACTGGTCGCCGAGTTTCGTCGCCATGCCCTCGCCCGCCGCCCGCTAGCCCGCGCGGCGCAACCAGCGCCGGGCCTTTTCCATGTCCATGAAGACCTGCGCCGTCTCCTTGCCGAGTGCGGCACCGCGCGTCAGGGCCACCTGCAGCAGCTGCGCCGTCGCATAGGCGTCGGCGACCGCGTTGTGGCGCAGGAAATTGCCGATGCCGAACTCGCCGAGCCAGTTGTCGAGCTGCACCTGCGCGTCGATGCGCTCGCGGAACAGTTCCGGCAATACCCAGGCGAGGTCGATCCAGCGCAGGTCGAGAGCGGCGCCAAGGTGGGCGCGCGCCGCACGGTCGATCATCGACTGGTCGAATTCCGCGTGGTAGGCAACCAGCGGCGCCTTGCCGACGAAATCGAGGAAGGCGAGCAGCGCCGCCGCCGGCTCGACGCCGTCGCGCTGCGCGCTGCCGCCGATGCCGTGGATCAGGATATTTTCGTGCGAACTGACCTCGTCCTGCCGCAGCACCACCTCGAAGGTGTCCTGCAGATCGATCATGCCGCCGCTGACGGCCACCGCACCGATCGAGATCAAGCGGTCCTTGACCATGTTCAGCCCGCTCGCCTCGACGTCGACGACGACGTAGCGCGTGCGGAAATGCGGCCGCGTGAAATCGTCGTCCGGCCGCTTGCGCCAGGCCGCCAGCGCCGCCGCCCGGTCGGCGTCGAGTGTCACCGAGGGAAGGCCGGGAGCACCGCCGAACAGCTTCTTCACCCACTCCATGGCATCAGACCTGGTAGTCGAGCTTGAGGCGCTGCTGCAACTTGCGCGCCTGGCGGAACGATTCCTTCAGGATGCGCCGGTCGAGCTCGTTCAGCTGGTCGGGGTTCACGAAATTGTCGCCCGGCCGCCCGTGCTCGTTTTCGAAGTGCTGGTGCCGCAGGCGCAGCAGCTGGATGAAGTTGAAGCCCTCGACGATCGCCGCCGTCTCGTCCGGGGCCATGCCCATGCGCTGCCCGGAGAGGCGGATGCGCTGCACGGTGTTGGTGTTGTACAGCCCGGTGGCCAGCGCGAAGATGCGCGCCACATCGATGAACAGCCGCGCGCCGTAGGTCTTCAGGTCGACGCACCCCGGCCGGTCCGGGCTGAGGTCGGTGACGAAATCGCGGAACTTGCCGAGCGGCGGCAGCACCGAGAGCGCGTTCGCCGCCATCATGCGCAGGAAGACGGCCTGCGATTTCACCAGCTTGAGCAACGTCATGCGCAGGCGGTCGGCCAGGTGCGTGGCGCCGTGGAGGGCGCGGAAATCGAAGAAGATCGAGGCGTTCAGCAGCGCCTTCGGCTCCGGCACGCGCACCCACTTGGCGAATTTCTCCTCCCAGGCCTCCAGCGTCAGGCACAGCTCCGGGTTGCTGGCCATGATGTTGCCCTTGCAGAACGGGAAGCCGACGGCATCGAGGTCGCGGTTCACGTCCTGCGCGAACTCCAGCAGACGCAACTCCAGTTCCTCGCGGTTCATGATGTCGGGGCAGAGGTAGACGATGCCGTTGTCCTGGTCGGTACTGAAGGTCTGCTCGTCGCGCCCTTCCGAACCGAACGACAGCCAGGCCCACTCGATGCCGTAAAGGTCGTGCGTGGCGAGGTTCAGCTGGATCACGCGCCGCGTCACGGTATCGTTCAGCGCCGAGATGAACTGGGTGAGCTGCTCGGCGCCGACGCCCTGGGCGAGCATGTTCAGCGCCAGCTGGCGGACGTCGGCACCGGCCTGCTTGAGCACCGCGATGTCCTGCGCGCCCTCGATCGACTGGCGGATCTGCCGGAGGCCGACGCGCTGCAGCGTGAACAGGTCGCGCTCGGAAACGACGCCTTTCAGCCGCCCTTCGCCGTCGACGGCGAGGACGTGGCGCACGCTGTGCATGGCCATCGCCAGCGCCGCATCGTAGACGTGCGCATGCTCGGACAGCGCGTGCGGGTGCGGCGACATCACCTCGGCAATCGGCTTGTCGAGCGACAGGCCGGGCAGCAGGATGCGCTTCAGCGCGTCCGACTGCGTGAAGATGCCGACCGGCTGCTGCGCCTCGTTCACCACCACCATCGAACCGACGTGGCCGGAGACCATTGCCTCGACCACCTGCCGGATCGGCGTCTCCGGCCCGACCGACACCGGCGCCTTGCTGATGATCGACGACAGCGGCGAGCTCATCGACTGCTGCTCGGCGGCGCGCTGCGCGAACTGCACCTGCAGCTGGCGGCGCGACTGGTTGAGCAGGGTGGAGATGTACTGCGTGCAGAACAGGTTGAACTGCTGGCTCATCTGCATCAGCTGCACGAAGTCGTCGGCGGTCAGCTGGTAGCAGAAGGTGTCTTCGAGGGCGACGTAGGAATTGGTCGAGGCGCGGCGCGCCATCACCGAGCCGATCGGAAAGCACTCGCCGGTGCCCATCGTCAGCGAAGAGTATTCGGTGACGTTGATCTCGCCCGACTGCCGGGCCAGCACCTTGCCGCGCTGGATCACGTAGAAGGTGCTGACCGGCCCCATCTCCGGCGTGACGATGTGCGAGTCCTTCGGGAAATAGCCGAGCTTCGCGCGCTCGGCAAGAAAGATCAGCGCGTCGCGCTCCATGCGGTCGAACGGCGAATGCCGGCGCAACGCATCGATCGTCGCATCCACCAGCATCCTGGTCGCGTTTGTACTCATTCCCCCTCACCCCCCCCAGGGCAGCCAAAATAAAAAGGGCCGGCGCTGATTCCAGCGCCGGCCCAACTGAAGCGGTCTCTCCTCCGCATCAACCGCTGACGCATCCCCCGACATTCTATGTCAGTTGGGCGCGTCCCTGTCTCCTCCGCCCGCATTCCGTCACGGGTCGGTGTGCGCCGGCGGGCGGAGGCCGGCCGGCGGTGTGTCTTCTCAGCCCGCGGTCTGCTTGAGCTGTTCCAGGATCGCCGGGTTTTCCAGCGTCGTCACGTCCTGAGTAATCTCCTCGCCCTTGGCCAGCGAGCGCAGCAGGCGGCGCATGATCTTGCCGGAACGGGTCTTCGGCAGGTTCTCGCCGAAGCGGATGTCCTTCGGCTTGGCGATCGGACCGATCTCCTTGCCGACCCAGTCCTGCAGCTCCTTGACCACCTTCTTGGCCTCGTCGCCGGTCGGGCGGGCGCCCTTCAACACGACGAAGGCGCAGATCGCCTCGCCGGTCAGGTCGTCCGGACGGCCGACGACGGCGGCCTCGGCCACCTTCGGGTTCGACACCAGCGCCGACTCGATTTCCATCGTGCCCATGCGGTGGCCGGAAACGTTCAGCACGTCGTCGATACGGCCCATGATCGTGAAGTAGCCGGTCTTCGCATCGCGCACCGCGCCGTCGCCGGCGAGGTACAGCTTGCCGCCGAGGTCTTCGGGGTAGTACGACTTCTTGAAGCGCTCCGGATCGCCGAAGATGGTACGGATCATCGACGGCCACGGCTTCTTGACGACGAGGAAGCCGCCCTTGCCCCAATCGACCTCGGTGCCGGTCTCATCGACGATGGTTGCCTGGATGCCCGGGAAGGGCAGCGTGCAGGAACCCGGCACCAGCGGCGTCACGCCCGGCAGCGGGGTGATCATGTGGCCGCCGGTCTCGGTCTGCCAGAAGGTGTCCATGATCGGGCACTTGGCGCCACCGACTTCGTTGTAGTACCACATCCAGGCTTCCGGGTTGATCGGCTCGCCGACCGAACCGAGGATGCGCAGGCTGGTGAGGTTGTAGTTTTTCGGCGCCGTCGCCGGGTTCGTATCGGCAGCCTTGATCAGCGAGCGGATGGCGGTCGGCGCGGTGTAGAAGATGCTGACCTTGTGGTCCTGGATCATCTTCCAGAAACGGCCGGCGTCCGGATAGGTCGGTACGCCTTCGAAGACGATCTCGGTGCCGCCGCAGGCGAGCGGGCCGTAGGTGATGTAGGTGTGGCCGGTGACCCAGCCGATGTCGGCGGTACACCAGAAGACGTCGTTGGCGCGCAGGTCGAAGGTCCACTTGGTGGTCAAGATGGCGTGCAGCAGGTAGCCGCCCGACGAGTGCTGGACGCCCTTCGGCTTGCCGGTCGAGCCCGAGGTGTAGAGCAGGAACAGCGGGTGTTCGGCTTCGACCCACTCCGGTTCGCAGGTGTCGGCCTGGCCAGCGATGGCATCGCTCCAGGTGATGTCGCGGCCGGCAACCATGTTGCAGGCGGCGCCGGTGCGCTGGTAGACGAAAACGGTCTTGATCGACTCGCAGCCGCCAAGGCTGATCGCCTCGTCGACCGCCGGCTTCAGCGGGATCGCCTTGCCGCCACGGCACTGCTCGTCGGCGGTGATGATGGCGACGGCGCTGGCGTCATTGACGCGATCGCGGATCGACTGGGCCGAGAAGCCGCCGAAAACGACCGAGTGGATGGCGCCGATGCGGGCGCAGGCCTGCATGGCGACGATGCCTTCGACCGACATCGGCAGGTAGATGACGACGCGGTCGCCCTTCTTGACGCCGCGCGCCTTCAGCGCGTTGGCGAACTGGCAGGTCTTGGCCAGCAGTTCCTTGTAGGTGACGCGGGTCACCTTGCCGTCGTCGGCTTCGAAGATGATCGCGACCTTGTCGCCGAGGCCGGCGTCGACGTTCTTGTCGAGGCAGTTGTAGGAGACGTTCAGCTTGCCGTCCTCGAACCACTTGTAGAACGGGTACTCGGATTCGTTAAGGGTCTTGGTGAAGGGTTGCTTCCAGACCAGATGCTCGCGGGCCAGACGAGCCCAGTAACCTTCGTAGTCCTTGTCGGCCTCGGCGCACAGCGCACGGTAGGCCTCCATGCCGGGAATGGCCGCATTCTTTACCAGTTCCGCCGGGGGATCGAAAACGCGGTTTTCCTGCAGGACGGATTGAATAGTCATCTAAGCATCTCCTCTAAAGGGGTTAACTGAGCGTTCTGTTCGCAGTTCCGGCCGCGCGGGGCGAACCGGAAAATACCGGACCATCGGGGTACGGGCGGCGAAACCGCAGACGGAAAAAGGGAGCTCCCTGAGCCCCCCGACTTCCGGGGTCGATCTGGATTAGACCCGCGAAGACTTACAGGCCGCTTACACCCTACCTGCCCGGAAGCCGCTTGGCAACACGGTTTTCGCTGCACCGCAGCATGCGGACGGTGCTAAAATCGCGGCTCATTTTTCGCCCTGACTCCGGACATGAACCGAACTGCCAAGCTCCTGCAATCGACGATTTTCGCCAGCCGCTGGATCCAGGCGCCGCTCTACCTCGGCCTGATCGTCGCCCAGGTGGTGTACTGCTACCTGTTCATGGTCGAGCTCTCGCACCTCCTGCACAACGCCTTCGGCGAGAAGCACATCAGCGAGACCGACGTGATGCTGATCGTCCTCGGCCTGATCGACGTGGTGATGATCGCCAACCTGCTGGTCATGGTCATCGTCGGCGGCTACGAGACCTTCGTCTCGCGGCTCGACCTCGAAGGCCACCCGGATCAGCCGGAATGGCTGTCGCACGTCAATGCCGGCGTGCTCAAGATCAAGCTGTCGACGGCGATCATCGGCATTTCGTCGATCCACCTGCTGAAGACTTTCATCAACGCCGGCAACCTGACCGAGCACACGATCAAGTGGCAGGTCATCATCCACGTCGTCTTCCTCGTTTCCGCCGCGGCGATGGCCTGGGTGGACAAGCTGATGAACGAAACCCTGATACTGCAGCACCAGTCGAAACACCACTGACCGAGAGAGCCCTCATGACCGCCATCAAACAGGAAGACCTGATCCAGTCGATCGCCGACGCTTTCCAGTACATCAGCTACTACCACCCGCTCGACTACATCAGCGCGCTCGGCGAAGCCTACGAGCGCGAGGAAAACCCCGCCGCCAAGGACGCCATCGCGCAGATCCTGACCAACAGCCGCATGGCCGCCGAAGGCCATCGCCCGATCTGCCAGGACACGGGCATCGGTATGGTCTTCATCAAGGTCGGCATGAACGTCACCTGGCCGGATGCCACGATGAGCATCCAGAAGATGATCGACGAAGGCGTCCGCCGCGCCTACGCCAACCCGGACAACCCGCTGCGCGCGTCGGTGCTCGCCGACCCGGCCGGCGCCCGCAAGAACACCAAGGACAACACCCCGGCCGTGGTGCACTTCGAGATCGTCGAAGGCGACCACGTCGAGGTCATCTGCGCGGCCAAGGGCGGCGGCTCGGAAGCCAAGTCCAAGTTCGCCATGCTCAACCCCTCCGACGACCTGGTCGACTGGGTCCTGAAGAAGATCCCGGAAATGGGCGCCGGCTGGTGCCCGCCGGGGATCATCGGTATCGGCATCGGCGGCACGCCGGAAAAGGCGATGCTGCTGGCCAAGGAATCGATCATGGAGCCGGTGAACATCCATGAACTGAAGGCCAAGGCCGCCAGCGGCGCCAAGCTCACGCGCGCCGAGGAACTGCGCCTCGAACTGATGGAGAAGGTCAATGCGCTGGGCGTCGGCGCCCAGGGCCTCGGCGGCCTGACCACCGTGCTCGACGTCAAGGTGCTCGACTACCCGTGCCACGCCGCCAACCTGCCGGTGGCGCTGGTGCCGAACTGCGCCGCGACGCGCCACTGCCACTTCCACCTCGACGGCTCCGGCCCGGCCCACCTGCCGACGCCGAAGCTCGAAGACTGGCCGGCCGTGACCTGGACGCCGGACCTGAAATCGGCCACCCGCGTCGACCTGAACACGCTGACCAAGGAACAGGTCGCGTCGTGGAAGCCGGGCCAGAAGCTGCTGCTGAACGGCAAGATGCTCACCGGCCGCGACGCTGCGCACAAGCGCATCGCCGATATGCTGGCCAAGGGCGAGCAGCTGCCGGTCGACTTCACCAACCGCGTCATCTATTACGTCGGCCCGGTCGACCCGGTGCGCGACGAAGTGGTCGGCCCGGCCGGTCCGACGACCGCCACGCGCATGGACAAGTTCACGCGCATGATGCTGGAGAAGACCGGCCTGATCTCGATGGTCGGCAAGTCCGAGCGTGGCCCGGTCGCCATCGAGGCGATCAAGGACAACAAGTCTGCCTACCTGATGGCCGTCGGCGGCGCCGCCTACCTGGTGGCCAAGGCGATCAAGTCGGCCAAGGTCGTCGGCTTCGCCGATCTCGGCATGGAAGCGATCTACGAGTTCGACGTGCAGGACATGCCGGTCACAGTGGCCGTCGATTCCGCCGGCACCTCGGTGCACAACACCGGGCCGAAGGAATGGCAGGCCAAGATCGGCAAGATCCCGGTCACCGTCGCCTGAGCGATACGCATCGCGCATCGCGAAGAAGTGCCCTTGGGGTGCGCCTGAGGCCCGTAACCCCCAGCGAAGCCGGCCGCGACTCCTCGGCCGGCTTCTTTCTTTTTGGAGCCACAGGAATGGAAATCGAACGCCACGGCACCACTCGCCGCTACTCCGACGTCGTCGCCCACGGCCAGACGGTCTACCTCGTCGAAGTCCCGGAAACGCTGACTGCCGACATCACCGCGCAGACGCGCGAAGTGCTGGCCAGCATCGACCGCCTGCTGGCCAAGGCCGGCAGCGACCGGACGAAGCTGTTGATGGTCACCATCTACCTCAGCGACATGCGCGAATACGCAGCGATGAACGAAATCTGGGACGAATGGGTGCCGGAAGGCTGCGCCCCGGCCCGCGCCTGCATCGAGGCCCGGCTGGCCAACCCGGGGTATCGGGTGGAGATGGTGGTAATGGCGGCGCGGTGACGGCAACGGCAGTTGCCAGAAACATATCCGGTTGCGCTTCAGTATCCGATTGGATACACTGGATTCCATGAACGTCTTCCAGCGCTCGGACGAATTCGACGCTTGGCTTTCCACGCTGAAAGACAAGCTCGGCCGCGCCCGCATCGTCCATCGCATCCGCGCTGCCGAACACGGAAACTTCGGCGACTGCGAGCCCATCGGCGAAGGCGTGTCCGAAATGCGGATTCACTGCGGCCCCGGCTACCGCGTTTATTTCACCCGCCGTGGAGACGTGATCTACCTGCTCCTGCTCGGGGGCGACAAGTCCTCGCAGAAGCGAGACATAAAGCGTGCCATCGAAATGGCGCGGAAGCTGGAGAAGGAGTGAGCCATGGCCAAATTTGCCCCGTTCGACGCCGCAGACTACCTTGACGACGAGGAAACCATCGCCGAATACCTGACCGCAGCGCTTGAAGACCCCAACCCCGACGTCTTCCTCGCCGCCGTGCGCGACGTTGCCCGTGCCCGCGGCATGGCCCAGCTCGCCAAGGAAGCCGGCCTCGGCCGCGAAAGCCTCTACAAGGCTTTGACGCCTGGCGCCAAGCCGCGCTACGACACCATGCTCAAGCTGCTCCACGCGCTCGGGGTCAAGCTGACGGCGTCGCCGGTTCATTCTTGAATCGTCGACGAAAATCATTAAGCGGGAAAATGAACCCGCCCTCCTTTTGCCTCTTATGAATCCGCTTGAAGTAATCAAAGAAAAGCGCCTGCACCTTGCCCGGATGGCAAATCAAAGCGGAGCATCCGGAGAACTCCGTGCGCTGGCAGAAATGGAACATTGGGTTCCCCAGCCACGTGGGGCGGGCCTGAAAATCCTGTTGGCTGCGTTAACAGAAACTGGCCTGGAAATTAAGGGGTCAAGTTTTGACGCCATCGCTCTTCCCTCCCCTGAAAAATCGATTTCTCCGATCTCGACATGGTCCGCTCAGCCCTTCCCAAAATGACCTTCATCGAGATCAAGACAGCAAACCAAAAGCGCGTGCGCCCCGGCTTTTCTGGCTTCTTCTTTGCGCTTACCGAAAGTGAAATTTCTGCTTCAGAGGTGTTGAAAGAAAAACATCGTGTGGCGCTATACAACAACGTATCAGGAGAGTTGCTTCTAACTTCCGTCCCTGAAATATTGGCTCGGACAAAATCGATGAACTGGCAACTTTCGGTTCAGCTGTAAACGTCGGGCTGCACTGACTTGAGATATCCAAATCATCGATCCACCAGACCTGATTAAAGAACCAAGCAGGCAGAAAAATTCAGCCGTCAATCCTTCTCCCATGATCGCCATCTTCGACTCCGGCCTCGGCGGCCTTTCCGTCCTCGCGGCCATCGCCCGCGCGCTGCCGCGCGCCGACCTCGCCTACCTTGCCGATACCGCGCACGTGCCCTACGGCAGCAAGCCGGAGGGCTTCATCCGCGGGCGGGTGATGGCGATCGGCGAGCATCTGGTGAACGAAGGCTGCGGGCTGCTGGTGGTCGCCTGCAACACGGCCACGGTGGCCGCCGTGCGCGCGCTGCGCGAGCGCTTTCCGCAGCTGCCCATCGTCGGCGTCGAGCCGGGCGTGAAGCCGGCAGCGGCGGCGTCGCGGACGAAGCGCATCGCCGTGCTGGCGACCGAGGCGACAGCGAAGAGCGAGCGGCTGGCGACGCTGATCCGCGAGCACGCCGCCGGCGTCGAGGTGCTCGTCGAGCCCTGCCCCGGCTGGGCGACACGCGTCGAGGCGCTGCATGCCGACGACCGCGGCTTCGCCGCCGAGATCGCCGCCCGCGTCGAACCGCTGCTCGCCGCCGGCGCCGACCGGCTGGTGCTCGGCTGCACGCATTACAGCTTCCTCGCGCCGGTGCTGGCGCCACTGGCGGCGGGCCGGGCGGAACTGGTGGACGTCGCCGACGCGGTCGCCCGCCAATGCCTGCGACTGGCCGGCGGCGCCGCGGAAGGCAGCGGTCGGCTGCAGCTGCACGCCACGGCGCAGCCGGAACGCCTGCGCGTGGCGCTGCCGGCGCTCGGGCTCGGCTGGCTGGCCGAACGCGCGCACGGACAGCCGGTGCTGGCGCGGGTCTAGCGCGGGTTTTCGGGCGCCGCCGGGAGACTTTTTCGCGATGCATGGGGCGCCTCAGGCGCACCCCGAGGGCGCATCTCCGCGATGCGCGGACGGATCGCTCAGGCGCACCCCATGAGTACTTCTTCGCGATGCCCGAGGGCATCGCTCAGGCGCTCCGCAGGAACTCCACCTCCAGCAACTGCTGCAGCCGTTTCGACTGGCGGAAGGCTTCCTTGAGGATCTGCCGGTCCAGTTCGTTGAGCCGGTCCGGGTCGACGCGGTTGGCGGCGGCGGGCGACTCGGCGCGCAACTGGTTGGCGAAACGCAGGCGTTGCACCTGTTCGAGGGCACCGAGGAAGGCGGCGGTTTCCTCCGGCCGCTGGTTGAGCAGCGGCCCGACGGCGCGCAAGCGCTCACCGGTGTTGGTGGCGGCGACCCCCTTGGCCAGCGACCAGATGCGGGCGCCGTCGACGAAGGGTCGGGCGCCATGCAGCTTGAGGTCGATGGTGTGCGGAAACTCCGGGTTGTCGTCGAAACGGAAGCGCGACAGCCAGCCGAGCGGCGACTGCCAGTTGAGCGCGCCCTCGGCCATCGCACGCAGGAAAGCGCCAGCCTCCGGCGTGCGTGCCAGCAGCCAGGACTGCAGGTCGACGGCGAGGCCTTCGTCGCCGTAGAGCGGCCGCAGGTCGAAGAAGATCGTCGCGTTGAGCACGGCCTGCGGCTCGGCGACGCGCAGCCAGCCGTCGAACTTCTCCTTCCATTCGGCGAGCGACAGGCACAGTTCCGGGTTGCCGGCCATGATGTTGCCCTTGCACAGCGGAAAACCGCAGGCATCGAGCGCCTCGTTCACGTCGCGGGCGAAGGGCAGGAAGCGGGCGCGCAGCGCGGCTGCGTGCTCAGGGCCGTCGGCGGCGAAGACGAGGCCGTTGTCCTGGTCGGTCGACAGCGTCTGTTCGAGCCGTCCCTCGGAGCCGAAGAGCAGCCAGCACCACGGTACGTAGGGCAGCTCGTGGCGCGCCGCGACGAGGTCGATGGCCTGCAGGCCGATCAGGTCGTTGAGTGCGGAAATCTGCTGGCACAGCGCCTCGGCACCGGTGCCTTCGGCCAGCAGCTGCGCCGAGAACTCGCGCACGCGCGCGGCAACCGTCGCCAGCGCGCCGATGTCGCGGGTGGCGGCGATGGCCGCCATCAGCTCGCCGCCGCGCACGCCCTGCAGGGAATAGAGGTCGCGCTGCGCGACGATGCCGCAGAAGCGGCCGTCGGCTTCGACCAGCACGAGGTGGCGGACGTTGCGGCGGATCATCTGCATGCACGCCTGGTGCACCGTCGCCGCCGCCGGCAGGCGGATGACGCCGCCGGTCATCGCCGCCGCCACCGGCTGGTCGAGGTCGGCACCGGCCAGCGCGATGCGCTTGAGCACGTCGCGCAGCGTCAGGATGCCGAGCGGCGCACCGCTCTCCGCATCGACGACGGCGACGGCGTCGGCATCGGCGCGGTCGAGGCATTCCAGCGCCGTGCGCAGTTCGGCCGACGGCGGCAGCGTCGGCGTCGGCCGGAGGACGGCGCCGCGCACCGGCGCATAGGGCGAGAAACGGCTGGCCGTCCCGCGCTCGGTCTCAGTAGTTGATCCGGGCATAGTAGGTCTTCTCCGCCGCCTCGCGCGCCTCGCCGAGCGTGCGGATGCCCATCTCGGCGAGCAGCGGCACCATCTTCAGGAACACTTCGCCGGTGACGTAGGCGTCGCCGAGCGCGGTGTGCCGGCCGATCACCGGGATGCCGAAACGCTCGGCGATGGCCTCCAGCCGGTGCGACTCCTGGTTCGGATGCAGCACCGCCGAGAGCAGCAGCGTGTCGAGCACCGGCAGGTCGAAGCGGATGCCGGTGGGCTGCTCCTTGAGCTGCAGGAAGCGCATGTCGAAGGCGGCGTTGTGCGCGACCAGCACGGTGTCCGCGCAGAAGTTGCGGAAGGCCGGCAGCACGCTGCCGATGTCCGGCTGGCCGACGAGCATTTCCGGCGTGATGCCGTGGATCTGCACCGAGGCCGCCGGCAGCGGCCGGCGCGGATCGATCAGTTGGTCGAAGACCTCGTGCGTCAGCAGGCGGCGGTTGACGATGCGGGTGGCGCCGATCTGGATGATCTCGTCGCCGTTCGACGGTTCAAGGCCGGTGGTCTCGGTGTCGAACACCGTGTAGGTCAGTTCGGAGAGCAGGCGGTCGTCGAGCGCGTGGCTCTTCTCCGACCAGCGGAAGAGGTCGAAGTCGTAGAACTCCGGCCGGCTGTTCAGGGCGACGCCGGGCAGCGCGCCCGGCTGCCGGCGCTCCTGCGCCAGCGGCAGCAGGAAGCGGAAATAGGCGCGGTGCGAGGCGCGCTTGCGCTGGAACCACATCTCGCCGTTGCAGCGGTCCATCACCTCGCGCACCGACAGCGGCGTCTCCTCGCCGGCGCTGCGCATCGGGTCGAGCTCCCAGCTCATCACCGTCTCGGTGCTCATCGCCGTGCCCATCCAGGCCAGATCGAGGCAGGCATGGTCGCCGTCGGCGGAAAGCGCGAGACGCACCTCGCTTACGCCGTATTCGTCGCGCAGCCGCGTCGTCAGGTAGCACAGCACCTGCAGGAAGGAGAAGCTGTCGACCTTCATCCACACCGATTCGTCGATCTCCTCGGTCTTCACCGGCAGGCTGCAGCGTTCGCCGATGCGTGGCGCGGCAACGGCGACGAGGTCGGCGCCGCGCATCTCCTCAAGCGGCCAGCGCACCGTCAGCTCCTTCGCGTATTCGCGCGCCGACTGGGCGACGCGCGCCGACAGCCCTTCGACCTCGCTGCGGATCACCGACAGGAAGCGGCCGCGCTCGTCGGCCTCCATGTCCGGGTACGAGGAAAGCATTTCGGCGGCGGCACGGATGTTGCCGAGCGGACCGCGGCTGCCCTCGGTCAGCGACTGGATCAGCGCATCGCGCCGGCCCTCGGTCTCGAAGGAGGCGGTGATGTCGTCGAGGAGCAGCACGAAGCCGGTCATTTCCACGCCGTCGCCGCCCCCGTCCTGGCCGGCGACCGGGGCCAGATGCACGCGCAGCAGGCGGCCGGCACGGGTCGCGGTGACGAATTCGGAGGAGGCGGCCTCGCCGGCAAGCAGGCGGCGCCCGACCTGGTCGAGCGCGTGCGCGATCAGGCCGCGCTCGAAGACGGCGTAGAGCGAGCGGCCGAGGCCGACCAGTTCGCTGCCGGCGCCGGTGGTCAGCACCTCGCGCGCACGCTGGTTGTAGAGCAGGATGCGGCCGTCGAGGTTGCAGACGACGACGCTCTGCTGCAGCTCGGCCATCAGCACCGCCAGCCGGTTGCGGTCGGCTTCGAGGTTGGCCTGCGCGCGGGCGATCTCGGCAGCGATGTCCTGCTCCAGCGTCTGCCGGCGCGTCGCCAGTTCGTTGATCGCCTCGGCCACGGCGCGCAGCTCTTCGCCGCCGGCCGGCCGGACGCGGCGGCCGCTGTCGCCGACGACGATGCGCGTTTCCTCGGCGAGCTGCATCGGCGCGCGCAGCACGAGGTCGGCAAGCGGCCGCAGCAACGCGAAAGCGCCGCCGCAGGCGACCAGCCAGACCATGACCAGCGCCGCCGTCGCATCCTCGCCGCCGGCATCGGTCGACCGCAGCACGGCGACGGTGGCATAGATCAGGACGCCGACCGCCAGCGCGCACAGCGCCGTCGCCAGCGCCAGCTTGCGACCGGGATCGAGGCGCATGGCTCAGCCCAGCAGTTCGCGGACCTTCTCGACCAGCTCCCGCGTCGAGAAGGGCTTCGTCATGTAGGCATCGGCGCCGATGGCCAGCCCCTTGGCGACCTCGGTATCGCGACCGCGTGCGGTCAGCATCAGGATGCGCACGTCGGCCAGCGCGGCGTCGGCGCGCACCTCCTGGCAGACCTCGAAGCCGTTCTTCTTCGGCATCATCACGTCGAGCAGCACGAGATCCGGCTTCTCCTCGCGGATGCGGGCCAGCGCCTCGTCGCCGTCGGCGGCGACGGAGACGGCGTAGCCCTCGCGCTTCATCAGGAATTCGACGGAGATGACGATGTTTTGCTCATCGTCGGCGATCAGTATTTTTTTAGTCATTGATTTTTCCGTGCTCAATGTGCTCAAGCGGCCGGAAGGACGAAGACGAAGGCGGCTCCCCGCCCCGGTTCGCTTTCCACCCACAACCTCCCGCCGAAATATTCGACGATTTTCCGGCTGATAGGCAAGCCCAGACCGGTACCGGTCGGCTTGCCCGTCAGCGAATCCCCCCCCTGGCGGAAGCGCTCGAAGATCACTTCCTGGTCCTCGCGCCGGATGCCCGGGCCGTTATCCTCGACGCGCACGCCGACGCCGTCGGCGTCGTGCGCAAGGCGGATGCGGACCAGCCCGGCGCGGGCCGGCGCGAACTTCACCGCGTTCGAGAGCAGGTTGATCACCACCTGCATCAGGCGGTCGCGGTCGGCGCGCACCGCCGGCACCGTCGGCGCCAGGTCGAGCGTCAGCCGCACCCCCTTGTCGAGGAAGAGCTGGCCGGTGGCCTCCGCCGACTGCTCGATCACCGACTTCAGGTCCACCTCCTCGATCCGCCAGTCGACGTTGCCCGACTCGATCTTGGCCATGTCGAGGATCTGGTTCACCAGCCGGGTGAGCCGCTCGGTCTCGCTGACGATGATGCCGAGGAAGCGCTCGCGCTCGGCCAGCTCGGTGCGCGGGTCGTCGCGCAGGATTTCGGAAAAGGCGCGGATCGAGGTCAGCGGCGTGCGCAACTCGTGGCTGACCGAGGCCATGAAGTCGTCCTTCAGCCGGTCGAGCTCGAGCAGGCGTTCGTTCGCCGCCTTCAGTTCGCTGGTCGCCGCCTCCAGTTCGCGCGACTTGCGCTCCAGCTCGCGGCTGTAGGTGCGCAGTTGCGAAGCCTCGTCGAGGATGTTCATCACCTCGGCCAGCGACAGCGGCTCCTCCTTCGCCACCGAGGCCACCATCGCCCGCGCCGAGGCACTGCCGATGGCGCCGGTGAGCAGCGATTCGGCGTGGTGCACCAGGTCGGCATCGGCCTCCAGCTGCGCGACGGAAGCGACGCCGCGGCGGTGCGCGTAGGCGGCGAAGGCGGCCTCGGCGCGCTGCGGACCGAGGAAGCGGCCGACCAGCGCCACCAGCTCGCCGGCGTCGGCGCTGCCGCGCCA
The DNA here is from genome assembly GCA_024710925.1 of Rhodocyclaceae bacterium. Taxonomy (GTDB): domain Bacteria; phylum Pseudomonadota; class Gammaproteobacteria; order Burkholderiales; family Rhodocyclaceae; genus Proximibacter. The sequence continues at coordinate 5,154 of JANJTW010000102.1, read as the reverse complement.
CAGCGCCGAGCCGACCGGCCGCGTCGTCTTCAGCGCATCGACGAACTGCGTCGCCTGGCTCGCCTCGGCCGCCGTCGGCGGGCGCAGCAGCGAGACGACGACGTAGCAGCCGATGTTCGCGGCGAAGCTCCAGAACAGGCAATGCGAGATGTCGTCGAGGCCGGTCAAGCCGAACAGCTGGTGCGGCTTCAGCAGCTCGATGCCGAACGGCCCGTCGGTGATGAAACTGGCGGCCAGCCAGCCGGACTTGGCGAAGGACGGCAGCAACAGCGTATAGCCCCACACCGCGAAGCCGGCGGAGAGGCCGGCCAGCGCGCCGTCGCGCGTGCCGCCGCGCCAGTACATGCCGCCGATCATCGCCGGCGCGAACTGGGCGACGGCGGAGAACGAGATCAGGCCGATGCCGACCAGCGCGTAGGCGTCGCCGGCGAGCCGGAAGTAGAGGTAGCCGAGGAGCAGGATGACGACGATGGCGCCACGGCGGATGCCGAGCAGCAGCCCGGACAGGTCGCGCTCGGCATGCAGCGCCAGCGCCCGCGTGCGCAGCAGCAGCGGCATCACCAGGTCGTTGCAGACCATCGTCGACAGCGCGATGGTCTCGACGATGACCATGCCGGTCGCCGCCGACAGGCCGCCGACGAAGACCAGCAGCGCCAGCAGCTCCTGCTGCGCCGACATCGGCAGCGTCAGCACGAAGGTGTCGGCGTCGATGCCCTGGCCGGCGAAGCGCATCAGCCCGCCGAGCGCGACCGGCAGCACGAACAGGTTGATCAGGAAGAGGTAGAGCGGAAACAGCCAGATCGCCCGTTTGAGATGCGCCTCGGAAACGTTCTCGACCACCGTCACCTGGAACTGGCGCGGCAGGAAGAGGATCGCCAGGCCGGCGAGCAGCGTCAGCGAGAACCACGTCGCGTAGCTGCGGTTGTCGGCGGCGACCGCCGTCAGCCGGGCCAGCTGCGGCTCGGCCAGCGCGCGCTGGAAGATGTCGCCGACGCCGTTGTACAGGCCGTAGGTGACGAACAGGCCGACGGCGCCGAAGGCCACCAGCTTGACCACCGATTCCAGCGCCACCGCCGCCACCATGCCCTCGTGCCGCTCGGTGGCGTCGAGGTGGCGGGTGCCGAAGAGGATGGTGAAGGCGGCGAGGATCAGCGCGATGTAGAAGGTGGTGTCGGCGAGCACCGGCTGGTGCGATTCGCCGGGGGCGATCAGCGCCGGGTAGCCGACGATCAGGTTGTAGCTGCCGGCGACCGCCTTCAGCTGCAGCGCGATGTAGGGAACGATGCCGATCACCGCGATCACCGTCACCAGCCCGCCGAGCAGCTGGCTCTTGCCGTAGCGCGAGGCGATGAAGTCGGCGATCGAGGTGATGCGGTTGGCCTTTGCCGTGCGGATCATCTTCAGGATGAGGAAGCCGCCGAGCGCCATCACCAGCGTCGGGCCGAGGTAGATCGGCAGGAAGCCGACGCCGGACACCGCCGCCCGGCCGACGCTGCCGTAGTAGGTCCAGGTGGTGCAGTAGACGGCCATCGACAGCGCGTAGATGGTCGGGTTGGCGATCACCGAGCGGCCGGCGTCGGCGCGCTTGTCGCCCCAGTAGGCGACGGCGAAGAGCAAGGCCAGGTAGCAGAACGAGACGGCGATGACCACCGGGCCCTGCAGCATCGTTCAGCCCTCCCGCCGGCCGCAGGCAGGCGGCGGACGCAGCTTGCGCGGGGGCACTTCAGTTGCCCCCGCGTTCGGCGCGCTCGGGGCGCTCGGGACGTTCGACCACCCAGGCCATCAGCCCGATCAGCGCCGCCCAGACGGCGAACAGGTAGACGAAGACGAGCGGCGCGTCGAAGAGTTCGCGGCTGCGGTCGAAGAGCGACAGGATCGGGTAATTGAAGAGGACGCAGCCGGTCATGAAGACCACCACCAGCCGCTGCCCGGAAAGGCTGCTGCGCTGCATTCCGTCTCCTCCTGTTGTTCTATGTATATGCCGGCATTATAGGCGATGCGGCGGTATACTCGCCGCCGGAATCGACCATCCCACGGAAACGACGACATGATCCGCACCGCCGCCGACTGGCAGAGCCGCCACGCCTACAGCGACATCCGCTACGAGTTCGCCGAGGGCATCGCCAAGATCACCATCGACCGCCCGAAGAAGCGCAACGCCTTCCGCCCGGAGACGGTGGAGCAGCTGATCGACGCCTTCCACCGCGCCCACCGCGACAACGAGGTCGGCGCCATCATCCTCGCCGGCGAGGGGCCAGACGCCTTCTGTTCCGGCGGCGACCAGACGGTGCGCGGCGCCGAGGGCTACATCGACGAGGGCGGCACGCCGCACTTGAACGTGCTCGACCTGCAGATGCAGATCCGCCGGCTGCCCAAGCCCGTCGTCGCCATGGTCGCCGGCTACGCCATCGGCGGCGGCCACGTGCTGCACCTGGTCTGCGACCTGACGATTGCCGCCGACAACGCGCGCTTCGGCCAGACCGGCCCGCGCGTCGGCTCCTTCGACGCCGGCCTCGGCGCCGGACTCTTGGCACGCACCGTCGGCCTGAAGAAGGCCAAGGAAATCTGGCTGCTGTGCCGCCAGTACGACGCGCAGCAGGCGCTGGCGATGGGCTTGGTGAATGCTGTCGTGCCGCTCGAACGGCTGGAAGAGGAAACGGTGCAGTGGTGTCGCGACATGCTGCAGCTGTCGCCGATGGCGCTGCGCATGATCAAGGCCGGCTTCAACGCCGACACCGACGGGCTGGCCGGCATCCAGGAACTCGCCGGCAACGCCACCGGCCTCTTCTACCAGACGGCGGAAGGCCAGGAAGGCCGCGACGCCTGGCTGCAGAAACGGGCGCCGGACTTCGGCAAATACCGCAAGCGGCCGTAGCGGCAGCGCCCGGACCGACGGCGGATTTGATCGAAGTCGGGGCGGGCGTCGCCGGATTCAGGATAATCCGCGCAATTCAAGGGGGAAAGGCGAATGGAGAACGACCGGCGGGCACAGGGGAAGGCCGTCGTGGACCGGCTGCGCAGGCGCTCGAACTGGGTGTTCGTGCTCCTCGCCGTGCTCGCCGTCGCCTCCTACGCAATGATCGCCGCCGAGACCGCCGACGAGCGGGCGAGCGCCGCCGAGATCAACCTCGCCGGCAAGCGCCGCATGCTCTCGCAGCGGATCGGTTTCCTGACCAGCCAGGCGCTGCACCAGCCGAGCCCCGAGAAGGCCGTGCTGCTGCGCGACAACCTGCGCCAGCTGGATGTCGCGCACCGCATGCTGGTCGAGGGCGACGCCACCTCCGGCATCCGCCCACCGCGCTCGGCCAAGCTGCGCGCCGCCTACTTCGACGCCGGCGGCGTCGACGAATCGGTGCGCCGCTACCTGGAACTCGGCCACGCCTTGCTGGCCATGCCGCCGGAAGACGAGCGCTTCCGGCAGACGGCGACCGAGATCATGCGCCTGTCGCAGGGCGATTTCCTGACCGCGCTCGACCGCATGGTCGGCCAGTACCAGGCGGAAAGCGAGCGCGGCAGCGACACGCTGCGCCTGCTGCAGATCCTGACGCTGCTGACGACGCTGCTGCTCCTCGTCTATTCGGCGCGCGGCCTGCTGCGGCCGCTGCTCGCCGAAGTGCGGACGACGCTCGACGAGCTGGAGGAATCGGAAGGCGCGCTGCAGCGCGCCAGCGAGGAGAACCGGCTGTTGCTGGCAACGGCCGGCGACGGCATCTTCGGCGTCGACCGCGACGGCCGGATCACCTTCATCAACCCGGCCGCCGCCGCCATGCTCGGCCACAACGCCGACCTGCTTGTCGGCCGCGCGCACCATCCGCTGCTCTTCGCCGGCGGGGGCAGCTGCCCGATCTGCCGGGTAACGGCGAGCGGCGAGTCGATCCAGTATTGCGAAGGCGAGTTCGCGCGCGCCGGCGATTCGCCCTTCCCCGTCGAATACTCGGTCGCCGCCCGCCCCGACGGCGAAGGCTCGGTCGTCTCCTTCCGCGACGTTTCCGACCGGCGCCGGATCGAAATGGCGCTGCAGCGCTTCCAGCAGCGCCTGGTCGACGCCATCGAGGCGATGGACGACGCCTTCGCGCTGTTCGACGCCGACGACCGGCTGGCGCTCTACAACCTGCGCTTCGCCGAACTCTTCCCGCTGCCCGGCGACGTCATCCGCATCGGCATGCCCTTCGTCCAGCTGGTCGGCGAAGTCGCGCGCAACGGCCTCTACGCGGTGCCGCCGGGCGACCTCGACCGCTGGCTCGAAGAGCGCATGGTGGCGCACCGGCTGGCCCAGGGTTCGAGCGAGCTGGCGCTCTCCGACAACCGCTGGATGCGCGTCACCGAACGCCACACGCGGGAAGGCGGCACCGTCGTCATCTGGTCCGACGTCAGCCACCTGAAGCAGGCGCTGATCACCGCCGACCACGCCAGCCAGGCCAAGTCGGAATTCCTCGCGCGCATGAGCCACGAGCTGCGCACGCCGCTGAACGCCATCCTCGGCTTCGCGCAGGTGCTCGACAAGGCCGCCGAGCACCCGCTCGCCGCCAAGCAGCAGGAATGCGTCTCGCACATCCTGCAGGGCGGCCGCCACCTGCTCGGCCTGATCAACGAGGTGCTCGACCTGTCGGCGATCGAGGCCGGCCGGCTCGAAGTGGACATGAGCGAAGTGGCGCTGGCACCGCTGTTCGGCGAATGCCTCGCCCTCGTCTCGCCGCAGGCCGCCGACCGCAACGTCGCCATCGACGCCGCCTCCGGCGACGGCCTCGCCGTACACGCCGACCGCATCCGCCTGAAGCAGGTGCTGCTCAACCTGCTCTCCAACGGCATCAAGTACAACCGCAGCGGCGGCCGGCTGACGCTGGCCGTCACCGACGCCGGCGACACGGTACGCATCACCGTCGCCGACACCGGTCGCGGCATCCCGCCGGAACTCGCGCAGCGCGTCTTCCAGCCCTTCGACCGGCTCGGCGTCGGCAAGGTCGAAGGCACCGGCATCGGGCTGGCCATCACCCGCCGCCTGGTCGAACTGATGGGCGGGCGCATCGAGTTCGCGAGCACGGTCGGCGTCGGCACCACCTTCAGCGTCGACTTCGCCCGCGCCGGCGCCCGCGCCGCGGCGCCGGCCACCGCCCCGGCGGCCGGCGGCCCCCCGGTCGAGGCGGCGTCAGATCG
>JANJTW010000043.1 GCA_024710925.1 Rhodocyclaceae bacterium | reverse complement strand
AGCGCATCCGGGATGATTCCCGATGCACAAGTCATTCAGAACTTACGCCATGCCCCGCCACTTCGCAATCGTTCCCGCCGCCGGCAGCGGCTCGCGTTTCGGCGCCGGGTTGCCCAAGCAGTACCTGCCGCTGGCCGGCCGCCCGCTGATCCAGCACACCCTCGCCGCGCTCTGCCGTTCGCCGCGCATCGACCGCGTGCTCGTCGTGCTGGCGCCGGACGACGCGCACTGGGCCGGCCACGACTGGCGCGCGCTTGGCCCGAAGCTGGAGACGGTCTATGCCGGCGGCGCGACGCGCGCCGAGAGCGTGCTCGCCGGGCTGCGCGCGCTGGCAACCGCGGCCGCCGACGACGACTGGGTGCTGGTGCACGACGCGGCGCGCCCCTGCCTGTCGCAGGCGATGCTCGACGCGCTGTTCGCCGAACTGGCGGCCGACCCGGTCGGCGGCCTGCTCGCGGTGCCGGTCGCCGACACGCTGAAGCGGCAGGACGACGCCGGCCGCGTCGCCGCCACCGAGCCGCGCGACGGCCTGTGGCAGGCGCAGACGCCGCAGATGTTCCGCCACGGCCCGCTGCTTGCCGCGCTCGCCGCCGCCGGCGGCGTCACCGACGAGGCCGGCGCCGTCGAGACGCTCGGCCTGCGGCCGAAGCTGGTGCGCGGCGACGCCACCAACCTGAAGGTCACTTTCCCCGCCGACCTCGCGCTGGCGGAACTCATTCTATTTGCCCGGAGGGAGCGATGATCCGCATCGGTCAGGGCTTCGACGTGCATGCGCTGGTGCCGGGGCGCCGGTTGCTCGTCGGCGGCGTGGACATTCCGCACGACAAGGGCCTGCTCGGCCATTCCGACGCCGACGTGCTGCTGCATGCGATCACCGACGCGCTGCTCGGCGCCGCCGCGCTCGGCGACATCGGCCGCCACTTCCCGGATACCGACGAGCGCTGGTGCGGCGCCGACAGCCGCGTGCTGCTGCGCGCCACCGTCGGCCTGCTGCGCCAGGCCGGCTGGCGCGTGGTGAACGTCGATTCGACGGTGATCGCGCAGGCGCCGAAGCTCGCCGCGTACATTCCGGCGATGGTCGATAACATCGCCGCCGACCTCCTCGTCGCCGGCGGCGACGTCAATGTCAAAGCAAAGACCTGCGAGCGCCTCGGCTTCGCCGGTCGTGGAGAGGGCGTGGTGGCGGAAGCCGTCGTGCTGATCAGCAATGAATCCTGAAACCGAAGCCTCCGCCGCCCGTCTCTTCTTCGCCCTCTGGCTGCCGCCGGACGTCGCGCGCACCCTCTATCGCCAGGCCGGCGGCATCGTCGGCAAGAGCGGCGGCAAGCTGATCCGCGAGGAATCGCTGCACCTGACGCTGGCCTTCCTCGGCGAAGTGCCGGAGGCGCGCCTGCCCGCACTGCAGGCGATCGCCGCCGGTCTCGAACTGCCGCGCGTGCCGGTGCGCCTCGACCGCCTCGGCTTCTGGAAGCACAACCACATCGTCTGGGCCGGCTGCGGCGAAACCGCGCCCGAGCTGTCGGCGCTCGCCGGCACGCTGCAGCGGGCGCTGGTGCCGGCCGGCTTCCTCGACGCCGAGCGGGCGGTGACGCCGCACGTGACGCTGCTGCGCAAGGCGGCGCATCCCGGTGAACTGCCGGCGCTGCCGGCGCAGGAATGGACCGCCGGCGAATTCGTGCTGGCGCGCTCCTGGCGGACCGACCGCGGCTCGACCTACGAGCCGGTGGCGCGCTGGCCGCTCAGCGCGGCAGCGGCAGCGACAGCGTAGCGGCCAGCCCGCCGCCGTCGCGCGCGGCCAGCGTCAGGCGGCCGCCGTGCAGGCGGGCGACGCGGTCGACGATGGCCAGCCCGAGGCCGGTGCCGGCGGCGTCGGTGCGCGCGTTCTCCAGCCGCGTGAACGGCCGCTTCATGCGCTCGGCCTCGGCTTCCGGAATGCCCGGACCGCGGTCGAGCACCTCCAGCTGCAGCATCCCCTCCGCTTCCGACGCGCGCAGCGCGATCTCGCCGCCGGCGTACTTGCGCGCGTTGTCGACGAGGTTGGCGAGCGCGCGCCGGATCGCCTGCGGCCGCAGCGGCAGCGGCCGCGTACTGGCGTCGAGGACGTTCAGCGGCTGACCGAGGCGGGCGTAGCGGGCGGCGATCTCGTCGAGCAGCACCGCCGGCGCCGTCGGTGCCGGCGCCTCGTCGGCGTCGGCGCGCGCGTAGTCGAGGAACTGGGCGATGATCGCGTCCATCTGCTCGATGTCGGCGGCGATCGCCGCCCGCGCCGTCTCGTCGGCGACCGACATCTCGGCCTCCAGCCGCAGGCGGGCGAGCGGCGTGCGCAAGTCGTGCGAGATGCCGGCGAGCACTTCCGCGCGCTCGGCCGCGATGCGCGCCAGATCCTCGGTCATCTGGTTGAAGGCGACGGCCAGCTGGCGCAGCTCGTCGGCGCCCTCGGTGGCCAGCGTCGCCGGCCGCCGGCCGCGGCCGAGTTCGCGCGCGGCACCGGCGAGCGCGCGCAGCGGTCGCGTCACGCGCGAGACGATCAGCCAGGCGACGAGGAGCGCCAGCGCCAGCGAGGCCAGCCCCCAGCCGAGCCAGTGCCACGGGAAGACGCGTTCGGCGTGCTCCGGCGGCAGCATCACCCAGTAGCGGTCGTCGTCGTCGCCGGCGAGCGGGAAGTTCGCCCACAGGCCCGCTTCACCATTTACCGCGGCGGCGAGCCGGGTGTCGTCGCCGAGGCGGCGCCTGGTTTCGGCGCGGTAGAGCTCGTGGAAGGCGTCGTCGGCCAGCGGCTCGACCTCGTCCTCCGGCTCGGCCGGCAGCAGGCGGATGCCTTCGCGCTCGGAGAGTTCGAAGAGCAGCGCGCGCCGCTTCGCCGGCGCGGCGGCGACGAGCGCGGCGTGCGTCAGGTTCACCGCGCTGGTGGTCAGTTGCGCCAGGTGGCGCGCCTTCGGCTCGCGCGTGGCCAGTCCGAACAGCGCCGCCCAGATGCCGACGGCGACGACGATGAGCAGGCTGATGAGGAGGAAGGTGCGAACGAGCAGCGTGCGCGGCAAGGCGGGCCTCAGTGTCCGGGGACGGCGGGGGGCGCGGCCGGCGCGCTCACTTGTCCTTGCCGTCGGGGATGAAGACGTAGCCGAAGCCCCACACCGTCTGCAGGTAGCGCGGGTTGGCCGGGTCCGGCTCGACCAGCTTCCGGAGGCGCGACACCTGGACGTCGATGGCGCGGTCGAACGGTCCCTGCTCGCGGCCGCGCGCCAGCGTCATCAGCCGGTCGCGCGACAGCGGCTGGCGCGGGTGCTGCAACAGCACCTTGAGCACGGCGAACTCGCCGGTGGTCAGCGGCAGGTGCTCGTCGCCCTTCTTCAGCGTGCGCGCGGCGAGGTCGACCTCGACGTTGGCGAAGGCGACGACCTTTTCCTCGGTCGCCGGCGCGCCGGGCGCCGCCGGGCCGCGCCGGCGCAGCACGGCCTGGATGCGGGCGAGCAGCTCGCGCGGGTTGAACGGTTTCGGCAGGTAGTCGTCGGCGCCCATCTCCAGGCCGACGATGCGGTCGATCTCGTCGCCCTTGGCGGTGAGCATGATGATCGTCTGCTGCGGATCGGCGGCGCGCACGCGGCGGCAGATCGACAGGCCGTCCTCGCCGGGCAGCATCAGGTCGAGGACGATCAGGTCGAAGGCCTCGCGCGGCAGCCAGCGGTCCATCGCCGCGCCGCTCTCGGCGGTGCGGACGACGAAACCCTGCTCGCCGAGGTAGCGGGAGAGCAGGTCGCGCAGGCGCTGGTCGTCGTCGACGACGAGGATCTTTTTCTGGGTCATGGCCGAAATGCTAGCGTGAAATTCCCCGCGCGGGGTACTGCGTACGGTGCCGCCTCAGTGCGCCCGCGTCGTCGCCTGCAGGCAGGCCGGCGGTTCGGCGGCGGCGCCGGTGAGCAGCGGCCGCAGCAGCGGTTCGATCTCGCGCACGATCTGCACCGGCAGCGCCGACGTGAATTCGTAGCCGGCCGCCGCGGCGCCCGGCACGTAGGCGGTGGCGACGCCGTAGAAGCGTTCGCCGATGAAGAAGGCGAAGGTGGCGGCGCGGTTCATCACGCGCGAACTGACCCTTTCGCCGTTGCCGTCGACGATGTGGTAGCGGTGGTCGCCGGTGCCGGTCTTGCCGCCGGTGGCGAGCGGCACGCCGGCGTCGTCGCGGTAGGCGCCGCGCAGGCGGCGCGCGGTGCCGCTGTCGACGACGCGCAGCATGGCCTGGCGGGCGGCGGCGGCGACTTCGGCCGGCAGCACCCGTTCGCCGTCGGCCGGCGCCAGCAGCAGCCGCGTCTCGAACGGCGTCGCCGCGGCGAAGCGCAGTTCGCTGATGCGCACGACCGGGCGGCGGACGCCGTCGTTGAGCAGGATGCCGGTCAGCTCGGCGAGCGCTGCCGGGCGGTCGGCCGAACTGCCGATGGCGGTCGCCAGCGACGGTGCCAGCTGCTCGAACGGATAGCCGAGGCGGCGCCATTCGTCGGCGATGCGCTCGAAGGCGGCGACCTCGACGACGATCGCCAGACGGACGTCCTGCGCGTGCCGGAAGCGGCTCCTGAACAGCCATTCCGAGGCGGCGACGCGCTCGCCGGCGCTGGCCGCCAGCACCTCGTCCCAGCTCGCCCCGGGCTGCCGCCGCAGATGGTCGGCGAGCCACAGTTCAAGCGGGTGCAGGCGGGCGAGGTAGGCCCAGTCGGCGAGGGAGAACGGCTTGCCGGCGTAGCCGGCGAACAGGCGGCGCCGCGCCGCATCGTCGCCGGCGCGTGCGCCGAGGCGTTCGCGCAGGAAGGCGGCGAAGGCATCGTAGTCCGCGTCGCCGCCGCTGCCGAACCAGGCGGCGGCCAGCCGCGACGGACTGTCGCCGGCGCTTTCGGCGAGCAGTCGGCGACGTTCCTCCGGCGACTGGCCGCGGTACTTCTGCCAGAAGCGCAGCAGGTAGGCCTGGCCTTCGCGGTCGGCGAAGCGTTCGAGAAAGGCGCGCCGCGCCGCTGCGTCACCGTCGCGCAGCGCCTTCGCCGGCGCGTCCTCGGCCTCGTAGGCGTGGTAGTGGACGACGTCGCGCATGATGCGCACGAAGCTGAGGTTGACCGATTGTTCGAGGGCCTCGGCGACGCTCGGGTTCTTCGCGTCGTCCTCGCGCTTGAAGTTCTCGAAGCGGTGCGCGCCGCCGCCGGTGAAGAAGGTCTCGCCCGGGTCGGCGGAATAGCGGCGCTCCAGTGCCGCCGCGAGCATCGGCGCCAGCGCGCGCTCCTTGTCGCGGGCCAGATGGTCGATTGCCCAGCGCGTCAGGCGGTCGCCCGGATGCGGACGCAGCCGGGCGAGTCCGGCGTCGTCCAGACCGGCGTAGCGCCGGTGCAGGTCGGCGACGACGTTGAGGTAGGACACCAGCGTCCGCAGCTTGGCGCTGGAGCCGAGGTCGAGGCGGGTGCCGGCGTTGATGTCGAGCGGCTGGTCGAGATTGTCGGCCTGCACGCGCAGCAGGTTGCCGAGGCCGGCGCGCTCGTAGAGGGTGAAGCTGTAATGCACCGCCGCCGGGTCGCCGCGGGCGAGCAGGCGCGGCGCGAGAAAGCCGGCGCAGCGCAGGTAATCGGCATCGGCGAGGCGGCCGAGATAGCCGGTGACGGCCGCCTGCACGGCGCCGTCGAGCGTGCTCCGGGCATCGAGGTCGAGGCGGTCGAGGGTGTGGAAATCGCTTTCGCCGAGCAGTTCGCCGAGGTGCACGCGGGCGTCGTTGACCGCCTTCTTCTGCGCGAAGGCGATGCGCTCGCCGTCGCTGGCGTGCTTGCGCGGCGCCACCTGCACGGCCAGCGCCCATTCGCGCAAGTCCTCGTCGATCACGCCGTCGCGCGCGAGCAGGCGGATGTGGCTGTCGACGAGGTCGGCGAGCCGCGCCGGGTTGTGGCCGAGCAGGTCGCTCGGCCGGCGCTGGGCGACGATCAGCGACAGTGCTTCCTTGAAGGCGCGGGCACGCTGTTCCGGGTGCGCGGCAGCGTCCTGCAGCAGCCGGTTGGCTTCGGCGAAATCGCGGCCGTACCAGGCGTGCAGTCCGTCGCCGAGGCCGTTCACCTCGCCGATGCCGGGCTGACCGCCGAGCGGCACCGAGTTGAGGAAATCGAGGACGATGCGCCGGCGCGCCGCCTGCGTGTCCTGGCCGTCCTGATAGGCGCGCAGCGAGGCCGACACCATCTGCCGCCACTTGTCGTCGGCGTGGCGCGTGCGGCCGCCCGGCGAGTGACGGAATTTCTCGATCTGCGTCGCCAGCGTGCTGCCGCCGGCGCGTGCCGCATCGGCATTGAGCGCACGCAGCGCCTGGCCGGTGGCGGCCTGGCCGAGGCGCCCCCAGTCGACCGCCGGGTTGCGGCGCGGCGCGTCGTCGTCGAGCAGGTCGCGGTTCTCGATGTAGAGCAGCGCCGCGACGAGCAGCGGCGGAATGTCGGCGAACGCGGCGTACTGGCGCTCCGGATAGCGGCGCTCGTGCAGCGTTTGCTCGCGCTGGTCGAGCAGCGTCAGGCCGGCCTGCGATTTTTCGCGGTAGATCGGGTAGAAGCCGTGCGCGGTCAGTTCGCGGAAACCGTCCGACTGGCGTGCCTGCGCGGTGATCGTGTAGCCGCTGGCGAGCAGTTGCGGCAGCATGTCCTTCATCCGGCTGTAGCCGAGACGGATATCGTAGGGGCCGGAGCGCGGCAGCCAGATGTCGGGGTCGGCGCCGTCGGCCATCGTCCAGTCGGTGCGTCCGGCGCTCGCCGCGAACAGGCGCGCCTGCAGCGACGAGGCATGCATTTCCCAAACGATCCCCGTCGCCACCAGAACCGGCAGCGTCGCGAACAGCGCCAGCCGTACCGCGCGCGCCAGCCGCAACTGCCGGCGGCGCCTCGCCTGCCGGGCGCTCGTCAGAAAGCACTCCTTGTCCATGCCGACGTCCCCTCCCGCGGACGACAACGCTCTGCGTCCGACCGTCGCAGCCGTACGCGACGGCCCACGCATTCTCACTATAGACCGCAATTGCGCCGGGAAATTTCCGGAGGCTTGCGCAGGCGGAGCGGACGCTGCGCAGAAATCGGTTGCCAGCCGCAGGGATGCCGCCGGGGAGAGGAGGGCCGGGAGGGGCCTCAACGCCGCCGGCGTAAATTCGGCGCCCCGTTCTTGCTGCTGACTGCCTGGAGAGAAGAAGTGGCGGCGAACATGCGTCAATATGCTGATTTGATTATGCTAAATGGCTTTTTGTGGTAGGGTGGCGGCAGCAGTCACTTGCCCAGGAAAGGGGGCTGCCGAAGCCAGACAGGGCTTGCTTTCAGGAAATTCATCCCGGATTCCAACCATTGTTTTTTTGAAAGATTTTTATGAACAAGAACAGATTGCTACTGTTGTGCCTTCTTTCGCTCTCTGCCGGCGCCAACGCAAACCTGGCGGTCGACTGGGAATGGAAAAAGGACCACCTGTGCAACAACACCTCGCCGGCGCTGACGGTGAGCGGAATTCCCGAGGGCACCAAAGCGCTGGCGGTGCAGATGAACGATCTCGATTTCCAGAACAAGGATCATGGCGGCGGCAGCGTCGCGCACGCCGGCGGTGCGACGGCGACGATCGCTAGCGGTGAATTGAAGGGCAACTATCTCGGACCGTGTCCGAACAATTTCAACAGCTTCGGCCATGCGTACCAGATCACGGTGCGTGCGCTCGGGGCCGATGGCGCGGAGTTGGCGATGACGACAAAGGCCAAGGATTTCTCGGCCAAGACGGCGAAATAGGAGGCCGCTGCGGCGGCGGAAATTTTCCGATCCGTAGCTACGCTTGCGGTCGGAGTTGCGCTGCCTGTTCCTGAATCGGGCCGGTTTTCTGGCCCGATTTTTTCTTGCCGATGGTTCGGGTTCTTTCCCCCGCTTACAAAGCATTACAATTCCCTCCGTCGTATACAAACTCCGCTTACAAGTCGCCCGCAGGATGCGAGGCGTGGCAGTCCGCCACGTACTGCAAGGGGCGATGCCGTGGGCAGGCTTTTCCTGAGCGTGTTGATCGGAATGATCGTGATGCTGGTGATGAACGATGGGGTGCGCGACGACCTGAACCGCTCGCTGCATACGGCCGCCGAAGCATTCGCGGCGGTGGTGCGGCAATGAACCGGCGCCGCGTTGCGCCGCTGGCCGCGGCCGTCTTGCTGGCGCTGCTGCTCTTGCCGCCGGCGCCGGTGGCGGCGCGCGATGGCTGGGTCTTCGCGCAGGGGCGCGAGCGCGGCGAGCGGCAGTTCGCGCCGCAGCGCCGGGACGACTGGCGCGACGAGCGCCGCGACGCCGGCCGCGAGGCGCCGTCCTATCCGCAGCGCCTGTCGCCCGACGAGCGCCGCCAGTTGCGCCGCGACCTGCACGACGCCAACCGCGACATGCGGCCGCGCCGCGGCGACTCGCGCCGCTGAGCGCGGCCGGCCCGTCGGCCGCCTACGCGGCGGCGAGCGCCTCTTCCGTCCAGTGCCGCGCCGCGCGCGCGGCGGCCTCAACGCTGTCCGGCGCCAGCCCGAGCGCACCGGCCACCTTCTCCGCCTGCACGTCGCGCCCGCGCTCGACGGCCAGCGCCAGCAGCAGGAAACGGCCGTAGGGGCCGGCACTCTCCAGAAGCACTTCGGCGACGCGCTCCGGCAGCTTCATCTGCGCCACGACCTGGGCCATGGTCTGGCCGAGCAGGTTGTCGACGAGCGACAGCAGGCCGACCAGGAACAGTTCGTCGCGCTCCTGCTTCGGCCGGTCGGCGGCGACTATTTCGAGGAAGCGGGCGCGCCACAACGCGAGTTCGAGCAAGGTTTCGTCGCGGCCGCCGCCGTCGCCGGCGCGGAACATGGCGATCGACAGCCAGCGGTAGAGGTTGCCTCGGCCGAGGACCAGCATCGCCTGGTCGAGGCTGGCCACCGGCGCCGACAGCCCCGATACCGGCGAATTGGCCATGCCGACGACCTTCACCGCCATGGCCGGGTCGCGCTTGGCCACCGCCGAAATCTCGGCGAGTTCGGCGTCGCCGCGCAACAGGTTGAGCATCTCGATCAGCACCAGCCGGCTCTGCGTCAGCCGCTCCGTCTGCTCTTCCGCGTCGGCGGCCGTGGCGAAATCGCCGATCGAGTAACGGATGCCGAGCGACTGGCACAGGCGGTGTTCCGGCCAGCTGCCGATGCCGTCGGCGGCGAGTGCCGCGTGCGGATGCAGGCGGCGCAGCCGGCGGACGAGGCGTTCGAAACCGGCGAGGGCATAGCTGCGGAAATCGAGCACGATCAGTTCGGCGAGCGCGGCGGCCCCGTCGACGCCGAGGCCGGCGTCGTCCACGGCGATGCGCCCGCCAGCCTCGCGGATCTCCTGCAAGGTCGCCAGCCAGGCTTCGTCGCCGTCGCCGCGGACAGCCGGGGCCGGCACCAGGAAATGGCTGTGGGCGGCGATGAGGGCGGCGCAATCGCCCTGCCGCCAGTCGCCGGCGGCAAGTGGCAGGAGCGCCAGCCGGCGGCGGGCGAAGGTCGCCAGATGCTCGCTGGCGAGCGCGGTGGCGCGTTCGCCGGCCGACAGCGCGCAGCCGTCGGCGGCGCGCGCGACGAAGCGGTAGCCGGCGATGCGCGAGCGTTCGTCGATGATTTCGTCGCGCCGGACCACGGCGCTGCGCACCGGCGGCGGGGGCGACGGGGGCGGCTCGACCTGCCGGGATGCGTCGTGCGCGGTGCGCCGGCCGAAGGGGTCGTCGTTGATTGCCGCCGCCTGATCGTCGCCGAAGAAACGCTTCACCAGCCTGCCGAAAACCATGGAGCCATCGTCCGAAGAAAAGTGCGGGCGCCGATTCTACGTTCGCCGAAAGGTGTCGATTGTGAAAAAAGCGTGCCTTTTTTCAATGGTTTGCAAGCAAATGTGAAGCGATTTCCGGTGCTGCGCCGCGGCCGTTGCCGACGCCGCCCGGCGCGCTCGATCTGTCGCGATGCCGGACCCGGGCCGCGATACCCGGTAAAATGCCGCCGATGCAATTCCTCGCCCTCGAATCCTCGACCGACGCCGGCTCCGTCGCCCTCTGGCGCGACGGTGTCGTCGTCGAACGCCACTGCCCGCCCGGCCAGCCCTCGTCGGCGACGCTGCTGCCGCTCGCCTCGGCGCTGCTGGCCGAAGCCGGCGTGCGCTTCGCCAATCTCGACGCGATCGCCTTCGGCGCCGGCCCCGGTTCGTTCACCGGCCTGCGCGTCGCCTGCGGCACGGCGCAAGGGCTGGCCTTCGCGCACGGCCTGCCGGTGCTGCCGGTCGGCACGCTGGCGGCGATGGCGCAGGCGGCAGGCGACGCCGCGCGCGTCGTCGCCTACCTCGACGCGCGCATGAACGAGGTCTATCACGCCTGCTTCGTCGACGGCGTCATGGTCGGCGCGCCCGGCGTCTTCCCGCCGGCAGCGGTGCCGCTGCCCGAGGGCGGCGGCTGGATCGCCGTCGGCAACGCGCTCGCCGCCTACCCGGCGCTGCACGAGCGCATCGCTCCGCACGTGCATGCCTTGCTGCCGGAAATCCTGCCGACCGCCGCCGCCGTTGCCGCGCTCGCCGCGCCGCGCCTGCTGCGCGGCGAGGGCATCGACGCCGCCGAGGCGGCGCCCCTCTATGTCCGCGACAAGGTGGCGCTGACCGTCGCCGAGCGCCTGGCGCAGGGCGGCAAGGCATGAGCGCCGTGCTCGCGCCGCAGGTCGAGATGCTGCCGATGAACGGCGGCGACCTCGACGAGGTCATGGCCATCGAAAGCGCGGTCTATCCCTTCCCGTGGTCGCGCGGCAACTTTTCCGATGCGCTCGCCGCCGGCTACAGCGCCTGGGTCTGTCGCGTCGGCGGCGAACTGGTCGGCTACGCCATCGTGATGATGGCGGTCGACGAGGCGCACCTGCTCAACATCAGCGTCGCCGGCAAGCGGCAGGGGCTGGGCTTCGGCGCCCGCCTGCTGCGCCACGCGATGCAGGTGGCGCGCGCGCTCGGCGGACGCACGCTGCTGCTCGAAGTGCGGCCGTCGAACGCGCCGGCGCTGGCCCTCTACGAACATTTCGGTTTCGCCCGCATCGGCGTACGCAAGGGCTACTACCCGGCGCTCGACGGGCGCGAGGACGCGCTGGTGCTGGTGCATCCGCTCGGCGAGGTGACGGCATGAGCCTGACGCGCGCGCGCCTGTTGCAGGAGATGGGGATCGATCCGGTGTGGCGTCTGCGCGCCGCGCCGGCCGCCGGCGACGATGGTGCCGCCATGCCCGCGGATGCGCCGAGCGCGGCGACTGCCGCCAGCGCACCGGCCGCCGCCGATGCCGGCGCGCTGGCGGCGATGGACTGGCCGGCGCTGCGGCAGGCGATCGCCGCGTGCACCGCCTGCGGCCTCTGCCACGAGCGCCGGCAGGCCGTTCCCGGCGTCGGCGACGAGCGCGCCGACTGGCTGTTCATCGGCGAGGGTCCGGGCGCCGAGGAGGATGCGCGCGGCGAGCCTTTCGTCGGCCAGGCCGGCAAGCTGCTCGACGCGATGCTGGCGGCGATCGGCCTGGCGCGCGGCGACAACGTCTATATCGCCAACGCGGTGAAGTGCCGGCCGCCCGGCAACCGCACGCCGGAGGCCGGCGAGATCGCCGCCTGCCGGCCCTACCTGCAGCGCCAGATCGCGCTCATCCGGCCGAAGCTGATCGTGCTGCTCGGCCGCGCCGCGCTGCAGTCGGTGCTGAACGAGGAACGACCGCTCGGCGCCAGCCGCGGCAAGCTGTTCGAATACCGCGACGGCGCGCTGGCGATCCCGGTGATCGTCACCTACCACCCGGCCTACCTGCTGCGCAACCTGCCGGACAAGGCGAAGGCCTGGGAAGACCTGTGCTTCGCGCGGCGCACGATGCAGCGACAACAGGCGGCGGGCATGGACCGGCCGCTTTCCGGAGGCTGAATGAACGCACTTTTTCGCCGCACCGGCGCGCTGCTCGCCCTGATCCTCGCCGGACCGGCGGCCGCGGCCGACGCCGCGCGCTGCCACTACATCTACGGCGGCGAGACGAAGACGCTGGCGGTGGCGCCGGCCGGCATGCCGTACCTGGCGCCGACGTTGGCGATCGGCAGCTATTTCCGCCTGCGCATCGTCCTCGAAAGCGAGCCGGCCGAACTGGCGGCGCTGAAGACCTACGTCTATGCCGACCGCGACGGCGGCCCGGTGCTCGTCCATCAGGGCGAATGGCCGTGGCCGGCGGAGGGGGGCGACGGGCGGCGCCACGGCTTCACCGGCATGCAGCGCGTCTACGAGCCGGTGCGCGACGGCGAGCTGGAATACTGGTGCGAGGCGGCCGGCGCGGCCGGGGCAGGAGCGCCGCGATGATCGCCCGCTGCCGCCGCCTTCTCTCCCGCTTCGCCATCCTGTTCGCGCTCGCCGCCGCCCTGCCGGCCGCCGCGGAGAGCGTCATCCCGGCCGCCAGCGGCGCCGGCGTCGCCCGCGCGCAGGCGGTCCATGTCGGCGAGCGTGTTTCGGCGAGGGTCCGCCTGCTCTTCGTCGGCGACATCATGCTCGACGACGGCCCCGGCCGCGCCATCGCCGCCGGCCGCGACCCGTTCGCCGATTTCGCCGACGAGTTCGCGCAGGCCGACGTCCGCATCGGCAACCTGGAAGCGCCGATCGCCACCGGCGGCAGCCCGATGGCGAACAAGATCGCCACCTTCCGCGCCGCGCCGCAGGTGATCGACCGTCTCGCCGGCCGCTTCGACGCGCTGTCGGTGGCCAACAACCATTCCGGCGACTACGGTCAGGAAGCCTTCCTCGAAACGCTGGCGCTGCTCGACATGGCCGGCATCGGCGCCATTGGCGGCGGCCGCAACCTGAACGAGGCGCACGCGCCGTACTGGGTCGAGCGCGGCGGCCTGTCGATCGCCATCCTCGCCTACAACGAGTTCAAGCCGCGCGCCTTCGAGGCCGGGCCGGACTGGCCGGGCGTCGCCTGGAGCGAGGACAGCCACGTCGTGCGCGACATCCGCACCGCGCGCGCCGCCGGCGCCGACCTCGTCATCCCGTTCATGCACTGGGGCTGGGAGCGCGAGCGCCGGCCGAGCGAGCGCCAGCGCCGGCTGGCCCGGCTGATGATCGACGCCGGCGCCGACGCCGTCGTCGGCGGCCATCCGCACGTCACGCAGGGCAGCGAGACCTACCAGGGCAAACCGATCATCTACAGCCTCGGCAATTTCGTCTTCGACGGCTTCGACCAGCCGGCCGAGAAGGAGGGCTGGCTGCTGCGCCTGACCGTCGACCGCGACGGCGTGCGCCACTGGGACACGATCAACGCCTACATCGACGACGAGGGCTTGCCGCGGCGGACGCCGCCGGCGACGAAGCCGGTCGTCGCGCCGCCGGCCGGCAGTACCGCGGCGCCCGCACCCGCCGCACCTGCCGCACCTGCCGCACCTGCCGCGGCGCGCTGAACGCTTGAAATTTCCCGGGGCGGACGGCATCTGAAGTCCCGGCAACCGCCTTCACCGATGGAGGAAAGACCATGCGCATCCGCCTCTTCGCCGTTCTCTCGCTGTTCGCCGCGCTGCTCTCCGGCTGCGGCTACAACACCTTTCAGACCACCGACGAGCAGGTCAAGGCGGCCTGGTCGGAGGTGCTCAACCAGTACCAGCGCCGCGCCGACCTGGTGCCGAACCTGGTGAATACCGTCAAGGGTTACGCCAGCCACGAGCAGGCGGTGCTGACGCAGGTCACCGAGGCGCGCGCGAAGGTCGGCGGCATCCAGGCGACGCCCGAGCTGATCAACGACCCGCAGGCCTTCGCGCGCTTCCAGCAGGCGCAGGCCGGCCTCTCCAGCGCGCTCTCCCGGCTGCTGGTGGTCGCCGAAAACTACCCGCAGCTGAAGGCCGACGCCGCCTTCCGCGACCTGCAGGCGCAGCTCGAAGGCACCGAGAACCGCATCGCCGTCGCCCGCAACCGCTACATCAAGGCGGTCGAGACCTACAACGTCGCCGTCCGCACCTTCCCCAACAACCTGACGGCGATGGTCTTCGGCTACGCCGTGAAGCCGAACTTCGCGGTCGAAAACGAGCAGGCGATCTCGACCGCGCCCAAGGTCGAGTTCGGCAAGTAAGCGCCGCCGTCCGGCGCGCCGCCCGATGCTCCGCTTCTTCCTCGCGCTGCTCCTCGCCGGCTGGGCGGCGCTCGCCGGCGCGCAGGACCTGCAGCCGGTGCCGGCGCTCAAGGCGCGCGTCACCGACCTCACCGCGACCCTTTCCGCCGAGCAGCGCGAACGGCTGGAGGCCCGGCTCGCCGCCTTCGAGCGCGAGAAGGGCGCGCAGATCGCCGTGCTGCTGGTGCCGACGACGCAGCCGGAGCGCATCGAGCAGTACGCGATCCGCGTCGCCGAGCAATGGCGGCTCGGCCGTCCGGGCGTCGATGACGGCGCGCTGCTGCTGATCGCCCGCGAGGACCGCAAGCTGCGCATCGAGGTCGGCTACGGCCTTGAAGGCGCGCTCAACGACGCCACCGCCCGGCGCATCATCGCCGAGACGATCACGCCGCATTTCCGCGAGCGGCGCTTCTACGAGGGCATCGACGCCGGCCTCGGGCGCATCCTCGCCGTCGTCGGCGGCGAGCCGCTGCCGCTGCCGCAGGGCGCCGCCGGGCAGGGCGGTGACGGCTCCGATGGTTTCGATTTCGAGGACCTCCTGGTCGTCGGCCTGGTGCTGGTCACCGTCGTCGCCGGCATCCTGCGCGCGATCTTCGGCCGCTTCCTCGGCGCCGCGCTGGTCGGCGGCCTCGCCGGCCTCATCGTCATGTTCGTCGCCTCGTCGCTGCTGATCGCCATCGCAGCCGGCGTCGTCGCCTTCGTCCTCGCGCTGCTGTCGGGCGGGCGTGCCGGCTTCTCCGGCGGCTCCTGGGGCGGCGGTGGGGGCGGGGGCGGTTTCGGCGGCTTTTCCGGCGGAGGCGGCGGCTTCGGCGGCGGCGGCGCCTCGGGAGACTGGTGATGGACCTCGTGCGTTTCTTCAGACATGCGCTGCTGCCGCCGTGGTGGGCGATGCGCGTCTTTCCGAAGGCGGCGCAGGCCGCCGTCGAGGCGGCGATCGCCGCCTCCGAGCGGCGGCACACCGGCGAGCTGCGCTTCGTCGTCGAGGCGGCGCTGCCGCCCGCGCACCTGCTCGCCGGGCGCAGCGCGCGCGCGCGGGCGATCGACCTCTTCGCGCAGCTGCGGGTATGGGACACCGAAGCCAACAGCGGCGTGCTGATCTACGTGCAGTTGCTCGACCGCAAGGTCGAGATCGTCGCCGATCGCGGCATCGACGCGCGCGTCGGCCATGCCTTCTGGGAGGCGGTCTGCGGCCGCCTGCAGACGGCCTTCCGCGCCGGCCGCTTCGAGGCCGGCGCGCTGGCCGCGATCGACGAGATCACGGCGGCGCTGGCCGCGCATTTCCCGCCCGGCGCCGACAACCCGAACGAACTGCCGGATCGGCCGGTGGTGCTGTAGCGCCCTGCTGCGGCCGCCTCAGCCGGCGAAGCGCAGCCGCCGTCCCTGCCGCTGCGGCTGCGCGACGTGGTCGAGCGGCAGCACGTGCGTTTCCTTGACGCGCGACAGCGCGATGTTGGTCTTCACCCGGGCGACGCCGGGCAGCGCCAGCAGGCGCTTCATCATCAGGTCGGAGAAGCTGGCGAGGTCGGGGGCGACGATGCGCAGGATGTAGTCGGCCTCGCCGGTCACCGAGAAGCACTCCTGCACTTCCGGCATCGCTGCCACCGCCGCCTCGAACTCGGCGGTGCGCGAGCGGCCGCCGGCCGCCTCACCGTGGCGTTCGAGGTCGATGTGGGCGTAGGCGGTGACGCCGGCTTCCTCCAGTCGCTGGATGCGCCGGCTGACCTGCGACGCGGACAGGTGGGCCTGTTCGCCGAGGGTCGCGTTGGTGGCGTGGCAATCGCGTTGGAGCGCGTCGAGCAGGGCGAGGTCGTAGCGGTCTACGGTGATTGCGCTCATCGTTTGCCTTGTCTGTGCACGAAACGTGCGTACTCTACCGGTTTGTCGGGCGATTACGAACACATCGTTCGCGCCGTTGTCGGAATAATGTGAGCCATTCCCCGCGCCACGAAAGCGACCCGATGAACCTCACCGAATCCCTGCTGCACGCCCTCGCGGCGAACGGCGCCCGCCAGATCTTCGGCATTCCCGGCGACTTCGCGCTGCCCTTCTTCCGCATCATCGAGGAGTCGCGCATCCTGCCGCTGTACACGCTGTCGCACGAGCCGGCGGTCGGCTTCGCCGCCGACGCGGCGGCGCGCATCGAGGGCGCGCTCGGCGTTGCCGCCGTGACCTACGGCGCCGGCGCGCTGAACATGATCAATGCGGTCGCCGCCGCCTACGCCGAGAAGGTGCCGCTGGTCGTCCTCTCCGGCGGCCCGGGCCAGGGCGAGTCGCGCTCCGGCCTGTTGCTGCACCACCAGGCGAAGACCCTCGATTCGCAGTTCCGCATCTTCGAGGAGATCACCTGCGACCGCGTCCGGCTCGACGATGCGGCGCGCGCGCCGGCCGACATCGCGCGCGTGCTCGGCAACTGCCTGAAGCATTCGCGGCCGGTGTACATCGAACTGCCGCGCGACATGGTCGCAGTGCCCTGCGCCGGGGTGCCGCCGCTGCCGCCGGTCGAGGTCGATGCCGACGCGCTCGCCGCCTGCGCCGACGAGGTGCTCGCCCGGCTCGCGGCGGCGGCCCGGCCGGTGCTGATGGTCGACGTCGAAGTGCGCCGCTACGGGCTGGAGGCGAAGGTCGCCGAACTGGCGCGGCGGCTGGCGCTGCCGGTCGCCACCTGCTTCATGGGCCGCGGCCTGCTCGCCGATTCCGACGCGGCGCTGCTCGGCACCTACATGGGCGTCGCCGGCCTGCCCGAGGTGACGCAGCGGGTCGAGGACTCGGACGGGCTGTTCCTGCTCGGTGTCATCCTCTCCGACACCAATTTCGCCGTGTCCGAGAAGAAGATCGACCTCAGGAAGACCATCGTCGCCTGCGACGGCGCGGTGCGGCTGGGGCATCACGTCTATCCGCAGATCCCGCTGGCGGCGCTGGTCGAGGCGCTGCTCGCGCGCACCGGCGAGCCGGCGCGGCGGCTCGAATTCGCGCCGCCGCACTACCCGCGCGGGCTGGTCGCCGACGACGCGAGCATCGCGCCGAACGACATCGCGACGGCGGTGAACGACCTGATGGCCGAATGCGGCAAGCTGCCGATCGCCTCTGACGTCGGCGACTGCCTGTTTACCGCGATGGACATCGAGCACACCGCGCTGGTCGCCCCCGGCTACTACGCGACGATGGGCTACGGCGTGCCGGCCGGCCTCGGCCTGCAGGCGGCGACCGGGCTGCGGCCGCTGATCCTGGTCGGCGACGGCGCTTTCCAGATGACCGGCTGGGAACTGGGGAATTGCCGCCGCTACGGCTGGGACCCGATCGTGCTGCTGTTCAACAACGCCAGCTGGGAGATGCTGCGCACCTTCCAGCCCGAGTCGAAATTCAACGACCTCGACGACTGGGGCTTCGCGGCTATGGCCGCCGGCCTCGGCGGCGACGGCGTGCGCGTACGGACGCGGCGCGAACTGCGGGCGGCGCTGGCACAGGCGGCGGCGACGCGCGGCCGCTTCCAGCTGATCGAGGTCATGATCCCGCGCGGCGTGCTGTCGCAGACGCTGCAGCGCTTCGTCGCCGGCGTCCGCCGGCTCGGCGCGGCGAAGTGAATCGAACCAGGAGGAGGGCGACGATGCAGACGATTCCGATGATGATCGACGGCGCGGCCGTCGCCGGTGAAAGCCGCTTCGGCGTGATCGACCCGGCCAGCGGCGAGGTTTTCGCCGAGGCGGCGCAGGCCGGACCGGCCGACGTCGACCGGGCGGTCGCCGCCGCGCGCGCCGCCTTCCCGGGCTGGGCGGCGACGCCGGACGGCGAGCGCCGGCGCCTGCTGCACGCGCTCGGCGACGCGCTCGAAGCGCACATGCCGGAGCTGATGGAACTGGTGACGCGGGAGACCGGCAAGCCGCTCGCCGGGCTGGCCGGCATCGGTGCCGGCATGGAGGTCGGCGGCGCCGTCGCCTGGACGCACGCCACCGCCGACCTCGACCTGCCGGTCGAGCTAATCCAGGACGACGCGACGGCGCGCGTCGAGGTGCACCGCAAGCCGCTCGGCGTCGTCGCCTCGGTGACGCCGTGGAACTGGCCGCTCCTGATCGCCGTCTGGCACGTCATTCCGGCGCTGCGCGCCGGCAACACGGTGGTGCTGAAGCCGTCCGAGTACGCGCCGCTCGCCGCGCTGCGCTTCGTCGAACTGGCCAGCGCCATCCTGCCGCCGGGCGTGCTCAACGCCGTCGCCGGCGGCGGCGAGGTCGGCGCCGCGCTGGTCGCGCATGCGGACGTTGCCAAGATCGTGTTCACCGGCTCGACCGCGACCGGGCGGCGGATCATGCAGGTCGCCGCCGGCCGGCTGAAGCGGCTGACGCTGGAGCTCGGCGGCAACGACGCCGGCATCGTCCTGCCCGACGTTGATGTCGCGGCGGTGGCGCCGCAGCTCGTCGCCGCGACGCTGCACAACAACGGCCAGACCTGCGCCTGCCTGAAGCGGCTGTACGTGCACGAGAGCATCTACGACGCGCTCTGCGCCGAGCTGGCGCGGCTCGCCGGCGGGCTCGCCGTCGGCGACGGCCTGGCGCCGGGGAGCGAGCTCGGGCCGCTGCAGAACCACCGGCAGCTGGCGATCGTCGAGGAACTCGCCGACGACGCGCGGCAGCAGGGCGCGCGCTTCCTCTGCGGCGGCCGGCGGCTCGACCGGCCCGGCTATTTCTATGCGCCGACGGTGATCGCCGACGCCACCGACGCCATGCGCGTCGTCGCCGAGGAGCAGTTCGGGCCGCTGGTGCCGGTGCTGCGCTACCGCGACGTCGACGACGCGATCGCCCGCGCCAACATGAGCGACAGCGGCCTCGGCGGCTCGGTGTGGAGCGCCGACGCGGCGCGCGCGACGGCGCTGGCGCAGCGCCTCGAATGCGGCACGGCCTGGGTGAACGCGCACGGCGCGGTGCAGCCGGACGCGCCCTTCGGCGGCGTCAAGCAGTCCGGCATCGGCGTCGAGTTCGGCCGGCACGGGCTGGCCGAATACACCGCGCTGCAGACGGTGAAGGTGGCGAAGGCCTGATATGGATGGCAGCGGCCGGCTCTTGGGGGCGGCCGCTGCGGATCAAAGCCGGAAGGTGGCGATAGTACTGCGCGTATCGGCCGCCAGTTTTTCCAGATGGGCAGCGGTGTCGGCGGCAGAGCGGATGGCGGCGCTGTTTTCCTCGGACATCTGGGCAATGCTCTCAACATTGGTTGCGATGTCGTTGCTGGCGACCGATTGTTCGCGCAAAGCGTTGGAAATATCGGTAACGGTACCCAATACGCGCTGCGCTCCTTCGTCAATAGCCAAGATAGACTCGCTGGTGTGTCGGGCCAGCGACACGCCACCTTCGACGCGGGTAACGGTCTGGTCCATGGTCGCTACAGCTTGATGGGCGCTGTTCTGGACAGCAACGATCATCTCGGAAATTTCGGTAGTTGCTTTCGCCGTTCGCTCGGCGAGTTTTCGCACTTCATCGGCGACGACAGCAAAGCCACGGCCCTGCTCGCCGGCGCGCGCCGCCTCGATGGCGGCGTTCAGCGCCAGCAGGTTGGTCTGTTCGGCGACTTCCCGAATGACACCGACAATGCCGCTGATACGCTCCGAACTGTCGCCCATCTCGCGGATCGTGCGCGAGGCCTCGTCGACAGTGGCTGAGATACGCTGCATTTCTGCCACGGTATCCTCGATTGCCCGGTTGCCTTCCTGCGACAGTTTGCCCGTCTGCGTGGTAACGCCGTGTGCTTCCCGCGCGCTGTCCGAAACGTGGCTGATCGACACGGTCATTTCCTCGACGGCAGCCGCCATCGATGAGGCCGCTTCTGATTGTCGGGCTGTCGCAACAGCTATTTGGCTGGACGTGCTGGCCATTTCCTGAGCTGCCGCGGCGACGCTTTCGGTGTTATTGCGCAGGTCTCCGAGCATACGACGCAGACTGGCCTGCATCACGTGGGTGGCGGCCATCAAGCTATGGTTGTCGCCGGTTCGAACCGGGATGGCTCCCGTCAGATCTCCGGCGGCAATTCGTTCGATGACTTCCCTCGCTGTAGCGGGTTCGCCGCCGAGCGGACCGGTCACTGAACGGATAACCCACAGTGCCAGGGCGATGGAAGCAGCGAGAGCAATGGCGACGACCATCAGACTGAGTGTGCGAGCGTTTGCGTAGTGCTGATGGGCAGTTACGCCAGCCCGCGTTACCTGGTCGTTCTGGTATTGGTTGAATTCACTGAGTGCCCCCTGGTAGCGGAGAAGAATCGGGCGCAATTCGCCATTCAGGAAGCGGCGGGATTCTTCCGGTGTATCGGTTTCGATCAGTGCCATAAGCTTGTCCTGCCCTTCGATGTAGCGGGTTCGCTCGGCCTTGGCCTTTTCGAGAATCTCGCGTGCCTTCGGATCGGTGACCAGTGGCCACAGCTTTTCGACGTCCTTCATGATCGAGGCTCGATGTTCCAGTATTGCTGCTTTTTGTTTTTGGACGTCTCCGAGAGCGTCGGCGAGCATCATGTTGCGTAGCGAGATGGCGATCTGGTTGGTCTTCTGGATGATGTTATTGCTCAGACCAACCATCTCGACCTGTTTTTCGATGATCTGGGTGTTCTCATCGAGCAGGGCCAGTCGCGAAATGCCGATGGCGGCAACGATCAGCAGGAGAACGATAACGACGGAAAAACCAATGCCAAGTCGGGTTGCGACAGTCAAATTTTTCATGGGGGACCGTGTTGATGACTCTGGTGTGATTGTGGCGGCACATTCTAATTGTGTTGGCCGCCGCGCATGAGGTGCGTGTCACAATTTTGCAGTAAATTGACATTCGATTCGTCATCAGCCACCGTTCTGCGTCCGATGCCAAACCGAAGCGAGCTGCGGTTCAGCCACCATTACCATGTCAATCGAAACCGAACTCAAACTGAGCCTGTCCGCTGCGGGCGCCGCCGCGCTGCGCCGGCATCCGCGACTCGCCGCGACCAGGCCGGCGAGCCAGCGCTTGGCCAATTGCTACTACGACACGCCTGACCTTGATCTCCTGCAGGCCGGCATCGCGCTGCGCCACCGCCGTACCGCGCGCGGCTGGCTGCTCACCGTCAAGAGCGCCGAACCAGCGGCCGGCGGGCTGGCCCGGCGCAGCGAGTGGGAGGCGCCGAGCCAGCCCGGCGTCTTCGATTTCTCGCACGTCGACGACAAGCGCCTGCGCCGCCGGCTAGAGCGTCTGGCGCCGGCGCTGCAGCCGGCCTTCGTCACCGATTTCCGGCGCAGCGTCTGGCTACTCGAACCGGCGCCGGGCGTGCAGGTCGAGCGGGCGCTCGACCGCGGCGGCATCCGCCACGGCGAGCGTAGCGCGCCGATCTGCGAGGTCGAGCTGGAACTGCTGGCCGGCCCGGTGTCGGCGTTGTTCGACCTGGCGCTGGCGCTGCAGGCCGACCTGCCGCTGCGCCCCGAGGCGGCGAGCAAGGCCGAGCGCGGCTACCGCCTGTTCCGCGACGAGCCGCTGCGGCCGGCGCGCGCCGGCACCTCGCCGCTGGCCGAGGACATGGCGCCGCTGGCCGCCTTCCGCGCCGTCGCCTTCGACTGCCTCGACCAGCTGCTGCGCAACGAAGCCGGCGCCTGCGCCGGCGACGACCCGGAGTTCGTGCACCAGGCGCGCGTCGCCGTGCGCCGGCTGCGCTCGGCGCTACGCTTCTGGGCGCCCGTGCTGCCGGAGGATTTTCTGGTCGCCTGGCGGCCGCGCTGGCGCGACTTCGCGCAGCGCCTCGGCGCCGCGCGCAACCTCGACGTCTTCGCCGGCGAGGTGCTGCCGCCCTTGCTCGCCGCCTTTCCCGATCACCCCGGCCTCTGTGCGCTGCCGGCGCAGATCGCGCGGCAGCAGGCACGCAGCCGGCGCGAGGTGCGCACGGCGCTGGCGGCGCCGGTGTCCGGCCGTCTGGTGCTCGAATTCTCGGCAGCGCTGCACGCCTTGCCGGACGGGAAGGCGCGGCCGGCGCTGGCGGCCTTCGCTCGCCGCCGCTTGCGCCGTCTGGCGCGCGGCGTCGAACGCCGCGCCGAAGCGCTGGCGGCGGCGCCGGAGACGCACCACGCGCTGCGCATCGCCGCCAAGCGCCTGCGCTACGCGCTCGAATTCCTCGCGCCGCTCTATCCGCCGAAGGCGCTGCGCCGCCATCTCGACCGGGCGGCGGTGCTGCAGGACGCGCTCGGCCGGCTCAACGACATCCATTTCGCCGAAACCTTCATCGCCGGCCGGCGCGGGATGACCGACGTCGACCTGCTGCGCGGCTGGCTGGCCGGGCAGGCGGCGCTGCTGCACGAAGGCCTGCCGGCGGCGCTGCGCGCCTTCCTGCGCAGCGCGCCGCCCTGGCGGCGGGGCGGCAGGCGGCGCTGAGCGATCCGCGGCCAGGCAGCAGGCGCGTCCGGCTCAGGCTGCGAGAATGCGCAGGCGGCGGTCGGCGGCGGTCGCCGGCGTGGCGGCGCTTGCCGTCGCCGGCTGGTGGCAGACGCGGAAGCGGCCGTCCTCGCCCTGGCACATCGCCGGCGCCTTGCCGGTCGCGTGCAGGCCGCTGTAGATGGTGAGCGCGCCGCAGCTTTCTTCGAAGACGCGGCACTGCGGGCGGGCGCCCTCGGGGAAGCAGGCGGTGCAGACGGTAGCGCGGTCGGCCATGGGGCACTCCTTTCCGGTGGGTGACGGCGGAATGCTGGCAGGCGTTTGTGACCGGCCGATGAAGGCGCGCGCCCGCCGCCGGGCCTGCGCCCGGACGTGCGTGCCGGCCGTGGTGCGCGCTGCCGCCGTCGCCCGGCGCGCCTAGCCGCGCACCAGGTGCAGCCCGAAGTGGTGGCGGAGGAAGCCCTGGAATTTCTCGACGCTGGCCAGCGCGATCTTCAGCCGGCCCTGTTCCATCGCGTTCAGGCGGTCGAGCGGCACGTAGTTGTCCGGCTCGCGCCCCTCGCGGATGTCCTCGACCTGGCTGCGCAGCCGCATCTGGACGAGGAATTCGAAGGCCTCCTCAAGATCGTCCGCGTCCTTTTCCTTGACGACGCCGGCGGCGCGCAGCGCGTCGAGGCGCTGCGAGGTGCTGCCGTCGAGCAGGCGGCGCTGGACGGCGAGTGCCTTGATGCCGTCGGTGACGGCGAAGATGCCGGCCTTCTTGATGTCGAGCTGGCCGGAGTGCTCGCCGCCGCTCTCGCCCTTGACCTTGCCGAACCAGCCGAGCGGCGGCGCGAAGCGCAGGCCGTTCTCGACCAGGCGCAGCAGGAACAGGTTGTTCGCTTCCGACAGCGCGTAGATCTGCCCCTTCAGCGCCTGCTCGAAGCGCGGGGCGCCGAAGACCGTGCGCAGGTCCATGAAGGTGCTGCAGGCGAGGATGTTTTCCGGCACCGGCGTCGCCATCCAGCCGGCGAGCTTCTTCTGCCAGTCGCCGAGGCTGCGCCGCCATTCCGGGTTGCGCGCCATGATGCCGCCCTTGCAGGCCGGCACGCCGATGGCGATCAGGCCGTCGATCAGCGCCTGCGAGAATTCCTCGATGCGCTTCACCGCTTGCGGCTC
>JANJTW010000038.1 GCA_024710925.1 Rhodocyclaceae bacterium | reverse complement strand
ACCTTCCCGGACGCGCCGTACATCGCCCGGCCGGGCCAGATCAACGCCTGGGACAACGAGGATTTCGTCCGGGCGGTGAAGGCCACCGGCAGGAAGCAGCTGATCATCGCCGGCATCGTCACCGAAGTGTGCGTGGCCTTCCCGGCGCTGTCCGCGCTGGAAGAGGGCTACGAGGTGTTCGTCGTCACCGACGCCTCCGGTACCTTCAACGAGCTCACCCGCCAGTCGGCGTGGGCGCGCATGGCGGCCGCCGGCGCACAGCTGATGACCTGGTTCGGCGTCGCCTGCGAACTGCACCGCGACTGGCGCAACGACGTCACGGGGCTGGGCGCGCTGTTCGCCAACCACCTCCC
Source organism: Rhodocyclaceae bacterium (assembly GCA_024710925.1). GTDB lineage: Bacteria > Pseudomonadota > Gammaproteobacteria > Burkholderiales > Rhodocyclaceae > Proximibacter. Next base: position 7,155 of record JANJTW010000038.1, on the reverse strand, counting down.
CGATTACCGCAACCTGATCAACAGCTACAGCACGGTGCAGGGCAGCAGGTAAGACCGTTCGGGGTCCCGGGCCACGGGCAGCCGGGGCCCTTCTGCCGCAGGAAAGAACACAATGTCCGCCGCGCAGGAAGGCGGGCTGGATTCGTTCGCGGGGAGGGCGGGCGATGAGGGGGCGTGACCAAGGATCATGTCATTTCGCGCGGCGGTGCTGCAGGGTATGGTCCCCTCGACAGGAATCGAACCTGTATCTGGCGCTTAGGAGGCGCCCGTTCTATCCATTGAACTACGAGGAGCGACCAAGGCGCGCATTGTAGCGGGTACGCGCTGTCGCGGCCAGTTTGGCGGGATAATCGACGGACCATGAACGCGCCGCGCCAACGCCTGCCGCGCGTCGTCGTCGTGCTCGGGCTGGTCAGCTTCTGCAACGACCTCGCCTCCGAGATGGTGACGCCGCTGATCCCGATCCTGCTCGCCGCGGTGCTCGGCGCCGGGCCGCTGGTGCTCGGGCTGGTCGAGGGCGTCGCCGAGGCGGTGGCGGCCTGGTTGAAGCTGTGGGCCGGGCGGCGCTCCGACCTGTGGGGCGGGCGCAGGAAGCCCTTCGTGCTCGCCGGCTATTTCCTCTCCAACCTGGTGCGGCCGCTGCTCGGCGTTGCCGGCAGCTGGGGCGCGGTGGTCCTGCTGCGCGGCGTCGACCGCGTCGGCAAGGGGCTGCGCACGGCGCCGCGCGATGCGCTGGTGGCGGATGCGACGGCGCCCGCACTGCGCGGGCACGCCTACGGCCTGCACCGCGCGCTCGACAACGGCGGCGCCATGGGCGGCGCGCTGCTCGCCGCCGCCTGCCTGGCGTGGACCGACCTGTCGCTGCCGCAGATCATCCTGCTGTCGGCGATTCCCGGCTTCGCCGGCGTCGCGCTGGTCGCCTTCGCGGTGCGCGATGCGGCGCCGGCGCCGCCGGTGGCGGCAGGCATCGCGCCGCCGCTCGCCTGGGGCCGGCTCGATCCGGCACTGCGCCGCTACTTCCTCGTGCTGGCGTTGTTCGCGCTGGCGCGCGCGTCGGAAACCTTCATCGTACTGCGCGGCCACGAGCTGGCGATGTCGGTGCCACAACTCCTCTTGCTGTGGGCGGCGATGAGTTTCGCCAAGGCGCTCACCGCGTGGTTCGGCGGTCGCCTTGGCGACCGCGTCGGCCACGGCCGCGTCGTGCTGCTGCACTGGCTGGCGCACGGGCTCGCCTTCCAGCTGCTGGCTTTCGTCGACTCGCCGGCGACGCTGTCGGCGGCGGCGCTGGTCTTCGGTGTCTGCGCCGGCATTGGCGAGGGCGCCGAGCGCGCGCTGGTCGGCGAGATCGGCCGCGCCAGCGAACGCGGCACCGCCTTCGGCTGGTACAACATGACGCTCGGGCTGGCGGCGATTCCCGCCGGCCTGTTCTTCGGCGGCCTCTGGCAGGCTTTCGGCGCCGCCGCCGCTTTCGTCAGCGGTGGGGCGCTGGCGCTGCTGGCGGCATTGCTGCTGCGTACGCGGGTACTGGTGCGGCGCTGAGCGCGGTGTCCGCGCCGAAGCCGTGCGTCTGCGCCGCCTCGAACAGCGTGCGTTCCTCGAAGCGGACGTGCGCCGTCAGCAGTTCGGAGAAGCGCAGCAGCGTTGCTGCGTCCGGCTGCCGCAGTGCGGCCGCCAGCGTGCGCAGTTCGGCGTGCTCGGCGAGCGTGCGCCAGACCAGCTCGTTCTCGCCGGCGGCGGCGAGGAAGGGCAGCAGCTCGCTTTCCTCCTCGCGGAAATGCGGTTCCATTTCGTTTTCGAAAACGCGTGCGACGTGGGCGCCGCAGGCTGCGGCAGCGGCGGCGTCGCCGGACAGCGCGGCGGCCTTGCCGTCGCGCGCCAGCTTGAGCGCGTCGTAGTGTTCGCGGGAAAGGTCCTGCAGGGCGGGGTGGCGTTTCATCGGGGAATCTCCTCGTTCAGGCGGCGCGACGGTCGGCGTCGGCCGCGTGTTTGGTCCGGGTGGTCTGGATGGCGCCGGCGTCGGCCGGCTGCGGCCGGCCGAACAGCCAGCCCTGGCCCTGGTGGCAGCCGATGGCGGCCAGCCAGTCGCGCTGGCGCGCGGTCTCGACGCCCTCGGCGACGACGCGCAGGCCGAGCTGGCGGCCGAGGGCGACGATGGCGACGACCACCGCCGCGTCCTCGCGGCTCTGCGGCGCGTCCGGCGCCGCCGGGATGAAGCTCTTGTCGATCTTCAGCTTGTCGACCGGCAGCCGGGTCAGCCGCGCCAGCGACGAGTGGCCGGTGCCGAAGTCGTCTATGGCGATGGAAAGCCCCATGCCGCGCAGCCGCGCGAGCATGGCCTGCGCCGCCGCCGGGTCGGCCATCGCCGCGCTCTCGGTGATCTCCAGCTCGATCCACGCCGGCCGGCAGCCGGTCTCGGCGAGGATGCTGGCGATGGTTTCCGGCAGGCGCGGGTGGCGCAGCTGGCGCGGCGACAAGTTCACCGCCACCGGCAGCGGCCGCCCTCTCTCTGCCCAGGCCGCAGCCTGGCGGCAGGCTGCGCGCAGCACGGCCTCGCCGAGCGGCAGGATCAGCCCGGTTTCCTCGGCGACCGGGATGAAGCGGTCGGGCGGCACGGCGCCAAGCTCGGGGTGGAACCAGCGGGCGAGCGCCTCGACGCCGGTGATGCGACCGCTGGCGAGGTCGACCTGCGGCTGGTAATGCACGGCGATCTGGCCGGCGTCGAGCGCCCGCTTCAGTTCGGATTGCAGGCGCAGCCGGTCGCGCGCTTCGTCGTTCATCTCGGCGGCGAAGAAGCGGTAGCCGCCGCGGCCGCCTTCCTTGGCGCGGTAGAGCGCGGCGTCGGCGTGGCGCAGCAGCGTCGCCGCGTCGTCGCCGTCTTTCGGGTAGAGGGCGATGCCGAGGCTGGCACCGAGCGGGATTTCGCGGCTCTCGTGGTTCCCGCGCTCGCCGGCGTGCATCGGCGCGTCGAGCGCGGCGAGGATGCGCGCCGCGATGTCGGCGACGCCGGCGGCGGCGTCGCCGGGCAGGTTCTCGATGAGCAGCACGAATTCGTCGCCGCCGAGCCGGGCCACCGTGTCGCCGTCGCGGGCGGCGGCGCGCAGGCGCTGCGCGACCTCGACCAGCACGCGGTCGCCGAAGGCGTGGCCGTCGCTGTCGTTGATCAGCTTGAAGCGGTCGAGGTCGACGAAGATCAGCGCGCCGGGGGCGCCGCGGCGGCCGCGGGCGATGGCGCGGTCGATGCGGTCGAGCAGCAGCGCGCGGTTGGGCAGGCCGGTCAGCGGGTCGTGCGTGGCCAGGTACATCAACCGTTCCTCTGCGGCGCGGCGGTCGGTGACGTCGTTGAGGACGCCGACGAAGTGCGTCAGCGCGCCGTCGTGGCTGCGCACCGGCGCGAGGAAGAGTTCGAGGTGGCGCGGCGCGGCGCCTTTGCCTTCGCGGCCGTCGTCGCCCGGCAGCGTCAGCACGGTATAGCCCTGGCGGCCCTCGGCGATGGCCTGGCGCAGCGCGCCGACGCCGGGGCCGGCGCAGTTGTTGCTGCCGCCGTCGGCGCACTCCTGCCGCTCGCACGGGCAGGCCTTGCCCAGCGCCGCCTCGCGCTCGACGCCGAGCATGCGCGCGAAGGCCGGGTTCACGTAGGTCAGCGGGTGGCCTTCGCGTTCGGCGTCGGCGATGAAGATGCCGTTCACGCTCGACTCGATGGCCCGTTCGCGCAGCGCGATGGTGCGCTTGTCGGCGTCGAAGTAGGTGTCGAGCGTCAGGCACAGGTCGAAGAAGACGACCTTCAGGAGCGCGTCGTAGGTGGCGAGGAAGCGCGCCTCGTCGTCGCCGGCCCAGTCGCGGATGGTGCGCAGCATGGCCGACAGGTAGCGGCGGAAGGCGCCGGCGTACCACTCCGGCTTCAGCCCGATGCGCGCGTGCGTCAGCCCGACCTGCAGCCGGCGGGCGACGTAGGCCTCGTCGTGCGGGCCGGCGATCAGCTCGGCGAAATAGGTCTCGTGCGCCGCCTGCAGGCGGGCGACGGTGGCGTCGTCGGGCAGCAGCGAGGCCAGTTCGGGGATGCGCCGCAGCGTCGCGTAGAAGGCGTCGCCGAAGCCGCGCTGCGCGTCGCCAAGGCCGGCGTGCAGCGCTGCGAGGTGCGCGGTGTCGGCCGCGCCGACGTCGAGGAAGGCCAGCCGGCGCGCGATGTCGGCGTCGCCGAGGCCGAGACTGGCGGCGACGTCGGCCAGCGGATGGGCGGCGACGGTGGCGCGGTGCGGGCAGGTCGGGGCGTTCATGCCGGGTTCCTCGTCGTGCGTTGTGGTGCGGTGCGGTACGTTGCTCGGGCTCAGCCCTTCCGGGCGAAGATCGCGGCGCCGCCGACCTCGACCATGCGCTCGATGCCGCGCATCACCGTCAGGTTGGCCTGCTCCATCGTCTCCAGCGCGGCCAGCGCGCGCTCCCAGTCGCCGGTGTAGTAGAGGGCGACGGCGCGTTTGGCGTGCTCGTGCACCGCGCGGTGCGGCGTTTCCAGCTCGGCGTAGCCGGGCATGCGCGAGAAGTATTCCTTGCCCTCGCCGTCGTAGTACCACTGGCCGAGGCGGCACTGCGTGTCGTCCGGCAGGTCTTCCGGGCGGATCGTCGACACGCCGAGGAAGACCTTGTACACCTCCAGCTTCAGCGTCAGCTCCTCGATGTCGGCGAGCTCGATGCCGGAGAGCATGGCCGAGGAGGCGATGGTCCGTTCCATGCGCTGCGCGAGGTCGAGCAGGCGGCCCATGCTGGCCTTGGCGGCGTCGCTCTCGGCCGAGTAGCGGGCGGCGTCGCCGGCGCCGACTTCCATCACCGAACGCGCCTTGCCGGTCTCGTCCTGGATGCCGGCGACCAGCCCGGCGATCTCGCCGGTGGCCTTGGTCGTGCGCTCGGCGAGCTTCCGTACCTCGTCGGCGACGACGGCGAAGCCGCGCCCAGCCTCGCCGGCGCGCGCCGCCTCGATGGCGGCGTTGAGCGCCAGCAGGTTGGTCTGGTCGGCGATCTCCTTGATCAGCTGGACGATGCCGCCGATCTGGCCGGCGCGCTGCGCCAGCCCGTCGACGCTCCGCGAGGCCTCGTTCATGCGCTCGAACATCGCGCGCAGGTTGTCGGCGATTTTCTCGAAGGCGGCGCGGTTGGCATCCGACTCGGCGGCGGCCGCGGCGGCCGAGGCCTTCTCGTTCTGCAGGCTGGTCGCCAGCCCGCGGAACGATACGGCGACGCCGTCGAGCGACTCGCCGAAGCGGCCGAGGTTGGTGGCGATGCCGTCGACCATGCCCTGCCGGCGCGTCAGCTGCGCCACCTCGCTGGCCAGCGCCGAGCGCTCGGCGTCGAGCACGGCCAGCCGCGCCTTGAGGCCGGCGTTCTCGTTGCGCAACGTCTCGGCCTGGTCCTGGGCGAGGACCAGGGCTTCCTTCGTTCGGGTGAAAAACATGGGGCTGTCCTCTATTGCGTTGGTTCGGCGATTCCGGTTGCGGCGGCGGCATCGGGACCGGCGCCGCCTTTCTATGTCACAACATGATATAGAAAGGCGTGCGGCCTGCCCAATTCAACGTATTGATCGGCGCGCCGGAAACGCCGCGCCTAGTGGCCGCAGGCCCGCGCCGCCGGGGCGCCGTCGCCGGCGCGGCCGATGCGCACCTGCCAGACCTCGGGGCCGGCTTCCAGGTAGTCCCAGGTGAACTCGCCGCGCGCTTCGGCCTGGAACTGGTAGAAGAGCGGCTTCGGGTCGTGGTCGTTGACGAGCAGCAGGGCTTCGCCGGGTTCGAGTTCGTCGAAGGTGCCGAAGATCAGCGGGTGGCGCTCGCGCGGCGGGATGCTGCGGACGTCGACGGTGGCCTTGAAGGTTTGCGTGGTGCTCATGGGGGTTTCTCCTCTGTCGGGGTTGGGGGTGGGGTGGGGGGATGGTGGGCTCGGGGGACTCAGCTTTCCTGCCAGCCGAAGTTGAGCCTGGCGCGCTCGCTCATCATCGACGGGTTCCACGGCGGCTCCCAGACCAGCCGGATGTCGGCCGGCGGTTCGTCGGGAAAGGCCTCGGCCAGCTCGTAGCGGACCTCGTCGAGGATCAGGTCGCCCATCGGGCAGGTCGGCGAGGTCATCGTCATCTCGACGGCGATGGCCGGCTCGGTGTCGATGCGGTACACCAGGCCGAGATCGACGATGTTCATGCCGACCTCGGGGTCGATCACGCGGCGCAGCGCGGCGCGGACGACGTCGGGATCGGGGGCGGTTTCGTTCATGGCGCCAAAAGAAGTAAATTAAATACAGCTTTATCGTAGCACCCGGAAATTCTTAAAGCAAGAAATAAAATACATCTTTTGAAGGGCCGGACGGCAGGGCTTCGGCGGGCGACGGCCCGGCGTCCGGCAGGGCGCCGCCGGACGCGCTAGAATTGCGCCTTCGCAGCGCGCGCCGACGGCGCCCGCCGCCTTTCGCATCCGCCTGCGCCGCCGCCTGCCGGCGTCCGGGGCGATGCCCGAACCGTGCTCAACCCGTGCCAAATCCGTGCCCTACCTGACCCTCTCCGACGCTTCCCTCGCCTTCGGCCACGTGCCGCTGCTCGACCATGCCGACTTCCAGCTCGACCCCGGCGAGCGCGTCGCGCTGATCGGCCGCAACGGCACCGGCAAATCCTCGCTGCTCGCGGCGCTCGCCGGCCATGGCGCGCTCGACGACGGCGAGGTCTGGCGCCAGCCCGGCGCGCGCATCGGTTATGTGCCGCAGGAGCCGCCGTTCGATCCCGAGCTGACGGTGTTCGCCGCGGTGGTCGGCGGCATGGGCACGACCTCGGCGCTGCTCGCCGAATACCACGCGGTCTCGCACCGGCTCGCCGAGAGCGATGCCGATCACGAGCCGCTGCTCGCCCGCCTGCACACGCTGCAGACCGAGCTCGAAGCGCTCGGCGCGTGGGAGTACGAGTCGCAGGCCGAGCGCGTCATCCAGCGCTTCTCGCTCGACCCGGACGCGAAGGTCGGCAGCCTCTCCGGCGGCCAGAAGAAGCGCCTGGCGCTGGCGCAGGCGCTGGCCGTGTCGCCCGACGTGCTGCTGCTCGACGAGCCGACCAACCACCTCGACATCGCCGCCATCGAGTGGCTGGAAAACCAGCTGATCGAGTCCAGCCTGACGCTGCTCTTCATCACCCACGAC
>JANJTW010000028.1 GCA_024710925.1 Rhodocyclaceae bacterium | reverse complement strand
ATCGCGTCGACGCTGGCGCACGGCGAAGGCCTGCCGGCGCACGCCAAGTCGGCCGAGTTCAGGCTCGAATGAGCCGGTTCGGTTGATGTCCGAACAACACCATCAGGCGCCGCCGGCGGTTTCGCTCGCGGCGCTTTTTTTCGGCTTCTCGAAGATCGGCCTGTCCGGCTTCGGCGGCGTGCTCCCGTTCGCCCGGCACTATCTGGTCGACACCAGCCGCTGGCTGACCGCCGAGGAATTCAACCAGCAGCTCGGCCTGTGCCAGTTCCTGCCAGGGCCGAACGTCGTCAATCTGGCGGTGGTCGTCGGTCGCCGCTACGGCGGGCTGGCCGGGGCCTGCCTGGCGCCGTTCGGGTTGCTCGCCGGGCCGGTTGCCATCGTCCTCTTGCTGGCGCTGCTCTACGATGCCTGGGGCGCGCTGCCGCAGGCGCAGGCGATGCTGCGCGGCATCGCCGCCGCCGGCTCCGGCCTGCTTTTCGCGATGGCTTTCCGGATGGCGCTGGCAGTGAAGAAAAAGCCGTTCTTCCTGCCCTTCACCGCCCTCGTCTTCGTCGCCGTCGCATTGCTGCGCTGGCCCTTGCCGGTGGTGATGCTGGCTGGCGTCGCGCTCTCCGGCGCGCTGGCTTACGGCTTGCTGAAGAAGGGGCGGGCGTGAGCACGCTGGCCCAGCTGTTCGCCGATTTCGCGCTGCTCTCCTTCGTCGCCTTCGGCGGTGCCACGGCGCTGCTGCCCGAGCTTTACCGCGTCGTCGTCGACCAGCGGCAGTGGATGGATGCGACCACCTTCGCCCACCTCTACGCCATCGCACAGGCAGCGCCGGGGCCGAACGTGCTGGTGGTAACGCTGATCGGCTGGCAGGTCGCCGGGCTGGCCGGGGCGCTGACGGCGACGCTGGCGATGTGCCTGCCGATGAGCGTCGTCGTCTACCTGCTGATCGGCCGCTGGGAGCGTTTCCAGGGGGCGCGCTGGCAGCGCGCTGTACAGATGGGGGTGGCGCCGCTGGCGGTCGGCCTGATCTTCGCCGGCGCGACGCTGGTCGGCCAGTCGGCTGGGCTGGGCTGGGCCGGTTGGGCCTTCGTGCTCGCTGTCGCCGTCGTTTGCGTGCGGACGAAATTCCATCCGCTGTGGTGCATCGCCGCCGGCGCGGCGCTGGGTCTGGCGGGCCTGGTCTAGTCGCGTCCGATCTGTGCCGCAGCGTCCGTCCGGCCCTGTTCACAGAGGCCGGCGACGACGCCGGCGCGATTGCCTGCCGGCTGGTTCTGGCTCGCCTTCCGCTTGCCTTCGAGCGAGGTGATCGCGAGCTCGATGCCGACGATCGCGGCGAGCATCTTCTCGACATAATCCGCCGGAGCGTCGTTTACCGCCCACGGCTCGGCGAAAGCGCTTTCCTGCTGCTGCGTCAGCGCCTCGACCTGCCGGCGCAACCAGTCCGCGTCCTGGATGACACGCAGCGGTCCGCGCGCGTGCACGACGGTGTAGTTCCAGGTCGGCACGGCCTTGCCGTGCTCGCGCTTGGTCGGATACCACGACGGCGTGATGTAGGCCTCCGGGCCGTGGAAGACGGCGAGCGCATCGATTTCGGGGCGCAGGGTCTGCCACACCGGGTTGGCGCGGGCGACATGGCCGCGCAGGACGGTCGTGCCGTCGGCGGCCGTTTCCAGGATCAGTGGAATGGGGTCGGCGTTGAGGCCGTTTTCGCCCAGCGTCACCAGCGTCGCCAGCGGGTGCTCGCGGATCAGCGCGTGCACTGCCGCGGCGTCGGTTTCGGCGAAGTGGGCCGGGCAGTACATCGCGCCGGCGTCAGAAGCCGCGGAAGTCGGTGAAGTTGGCCACCGGCTCGCGTTCGGTGACCAGCCGGTTCTCCGGCGCATTCGGGTCGGCATAGCCGAGCGACATGCCGCAGACGACCAGCTCGTTCTCCGGGATGCCGAGCACCTCGCGGATCGTCTGGTGGTAGTCGGCGAAGGCGGCCTGCGGGCAGGTGTCGAGGCCGCGCGCACGGGCGGCGGTCATCAGGTTGGCCATGAACATGCCGTAGTCGATGAACATGCCGCGGCCGAGCTGGCGGTCCATCGTGAAGATGATGCCGACCGGCGCGTCGAAGAAGCGGTAGTTGCGGCCGGTCTGCTCCTTCATCCGCTCCTTGTCGGCCTTGCCGATGCCGAGCAGGCCGTAGAGGTCGAAGCCGATCTTGCGTCGGCGCGAGAGCCAGGGGTCGGCCCATTCGGTCGGGTAGTAGTCGAACTCGCGACCGTCCATGCCGCTGCTGTTGTGCTTGTCGAGGATCGCCGCCGACAGCCGGTCCTTTTCCTTGCCGGTGAGAACGTACACCTTCCACGGCTGGACGTTCGTCCCCGACGGCGCGCGGGCGGCCAGTTCGAGCAGGTCCTCGACCATCTTCTTCGGCACCGGCGTCGGCAGGAAGCGGCGCACCGAGCGGCGCGAGCGGATGGCGTGATCGACGTGCGAGGCGGTGATCGGATCGTACATTTACAGAATCTCCCTCAAGGCGGCGAGCAGCGCCATGCACTGCGCGTCGGTACCGATGGTGATGCGCAGGAACTGCTCGATGCGCGGCGATTTGAAATGGCGGACGATGATGCTGCGCTCGCGCAGCGCGGCGGCGAGCGTGCCGGCGTCGTGCTGCGGATGGCGGGCGAAGATGAAGTTGGCGGCCGACGGCAGGATGACGAAGCCGAGCTTGCTCATCTCGGCGACCAGCGCTTCGCGGCTGGCGACGACGGCGCGGCGGGTGGTGTCGAAGTGCGTTTCGTCCTCCATCGCGGCGACGCCGGCGGCGATCGCCAGGCGGTCGAGCGGATAGGAGTTGAAGCTGTTCTTGACCCGTTCCAGCGCGTCGATCAGCTCGGGGTGGCCGACGGCGAAGCCGATGCGCAGGCCGGCCAGCGCGCGCGACTTGGACAGCGTCTGGACGACGAGCAGGTTCGGGTATTTCGCCACCAGCGCGACGGCCGTCGGGATCGCGTCGCCGGCGAAGTCGATGTAGGCCTCGTCGACGACGACGACCGACTCCGGGTTGCCGGCGACGATGCGCTCGACCGCGTCGAGCGGCAGCAGGCGGCCGGTCGGCGCGTTCGGGTTGGGGAAGATGATGCCGCCGTTCGGACGCAGGTAGTCGTCGACGACGAGGGCGAAGTCGTCGTCGAGCGCCGCCATCTCGTAGTCGACGCCGTACAGCCCGCAATACACCGGGTAGAAGCTGTAGGTGATGTCGGGAAAGCGGATCGGCCGGTCGTGCTTGAGCAGCCCCTGGAAGGCGTGCGCCAGCACCTCGTCGGAGCCGTTGCCGACGAAGACGTTGGCCGGGGCGATGCCGTGGCCGGCGAAATGGTGGGCGATCGCCGCCTTCAGCCGGTCGGCGTTCGGGTCCGGGTAGAGGCGCAGCGTCGCGCCGTCGTCGCCGATTTCGTCGCGCAGCGCGGCGAGCGCGCGCGGGCTGGGCGGGTAGGGGTTCTCGTTGGTGTTGAGCTTGACCAGCTTCGACAGCTTCGGTTGCTCGCCCGGAACGTAGGGGGTCAGGCCGCGGGCGACGGCGCTCCAGTACTTGCTCATGCGGGTTCGGTTTTCGGGCCGTTGGAAGTTTGGGATGGTATCATGCCCCCCTGTTCCAATCCCTTGTGGCAGCTACCATGCGGCAGGCCGAAATCACTCGCGATACGCTCGAGACCCAGGTCTCGGTGAAGATCAATCTGGATGGCACCGGCGTCGGCAAGTTCGCTACCGGCGTCCCCTTCCTCGACCACATGCTCGACCAGATCGCCCGCCACGGCGCGATCGATCTCGAAGTGACGGCTAAGGGCGACCTGCACATCGACGCCCACCACACGGTGGAGGACATCGGCATCACCGTCGGCCAGGCGCTGGCGAAGGCGCTCGGCGACAAGAAGGGGTTGCGCCGCTACGGCCACGCCTACGTGCCCCTGGATGAGGCTTTGTCGCGGGTGGTGGTCGACCTGTCCGGGCGCCCCGGGCTGGAGTTCCACGTCGCCTTCACGCGCGCCTGGATCGGCCAGTTCGACGTCGACCTGGTCAACGAGTTCTTCCAGGGGCTGGTCAATCACGCGCTGGTGACCCTCCACGTCGACAACCTGCGCGGCACGAATGCCCACCACCAGGCCGAAACTGTCTTCAAGGCCTTCGGCCGCGCGCTGCGCATGGCGGCCGAACTCGATCCGCGCGCCGCCGGCGCCATTCCCTCGACCAAGGGCGCGCTGTGATGGCGCCAGGTGCCGCTGCGGGCGCCATCGCCGTCGTCGACTACGGCATGGGCAACCTGCGTTCGGTGGCCAAGGCGCTGGAGCACGTCGCCGGCGGCCGGCCGGTCGTCGTCACCGCCGATCCGGCGGTGGTCGCTGCCGCCGAGCGCGTCGTCGTTCCCGGCCAGGGGGCGATGCCCGACTGCATGCGCGAGCTGAACGAGCGCGGCCTGCGCCAGGCGGTGATCGACGCCGCGGCGAACAAGCCCTTCCTCGGCATCTGCATCGGCCAGCAGATGCTGTTCGAACATTCCGAGGAGGGCGACGTGCCTGGCCTCGGCATCCTGCGCGGGCAGGTGAGGCGCTTCCCGGCCGACCGGATGCGCCTGCCGGACGGGCAGAAGCTGAAGGTGCCGCACATGGGCTGGAACGAGGTGCGGCAGACCAAGTCGCATCCGCTGTGGCACGGCATCGCCGACGGCTCCCGCTTCTACTTCGTGCACAGCTACTACGTGGCGCCCGACGATGCGGCCTGCATCGCCGGTACCACCGACTACGGCATCCCCTTTACCAGTGCCTGTGCGCGGGATAATATCTTCGCCGTCCAATGCCATCCCGAGAAAAGCGCGCAGGCGGGCCTCGCCCTGCTGGCGAATTTCATCAACTGGAAACCCTGAGCTTCCCAAATCGACCGCATTCCGGTCATCTCACCTATCGGTTTTTTCCATGCTGATCATTCCCGCGATCGACCTGAAGGACGGGCAGTGCGTCCGCCTCAAGCAAGGCCTCATGGACGAGGCGACGGTGTTCAACCTCGACCCGGCCGCGCAGGCGCGCGCGTGGGTGGAGCAGGGGGCCCGCCGCCTGCACCTGGTTGACCTGAACGGTGCCTTCGCCGGCAAGCCGAAGAACGAAAGCGCGATCAAGGCGATCCTCGCCGAGGTCGGCGACGAGATTCCGGTCCAGCTCGGCGGCGGCATCCGCGACCTCGACACCATCGAGCGCTGCCTCGACGACGGCCTCTCCTACGTGATCATCGGCACCGCCGCGGTGAAGAACCCCGGCTTCCTGCACGACGCCTGCGGCGCCTTCCCCGGCCACATCATCGTCGGGCTGGACGCCAAGGACGGCAAGGTCGCCGTCGACGGTTGGTCGAAGATGACCGGCCACGATGTCGTCGACCTGGCGAAGAAATACGAGGACTATGGCGTCGAGGCGATCATCTACACCGACATCGGTCGCGACGGCATGCTCTCCGGCATCAATATCGACGCCACGGTGAAGCTGGCGCAGGCGCTGCGCATCCCGGTGATCGCCTCCGGCGGCCTGTCCAACCTCGACGACATCCGCAAGCTGTGCGCGGTCGAGGCCGAGGGCATCGCCGGCACCATCGCCGGCCGCGCGGTCTACGACGGTTCGCTCGACTTCGCGGCGGCGCAGAAGCTCGCCGACGAAATCGGCCAGTGAGCGGCCATTTCGCGGCAACCCAGCGCCAAACAAGCGGATAAACAGTGCTCGCCAAACGAATCATTCCCTGTCTCGACGTCACCGCCGGCCGCGTCGTCAAGGGCACCAACTTCGTCGACCTGCGCGATGCCGGCGATCCGGTCGAGATCGCCCGCCGTTACGACGCGCAGGGCGCCGACGAGGTGACCTTCCTCGACATCACGGCATCAAGCGACCAGCGCGACATCATCCTGCATATTGTGGAGGCCTGCGCCGAGCAGGTCTTCATCCCGCTCACCGTCGGCGGCGGCGTGCGCGCCATCGCCGACGTGCGCCGGCTGTTGAACGCGGGCGCCGACAAGGTCAGCATGAATACCGCCGCGGTGCAGAACCCGGACCTCGTCGCCGAGTCCTCGGCCAAGGTCGGCAACCAGTGCATCGTCGTCGCCATCGACGCGAAGCAGTCGGCGCCGGGGCGTTGGGAAGTATTCACTCATGGTGGCCGCAAGGGCACCGGCATGTGCGCCATCGCATGGGCGCAGAAGGTGCAGCAACTCGGCGCCGGCGAGATACTGCTGACCAGCATGGACCGCGACGGCACCAAGAACGGCTTCGACCTGGCGCTGACCCGCGCCGTCGCCGATGCGGTCGACATCCCGGTGATCGCCTCGGGCGGCGTCGGCAACCTCGACCATCTGGCCGACGGCGTCACCGAAGGCCATGCCGACGCGGTGCTCGCCGCGTCGATCTTCCACTTCGGCGAATACACCGTGCGCCAGGCCAAGGAACGCATGCGCGAACGCGGCATCGAGGTGCGCCTGTGAGCGACCTGAACCCGGCCCTGCCGTGGCTGGAGGCGTTGAAATGGGACGATGCCGGGCTTATTCCGGCGATCGCCCAGGATGCCGAGACCGGCCGCGTGCTGATGTTCGCCTGGATGAACCGCGAGGCGCTGGAGGAAACGGTGCGCACCGGCAACGCGGTATACTGGTCGCGCTCGCGTTCCCGGCTGTGGAGGAAGGGCGAGGAGTCCGGCCACTACCAGAAGGTGTCGGCGATCCGCACCGACTGCGACGGCGACGTGCTGCTGCTGGCGATCGCACAGGAAGGCGGCATCGCCTGCCATACCGGCCGGCAGAGCTGCTTCTTCAACGAATTGCAGGGCGGGCGCTGGCAGCCCGTCGATCCGGTTCTCAAAGACCCGAAGGAAATCTACGCAAAATGATGCACAACACGCACGACGTACTGCACCGCCTGTCGGAGACGCTCACTTCGCGCCGCAACGCCGACCCGGAGAGTTCCTACACGGCGCAGCTGTTCGCCAAGGGACCGGATTCGATCCTGAAGAAGATCGGCGAGGAATGCGCCGAGCTGATCATGGCCGGCAAGGAAGGCAACAAGCTGCACGTCGTGCGCGAGTCGGCCGACGTCATGTACCACCTGATGGTGCTGTTGGCCTTCAACAACCTGTCGATCGACGACCTGCTGCAGGAAATGCGTCGCCGCGAGGGCATCTCCGGCGTCGACGAGAAGAAGTCGAGGACGCAGGCGTGAGCGCCAGTTGCATCTTCTGCAAGATCGTCCGCGGCGAGATCCCGTCGAAGAAGGTCTACGAGGACGAAGACATCCTCGCCTTCAATGACATCGCCCCGGCGCGGCCGGTGCACATCCTGGTCATCCCGAAGCGGCACGTCGAGTCGCTGGCGCACGTCACCGACGCCGACACGCCGGTGCTCGGCAAGATGCTCGCCGTCGCCAACCGGCTGGCGAGCGAGCAGGGCAGCCCGGACGGCTTCCGCATCATCATCAACACCGGGCGGGTCGGCCATCAGGAAGTCCCGCACCTGCACATCCACATCGTCGGCGGGCCGGAACCGGTCGGGCCGATGCTGAAAAAAATCTGAGAAAGATTCCTAGGAGACACACATGGGTAGCTTTAGCATCTGGCACTGGCTGATCGTCCTCGTCATCATCCTCCTCGTCTTCGGCACCAAGAAGCTGCGCAACGTCGGCTCCGACCTCGGCGGCGCGGTGAAGGGCTTCAAGGAAGGCATGAAGGACGGCGAAAAGCCGGCCGACGCTGCGCAGACGCCGCCGCAGGTCGGTGGCGCCGGCCAGACCATCGACGGCGAGGTCAAGGAAAAGACCAAGTCCTGATCCGCCGCGGCGAGCGCCCGCGGCCGGCATCGTGCCGGCCGCGCCGTTTCCTGCCGCGCCCGATCCGACCCGTTCCATGTTCGACATCGCATTCTCCGAAATGCTGATCATCGCCATCGTGGCGCTGGTCGTGCTCGGCCCAGAGCGCCTGCCCAAGGTGGCGCGGACGGCCGGGCATCTGCTCGGCCGGCTGCAGCGCTACGTAAACGACGTCAAGTCCGACATCAATCGCGAGATGCAGCTGGAAGAGTTGAAGAAGTTGCAGTCGCAGGTCGAGGATTCGGCGCGCAGCCTGGAGCGCAGCGTGACGGCGCAGATGCAGACGGCCGAGGCTTCGCTGCGCGAGACCGCCGACGGCGTGACGCAGGCGCCGAAGGAGGCCGCCGCCGCCATCGAGTCGGCCGCCGCCGAGGCGCAGCAAAGCGTCGCCGCCACCACCGCCGAAGCGCCGCCGGCCACCACGGCGCCGGTTGCCGCGGCACCGGACGGCGAAGCCAAGGCCTGACCCCCGGATACGCATGAGCGAGCAACAGGAATCCTTCGTTTCGCACCTGGTCGAACTGCGCGACCGTCTGGTGCGCGCGCTGATCGCCGTCGGCGTCGTCTTCGCCGGCCTCTGCCTCTATCCCGGCCCGGGCGCCATCTATGACCTGATGGCGCTGCCGCTCACCGAGACGCTGCCGGAAGGCACGAAGATGGTCGCAATCGGCGTCGTCACGCCGTTCATGGTGCCGATCAAGGTGACCATGCTGGTCGCCTTCGTCCTCGCGCTGCCGGTCGTCCTCTACCAGGTCTGGGCCTTCGTCGCCCCCGGCCTCTACGCGCACGAAAAGCGCGTCGGCCTGCCGCTGATCGTCGCCAGCACCGTGCTTTTCATCGCCGGCATGGCCTTCTGCTACTTCTTCGTCTTCGGCCAGGCTTTCAAGTTCATCGCCAGCTTCGCGCCGAAGAGCATCACGCCGGCGCCGGACATCGAGGCCTACGTGTCCTTCGTGATGACCATGTTCCTTGCCTTCGGGGTGTCCTTCGAGGTGCCGGTGGTGCTCGTCGTGCTCGTCAAGCTCGGGCTGGTGACGATCGAGAAGCTGAAGGAGTGGCGCTCGTACTTCGTCGTCATCGCCTTCGTCATCGCCGCCATCGTCACGCCGCCCGACGTCGTCTCGCAGCTGTCGCTGGCGATCCCGATGTGCCTGCTCTACGAACTGGGCATCATCTTCGCCCGCTTCGTCTCCGCGCCGCCGCCGAAGGAAGCGGCGGCCGACGCCTGGGCGCCGGCCAGCGAGGCCGACGAGAAACGCCTCCAGGACCGTTCCTGATCCTCAGCCGGCGATGGCCGGCGTCCGCTTCACGCCGGCCACCGTCGCCGCCTGCCGTACCGGCGACCCTTCCGCGAACAGCCACAGCGTCCCCGGCGGCATCGCCCGCCAGGGCTCGTTGTCGGTCAGCGGCACCGTCGCGATTACCGCCACCCGGTCGTCCGGCGTCGTTACCTCGCTGAAGTCCACGGTCACGTCCTCGTCCTTCAGGTGCGCCTCGGCGAACGGCGCCTGGCGCACGATGTAGGAGAGCTGCGTCGATGCGTGCGCGATCATGAAGTCGCTGCCGGCGAGCAGGAAGTTGAATTCGCCGAGCGCGCCGACGCTGCAGGCGACCCGGTGCGCGACGTCGAAGATCTGCGCGTGGTCCGGCGGCGTGGCGCCGCACTCCCGTCGCATCGTCTGCAGCAGCCAGCAGAAGGCGCGTTCGCTGTCGGTGTTGCCGACCGGCAGGAAATCGCCGTCCAGGGCCGGCGCGAAGTCCGGCAGGTGGCCGTTGTGCGCGAAGATCCAGTAGCGGCCCCAGGCCTCGCGCATGAAGGGGTGCGTGTTCTCGAGTGCGACGGTGCCCTGCGTCGCCTTGCGGATGTGGGCGACGACGTTCTTCGAGCGGATCGGATAGTCGCGCACCAGGCGGGCGATCGGCGATGCGGACGAGGGCTGCGGGTCGAGGAAGAGGCGCGCGCCCCGCCCCTCGAAGAAGGCGATGCCCCAGCCGTCGGCGTGCACGTCGGTGGCGCCGCCGCGCGCCTGGAAGCCGGTGAAGGAGAAGCAGATGTCGGTGGGAACGTTGCAGTTCATCCCCAGCAGCTGGCACATGGCGTTCCCGCTATTCCTGCCGGTCGCGCGCCGACGCCGGTCGCTTGCCGATCTTCACCTGCGCGTCGAGGATGACCTTGTCGCGGCGCAGCTTGAACGGCACCGTCTCGCCCGGCTTCAGCGCGGCGATCAGGTCGAGCATGCCCTGCGGGTCGCGCACCGGCTTGCCGCCGACGGCGAGCAGCACGTCGCCGGGGCGGATGCCGCCGCCGTCGGCCGGACTGCCGCGGACGACGCCGGCGATCAGCGCGCCGTCGGTGTCCGGCAGGCCGAAGTTTTCGGCCAGCTCGGGCGAGATTTCCTGCGCTTCGACGCCGATCCAGCCGCGCGTGACGCCGCCGGTCTGGATGATCTGCTCCATGACGTTGCGGGCGGTCGATACCGGGATGGCGAAGCCGATGCCGAGCGAGCCGCCGGAGCGCGAGTAGATCGCTGTGTTGATGCCGATCAGGTTGCCGGCAGCGTCGGTCAGCGCGCCGCCCGAGTTGCCGGGGTTGATCGCCGCGTCGGTCTGGATGAAATTCTCGAAGGTGTTGATGCCGAGCTGCGAACGGCCGAGCGCCGAGACGATGCCCATGGTCACGCTCTGCCCGACGCCGAACGGGTTGCCGATGGCGAGGACGACGTCGCCGACGCGGACGTCCTCCATCTGGCCGAAGGTGATCGGCGTCAGCCGCAGGTCTTCCGGCTTGCCGTTGGTCTTGTCGGCGACGATGCGCAGCACGGCGAGATCCGATTCCGGGTCGGCGCCGACGATGCGGGCGCGTAGCTTGCGGCCATCATTGAGCGCCACTTCGACGGCGTCGGCGGCCTCGACGACGTGGTAGTTGGTCAGGATGTAGCCGTCGGCGCTGACGATGACGCC